>NZ_JAQGLJ010000130.1 GCF_028292945.1 Sphingomonas bacterium | reverse complement strand
TGCTCACGATCGTGACGCTGGGGATCTATTCGTTCTGGGCGCGCGCGCGAACGCGGCGCTATCTGTGGAGCCGGACGCGCTTTATCGACGATCGGCTGGAATGGACCGGCACGGGCACGGAGCTGTTCATCGGCTATCTGATCGCGATGGTCTGCTTCTTCCTGCCGTTTGGCCTCCTGCAGCTGATCCTGCAGGGTGTGCTGTTGCGCGGACATACCGGCGCAGCAATCGTGATCGGTGCCGCCCTATACCTGCTGCTTCTGTACCTGGTCGGCGTGGCGGTATTCCGTGCACTTCGTTATCGGCTCAGCCGGACCTGGTGGCACGGCATACGGGGCGGCAGCGACGATCAGGGGTTCCGCTATGGCTGGAGCTATTTCTGGCGCACGCTGGTCGGCTATCTGGCGGCCGGGCTGATGATCCCCTGGTCGATGACCAGGCTGTGGAACGAGCGCTGGAGCGCGATGAGCTTCGGCCCGATGCGCTTTCACGCGCGCGCCGAGTGGCGCAACATCTTCGGGCGTTACCTGCTGTTCTATTTCTCGCCCGCCTTCATCGTCATCGGCATGTTTGTCCTGGCCGCGATATTCGGCGGGATCGGCTTTGCCACGGGCGGTCTGGTGATGGGACGGGCACCGGGTCCGGGGACGGTCATCGCCCTGGTGATCGCCGCCGCGCTGTTCTACCTGCTGTTCTTCGTCCTGCTCGGGCTGGTCGCGCTGACCTATTATGCCGCGTTCTTTCGCGAGGCGGCGCGGACGCTGTCGCTCGGTGACCTCCAGTTCGGCTTTGGTGCGCGCACCAAGGATTGGGTGCTGCTGTACCTCGGCAATGTCGGGCTGACGATCGCGACGCTGGGCGTCGGGTACATCTTCGTGGTGTATCGCAACTGGACGTTCTTCGTTCGCCACGCCGAGGCTTCCGGTGAGGTCAGGCTGGAGGACATGACCACCTCCACCGCGCGCGAGCCGGGCCAGGGCGAAGGGCTGCTGGACGCGTTCGACGTGGGCGCATTCTGAGAATGCACGGGGCGATGCCGGCGCATTCTGACGACGCGGCCGTGGGGCCGCGCGTGTGGCATTATGACGGCGCTTCGGCGCTGCGCCGCGATGCAGTGCTGGCCGACGATGGCGCCACATTCCGGCTCGTCGAGCGCGACCGCGAGACGGGGCCGTTCGCGTGGGAAGCGTTGATCGCCAACGATGCCGATGCAGTCGCCACCAGCTATGGGCTGAAGCGCATGGGCGGTTGGCGGATCGGCTTCGTCGACACACCGTCGCCTGGGATCGCGGCGAAGCTGCCCGGCCGGCCGCGCTATGGCCGCTGGGTCGATCGCATCGGCCTTGCCCCGGCCAGCATCGCGTTCGCCGCCGTCGCGGCGCTGGCGGTCACGATCGTGCTCCGCACGCCGGCCGCCGTCGCACGGCTAGTCCCCGCCTCCGTCGAGAAGCGGATGGGCGACCTGATGGTCGGCGATTTCGGTCGGAAAGGATGCGACGATCCCGCCGGTCAGGCGGCACTCGCCACGATGCTGAGGCGCATCGCACCGGAGGACCGCGCGCTCGACGTTCATGTCGTCCGGCTGAAGATGGTCAACGCGGTGACGCTGCCCGGCGGGCGGATCGTCATCTTCGACGGGCTGCTCAAGGCGGCGAAGTCGCCCGATGAGGTCGCCGGCGTGGTCGGCCACGAACTCGGCCATGTCCGCAATCGCGATGTGACGGAGGCGCTGATCCGGCAAGTCGGGCTGTCGGTGCTGCTCGGCGGGATGGACAGCAATGTCGGCGGTTATACCAACGCGCTGCTTGCCACCGCCTATTCGCGCAAGGCGGAGGTCAATGCCGATCGCGCGGCCATCGCCATGATGCGGCGCGCGGTCGTGTCGCCCGTGCCGACCGCCCACTTCTTTCGCCGTCTCGGAGGGGGAGCGGGACAGGCGGAACGGCTGTTCGCCTATGTGAACACCCACCCCGTCTCGGCCGATCGCGCCAGGAACTTCGAGGCCAGCGCGGGCAAGGGCGTGACGTACCGCCCGACGCTCGATGCCCAGCAATGGGCGGCATTGCGTAACATCTGCCGCAACACGCCCGAGCAGCAGGGCTGGCGCTTCTGATCTCCCGCGGGACCGGGTAGGGAGTTTCGTATGACCGACGCCCCCCGCCCTCGCCTTGCGTTTCATCACACCCCAGGCGCCGCGCCAACGGTGATGTTCCTGCCCGGCTATGGGTCGGACATGAGCGGCGCGAAGGCGCTGGCGCTGGAAGCATGGGCCAGGGCACGCGGCCAGGCCTGCCTGCGCTTCGACTACGGCGGCTGCGGTGAAAGCGAGGGCGCGTTCGAGGAGCAGACGCTGGCCGACTGGCGCGACGACGCGCTGGCACTGGTGGACGAGTTGATCGAGGGGCCGGTGGTGCTGGTCGGCTCGTCGATGGGCGGGTGGCTGATGCTGTTGATCGCAAAGCTTCGGCCGGATCGGATCGCCGCGATGGTCGGCGTCGCGCCCGCGCCCGACTTCACGGATTGGGGCTTTACCACCGACGAGAAGCTGCACATGCTGAGTCATGGCCGGCTTGAACGGCCCAATGCGTACGGGCCGGAGCCGACCGTCTACACGCGCGGTTTCTGGTCGTCGGGAGAGGCGAACCGGCTGATGTCCGGGGCAATCCCCTTCACCGGGCCGGTCCGGCTGCTGCACGGGATGCGCGATGCGGTCGTGCCATGGACGCGGACAGGCCGGCTCGCGGAACTGCTCGGCTCGGCTGACGTGCAATGCTGGCTGGTCAAGGAAGGCGACCACCGGCTGTCGCGTGACGAGGACATCGCGCTGCTCGAACGCGCGGTCGCCGACGTGGTGGCGCTGGTCGGTTAGGGCTGGCAAGCCGCCGAGCGGAGGCGTATCCTGCCGGCATGCGTTATCTCCACACCATGATCCGCGTCGCGGACCCGGCCAAGACCGTCGCCTTTTTCGAGCTGCTTGGCCTGGAGGAGGTGCGGCGGATCGACAACGAGAAGGGTCGCTTCACGCTCATCTTCCTCGCCACGCCCGAGGATCACGCGGCGCTGGGCGAGCGGCGGCAGGCGGAGGTCGAGCTCACCCACAATTGGGATCCCGAGGACTATGGCGAGGGCCGGAATTTCGGCCACCTCGCCTATAGCGTCGACGACATCTACGCCACGTGCCAGCGGCTGATGGACGCCGGCGTCACAATCAATCGTCCGCCCCGCGACGGCCATATGGCCTTCGTGCGCACGCCAGACGCCATCTCGATCGAACTGCTGCAGGATGGCGGACCGCGGGCACCTGCCGAACCCTGGGCCTCGATGCCGAACGTCGGCCACTGGTAATGGCCGAAGCGGCGCGCCTGCTGGTCAACATCGACGTGCCGGACCTGCATGCCGCCGAAGCCTTTTACGCCGCCGGGTTCGGCGTGCGACCGGGCCGCCGCTTCGGCGACGCCGCCGTGGAGCTGCTTGGGCTCGATGCGCCGCTTTATGTCCTCAGCCGTGCTGACGATGCCGATGCCGGCACGTCCCGAGCGGACCGGGCGCGCCACCATCGCCACTGGACGCCGGTGCATCTGGACGTCGCGGTCGGCGACCTGGACGCCGCGCTGGCCCGCGCGACTGCCGCCGGCGCGATCGTCGAGAAGCCTGCTCGCGATGCCGGCTATGGCCGCATCGCCACGCTTGCCGACCCGTTCGGGCACGGCTTTTGCCTCATCCAGTTCAGCCCGGAAGGTTACGATGCCGTCGCCGCTTGAGATCGTGCAGCTTCCCGTCCTGTCGGACAATTACGCCTGGCTGCTCCACGACGATGCGTCGGGCGAGACGGTGGCGCTGGACCCGGGCGACGCCAAGCCGCTGATCGCCGCTGCCGAGGCGCGGGGGTGGACCATCACGCAGGTGTGGAACACGCATTGGCATCCCGACCATGTCGCCGGCAACGCGGAGATCGGCGCGCCGGTGACCGCGCCTGCCGAGGAGGCAGCAAAGATCGGGCGTGTCGATCGCGGCGTCGCGGAGGGCGACACGGTCTCGATCGGCGAACACCGGGCGGCGGTGATGCGGGTGCCGGGCCATACGCAGGGGCACGTCGCGTTCCATTTCGCCGACGACCGCGTGATCTTCACGGGCGACACGCTGTTCGCGATGGGCTGTGGCCGGCTGTTCGAGGGGACGCCCGCCGACATGTTCGCGAACATGCAGCGTTATGCCGAGCTGCCCGACGACACGACCGTCTATTGCGGGCATGAATACACCCAGTCGAACGCCCGCTTTGCGCTTCACGTCGAGCCGGACAATCCGGCGGTCGTGACGCGGGCGAAGGAGGTCGACGCGCTGCGTGCCGACGGCGCGCCGACGGTGCCGACCACGATCGGGCACGAGCGGGCCACCAATCCCTTTTTTCGTGCCGCGACGGCGGAACAACTGGGCGAGCGCCGCGTAGCAAAGGACAACTTCAAGGGCTGATCACCATGCGTATCCTCTTGCCATCATTGCTCTTTATCGCTGCCTGTACGCCTACGGCGCGTGATCTCGAACGCCAGGCCGACGCCGAAGCTGGCGCGCGTGCGGCGCTGGATCGCGAACTGGCGGGGCTGGTCCCGGGCCGGACGCAGGCATGCGTCAATCAGACGGAGCTGCGGGGTGGTCTGAAATCCTTTGGCAATACGCTGGTCTACTCGAACGGCGGCTCGACGAAATACGTCAACCGCACGACTGGCGGTTGCGAACGGGTGGGCCACGATGCGATTCTCGTCACGCGCACATCGTCCCCGCAGCTGTGCCGGGGCGATATCGGCAGGACGATCGACCGTGGTTCGCATATGTTCGCCGGGTCGTGCGGTTTTGGCGACTTCGTCCGTTATCAACGGCCGTCGCGGGGCAGCTGATCACAGCACGAAGCGGCTGAGGTCCGTGTTGCGCGCGATCGCGGACAGCTGCTGCTCCACATAGGCGCGGTCGATCGTCAGCGTGCTGCCGCTGCGGTCCTCGGCATTGAAGCTGACATCCTCCAGCAGCTTTTCCATCACTGTCTGCAACCGGCGCGCGCCGATGTTCTCGATCTCGCCATTCACCTCCGCGGCAATTCGCGCGACGGCGGCGATGCCGTCTTCGGTGAAGTCAATCGAGACGCCCTCGGTGCCCAGCAGCGCGCGATACTGCGCGATCAGCGACGCCCTGGTGTCCGACAGGATCGCGACGAAATCGGCTTCCGTCAGGCCCTTCAGCTCGACGCGGATTGGCAGACGGCCCTGTAGTTCGGGCAACAGGTCGCTGGGCTTGGCGACATGGAAGGCTCCGCTTGCGATGAAGAGCACGTGGTCGGTCTTCATTGGCCCGTATTTGGTCGCGACGGTGGTGCCCTCGATCAGCGGCAGGAGGTCGCGCTGCACGCCTTCGCGGCTGACCGAGCCGCCGCCGCGTCCGTCGCTGACCGCGATCTTGTCGATCTCGTCCAAAAAGACGATGCCGTTCTCCTCGGCGTTCGCGAGTGCCACGCGGTTGACGTCGTCGGCATCGACGCGCTTGTCGCCCTCCTCTTCCAGCAGCTTGTCCCAGGCGGCGCGTACCGTCAGCTTCCGACGCTTGAGGTTCTGGCCGCCGCCGAACGCCTTGCCCATCATCTCGGACAGGTTGATCATGCCGATCTGCGGTGCGCCCGGCACCTCGAAGGGCATCTGCGACGCCTGTTCCAGCTCGATCTCGATTTCGGTCGCGTCGAGATGGCCGTCGCGAAAGCGCTGCTCGAAGGCGGCACGGGTCGCCTCTGACGCTCCCTTGCCGGTCAGCGAGTCGAGCAGGCGGCCGAGCGCGGCAGCCTCCGCCTTGTCCTTGACCGCGGCGCGGCGGCGCTCGCGCTCCAGCCGGATCGCCTCCTCCACCAGGTCGCGCGCGATCTGTTCGACGTCGCGACCGACATAGCCGACCTCGGTGAACTTGGTCGCCTCCACCTTCACGAACGGCGCGTCGGCGAGCTTCGCCAGCCGGCGGCTGATCTCGGTCTTGCCGCAGCCGGTCGGCCCGATCATGAGGATGTTCTTGGGCGTCACCTCGTCGCGCAGCTCGGCGGAGAGCTGCTGGCGACGCCAGCGATTGCGCAGCGCGACGGCGACCGCGCGCTTGGCGTCGGCCTGACCGATGATGTGGGCGTCGAGCGCGGCGACGATCGCCTTGGGGGTGAGGGTGTCGGTCATTCAGAAATCCGTTCGTTCCGAGCGAAGTCGAGGAACATGAGGGTAGCGCTCCGCCAATGTGTCTCGACTTCGCTCGACACGAACGGAGCTCAATTCAGGCGGCCTCCAGCGTCTCCACCGTCAGCCGGTCGTTGGTATAGACGCAGACCTCGGCGGCGATCGCCATCGCCTTGCGGGCGATCGTCTCTGCGTCCTGCTCATAATCCGCGAGCGCCTTGGCGGCGGCGAGCGCGTAATTGCCGCCCGAGCCGATCGCCGCGATGCCGGCTTCCGGCTCCAGCACGTCGCCATTCCCCGTCAGGATCAGCGTCGTCTCGCGATCCGCGACGATCATCATCGCCTCCAGATTGCGCAGATACTTGTCCGTCCGCCAGTCCTTGGCAAGCTCGACGGCGGCGCGCATCAGGTGGCTGCCGTGCCGCTCCAGCTTGGCCTCCAGCCGCTCGAACAGCGTAAAGGCGTCTGCGGTCGCGCCCGCGAACCCGGCGATCACCTTGGCATCCGCGCCCAGCGTGCGGACCTTGCGCGCGTTGGGTTTCATCACCGTCTGGCCCTGCGTCACCTGACCGTCGCCGGCAATGACGACCCGCCCGTTGCGGCGGACGGAGACGATGGTGGTGCCGTGCCAGACCGGCGCGCCGTGGGTGTTTCCGCTCATGTTGGCGGATATGGGGAGCGGCGGCGCGACTTCTACCCTCTCCCGCTTCGCGGGAGAGGGTTAAGGATTACCGATCGATGCCCTTGGCCTTGCCCCAGCTGCGTGCCACGGTGTAGCCGAGATAACCGGTGCCGAAGAGCGCGTAGAGCGGTTCTGGGATGCCGTTCAGGTACGCGGTCATGCCCGCCGCGATGTCCTTCGCCATGCTCGGCTGCGCGGCGGCGATCAGGCCCATCGGGATGGCCCAGAGCAGCAATGCGTACATGACGTACAGGAAACCGGGGCGGGCGCGGCTGGTCCACGGGTCGGGCGACTGCGCTTCCGCCAGCAGCGCCGAGAGCTGTTGTTTGACCTCGTTGAGCGACTGGTCGCCCTGCAGGCGCAGCAGCTCCAGCTTGGCGGCGTCGCGCGCCTTTGGATCGGGGATGATCTTGTCGAGCAGCCCCGCGACGGGGCCGATGATGCCGTTGACGATGCTCATGGTCGGACACTCCGGAAGTAAAGTAGGTGACACTGGCTGACGCCAACCCGTTTAACCGATACGGTTGGCGAGCCAGCCGTAGAGGAACGCCTCTGCGGCCGGCCGGCGCTCCGCGAGGCTGAGGTATCGCTCGCCTTGCAGCGCCTCGACCGCCTTGAGCAGAACCGTCTCTCCGCTCCGCCCGCGCCGCGTCAGGAAACCGTCCAGCGCGGCAAGCGTGCGGGCGCCGATCGCGCCGTCGATGGCGATGTCGGGATAGTCGGACGCGCCGCGGTTGAGCGCATTGAGGGCGCGCTGGAGGAAAGCGGCGGCGACCCCCGGCCCCATGTTGACGCCGGTGTCGAACAGTTCTGCCGCGAGTGCAGGTGCCTGGTCCGCCACGCGATCGAGCGCGGGGCGCAGCCAGTAGGCGCCGCGGTAGATCGCGGCGGCACGGTCACGGCTCAGCAGCCGCATGTCGCCGGTATAGCCGTGAGCGCGCGCGGTTGCCTGCGTGATGCCCCAGCGGGTGGCGCCACCGGGATCGTCGGGATGATCGACATAGCCGCCTTCGCGGTCGATCACGGCGTCGATGAGGTTGGTGGGGTCCATGTGCCTGCTCCTGCTGTGAGTCGCGGTCGTGAACCATATCGGTTGGTGTGTAGGACAGCATTATCTCACGTCGTCATCGTAGACTTGTTTCAGGATCCATGCGTCGGACTCGGTTCAGCCGTTCCGCGTGGATGCTGGAACAAGTTCAGGATGACGACCACGGGAACCGGCGCGGCAATTCCACGGTTGCGCTGCGATGACTTGTCCGAACTCTCCCTGATGCCCGCCGCCCGTTGGCCCTCCCGCTTGTGGATCGTTCGTCATGGCCAGAGCGCGGGCAATGTCGCGCGCGACCTGGCGGACGCGGCGGGCGCGGAGCGGATCGATGTCTCCGGGCGCGACGTGGACGTGCCGCTGTCGGCGATGGGCGAGGAGCAGGCGCGCGGTCTGGGACGGTGGTTCGCGGGCCCATCTAAAAGTGGGGCCGTGGACGCGCGGCCGGAGATCGTGCTGGTCTCGCCATATCTTCGCGCGCGCCAGACCGCCGAGCTGTTCCGCGCGGAGGGCGGCTGCGACCCTGCCCTGTCGCTGTGTCACGACGAACGCCTGCGTGAGAAGGAGTTCGGAATCCTCGACGGGCTGACCGGCGCGGGCATCCGCGCGTTGCAGCCCGACCAGGCGGAATTCCGGCGGCTGCTCGGCAAATTCTATCACCGCCCGCCCGGCGGCGAGAGCTGGTGCGACGTGATCTTCCGCCTGCGCTCGCTGATGGATACGGTCGCGCTCCATCACGGCGGCCAGCGCGTGATGATCGTCGCGCACCAGGTGGTGGTGCTGTGCCTTCGCTACATCATCGAAGGGCTGAGCGAGGAGGAGATCCTGGCGATCGACCGGGCGGGAGACGTCGCGAATTGCTCCGTGACGGAATATGCGTTCGATCCGACCGCGTCCGGCGACGGCGGGCTGACGCTGGTGCGCTACAATGCGGTCGCGGCAGTGGAGGAGAGCGCGGCACCGGTGACGTCCGCGCCCGACGCGGTGGTGGCGGCAAGAGGATGATCGAGCTCGACGCAGTCTGGTGCGCGGCCAACCCCATTCCCCTGCCCGATGGCGACACCAGCAAGGACGGACGCGGGCGCATCCTGATCGTCGGCGGCGCGCGCGACGTGCCGGGCGCGCTGCTGCTGACCGGCGAGGCGGCGCTGCGGGTCGGTGCGGGCAAGGTGAAGCTGGCGACGATCGCCTCCGCGGCGATCGCGTTGGGTGTGGCCTTTCCAGAGGCCGCCGCCGTGTCGCTGCCGGAAGAGGATGGCGACATCGCGGCCGCTGCCATCGAGCTGCTGCTGCCGATGCTGGCGAGGGTCGACGCGGTCGTGCTGGGACCCGGCACCGGGGACAAGGAGGCGACGGCAAGGTTGGTGCGCGGACTGGCCGACACCGATGCGCCGGAGGTCATGCTGGTGTTGGATGCTGCCGCGGTGGCGTGCGCGGGACCGCTCGACGCGGTGCTGGAGCGATGGCGCGGTCGCATCGTCATGACGCCGCATCAGGGCGAAATGGCCTCGCTGCTCGACTGCGACAAGGACGCGGTGGCGGCCGATCCGGAGCGTGCCGCCGCCGATGTCGCGCGGCGGTATGGCGCGGTGGTGGCGTTGAAGGATGCCGAAACGGTGATTGCCGCGCCTGACGGGACGATGCTGCACTATGCGGGTGGCGGCGTCGGGCTGGGGACCGGCGGATCGGGTGATGTCCTGGCGGGCGTGGTCGGCGGGCTGCTCGCGCGCGGGCTACCGCCGCTGGTCGCGGCCGGCTGGGGCGTGTGGCTGCATGGCGAGGCCGGGGGCGTGCTGGCGAAGCGGATCGGGCCGGTGGGGTTCCTGGCGCGCGAGCTGTTGCCGGAGCTGCCGGGGCTGCTGGCCCGCTAGACAGAAATTTCTGTTCGTCCCGAGCGAATGCGAGCCAGCCCTCCGTTCGTCCCGAGCGAAGTCGAGGGACATGTGTCTCGACTTCGCTCGACACGAACGGCGGTAGGTGTGTCCGTTACCTACGCTCTGGCGAACCAGATGACGTGGCGCGGGCCCTTGCCGTTGCTCCGCGCGCGGACCGCGACCTCCTCGACGGCGAACCCGGCAGCGCCGAGCCGACGGACGAAGGCCGCGTCGGGACCGGCGGACCAGATCGCGAGCAGCCCGCCCGGACGCAGCGCCGCGCGCGCGGCGGCCAGACCCGGCCCGGCGTAAAGGCAATCGTTGCCCGCGCGGGTCAGCCCGTCGGGGCCGTTGTCGACGTCGAGCAGGATCGCGTCCCACCCTGCGTCTTTGGCGCCCCGCGCGATCGACGCGGCCACATCGCCGATCTCGATCGCGACCCGCGGATCATCCAGGCAGCCGGCGGTCAGCGATGCCATCGGCCCGCGCGCCCAGTCGACGATCTCCGGCACCAGCTCGGCGACGGTGAACCGCGCGTCGGACGCGAACGCCGCCAGCGCGGCGCGGAGCGTGAAGCCCATGCCATAGCCGCCGATCAGGACCCTCGGGTTCGCGCGGCGCGACAGGCGCGCGGCGGTCAAGGTGGCGAGCGCCTCCTCCGACCCGCTCATCCGGCTGCTCATCAGCTCGTTGCGGTCGAGCACCACCATCCAGTCCTGCCCACGCCGGAACAGGCGGAGTTCGTCGCCGCCGGGAATGGCGGCGGTGGCGATCAGTTCGCGTGGCGTCATGCAGGTCGCATATCGTCAAAACGCACCGGGACGCTACAGTCCCTCGCGTGACAGGACTTCCTCCCGACAGCTGCCTGACCGTGGCGGCCATGTACCGGTTCACCCGCTTCGAGGACTGCGCCAGCCTGCGTGAGCCGCTGCTGCGCATCTGTCGGCGGCGCGGCGTTCGCGGCACGCTGCTGCTCGCGCCCGAAGGCATCAACGGCACGATCGCGGGGTCGTCGGACGCGATCGCCGCCGTGCTGGACCATGTCCGCGACCTGCCCGGCTGCGCCGACCTCGACGTCAAGCTTTCGGGCGCCGCCACGCCGCCGTTCCGTCGCATGAAGGTGCGGGTGAAACGCGAGATCGTCACCATGGGGGAGCCTGGCCTCGATGCCCTGGCGGACGCCGGGACCCATGTCGCGGCGCACGCCTGGAACGCGCTGATCTCCGATCCGGCGACGATCGTGATCGACACGCGCAACGAATATGAGGTCGCGATCGGCACGTTCGATCGGGCGATCAACCCGCGCACCGCCACCTTTAGCGATTTTCCGGCTTGGTTTCGTGGCGAGCGCGAGCGACTGCTGGGGAGCGGACGGCAGCCCCGGGTGGCAATGTTCTGCACCGGCGGCATCCGCTGCGAGAAATCGACCGCCTTCCTGAAGCAGGAGGGCATCGACGAAGTGTACCACCTTCAGGGCGGCATCCTCCGATATCTGGAAGACGTGCCTGAGGAACAGAGCCTGTGGCGCGGTGAATGCTTCGTGTTCGACGGGCGCGTGTCGGTCGGCCACGGTCTCGCGCCCGGCACTTACGAGCTATGCCACGCGTGTCGCCGCCCGGTGAGCCAACAGGAGCTCGGCTCGCCGATGTACGAAGCTGGCGTCAGCTGCGCCGCGTGCCAATCCGAGCGCACGGACGAGCAGCGCGCCTCGTACCGTGAACGACACCGACAGGAGATGCTGGGCGTCATGCGGGGCCAAAGCCACGTCGGCGCGGTGATGAACGAACCCCCCGAGTGAGCGCGTTCGACCTCGGTCGCTTCGTTACCGCGCAGGAGGCGACCTACATGCACGCGCTCGCCGAGATCAGGCAGGGCCGCAAGACGAGCCACTGGATGTGGTTCATCTTTCCCCAGGTGGCCGGCCTGGGCGCGAGCGGCATGTCGCGCCGCTACGCGATCGGCTCCATCGAGGAAGCGCAAGCCTATCTTGCCGACCCATTGCTCGGTTCGCGATACCGGGAGTGCGTAGCCGTTCTCCAGGACCTGGTCGGCACCACGGCGGCGGCGGTGTTCGGGTCCGTGGATGAAGCCAAGCTCCGCTCGTCGCTCACCCTTTTCGCCGCAGCAGCGCCCGATGATCCGCTGTTCGCGGCTGCGCTGCAACGCTGGTTTCGGGGCGACAAGGACCGGCGAACGGTCGCTATTCTCGATGCCTCCCGGATCGCGACGAACAGGCCTTTGTCTCAGGCGCCGAGCTAGGCCCCCACCCAAGTTCTTGCCATGGATCCGAATGATTGGTCGGGGCGACAGGATTCGAACCTGCGACCCCCACACCCCCAGTGTGATGCGCTACCAGGCTGCGCTACGCCCCGACCGGTGGAGGCCGCGAGCAGCCTCCGAGGGCGAGCGTCTAGGCTTCGGGCATCGGCGATGCAAGCGCCGGCGTTGCGCGGCTGCGCTGTGGATGCTAGCGCCGACGCTTGTCGCGACGGTGTTCCGGCACCCGCCCCTCGCCTTTACGTAACGGATCCCATGTTCATCACCCCCGCTCACGCCCAGGCCGCGGCCGGCGCTCAATCCGGTGCCCAGCAGGGCGGCGCCTATGCGTTCTTCGTCAACATGGCGCCGCTGTTCCTGCTGTTCATCGCCGGCTGGTTCCTCCTGATCCGCCCGCAGCAGAAACGCGCCAAGGCGCTTGCGGCCATGATCGAAGGCGTGAAGAAGAACGATCAGGTCATCACCGCCGGCGGCATCGTCGGCAAGGTCACCAAGATCGAGGACCGCTTCGTCGAGGTCGAGATCGCGCCCACCACGCGCATCCGCGTCGTCAAGGCGACGCTGGCGGAGGTGACGAGCAACACCGCCAAGCCGGCGAACGATTGAGCGCCAGCTGATGCTCGATTTCCCGCGCTGGAAAGTCTGGGCAACCTGGCTGGTGATCGCGTTCTGCGCGCTCGCCGCCATTCCCAGCTTCGTCCCCGAACGTGTGCGCGCGACCTGGCCCGGCTGGCTCCCGCAACCGGTCGTCAATCTGGGGCTCGATCTCGCGGGCGGCAGCTACATCCTGCTGGAGGCGCAGACGGGTGACGTCGCGGAGACGCGGCTCGAGGCGATGCGCGAGCAGATCCGCATCGCGATGCGCCGCACCGATCCGCGCATCGAGATCGGCGAGATCTCGCTGCGGGACGGACAGCTGAGCTTCATGGTCCGCGATGCGGCACAGGTGGACGCGGCGCGCGAGCGGCTGTTGCCGATGACTGCGGGCGCGGGGCTGACCGGGCAGCGCGATTGGGACATCTCGGTGGTCGACTCGACCAGTTTCGTGCTGCGACCGACCGCGGCCGGCACTGCGCAGGCGATCGACACCGCCATGGACGACGCGACCGAGATCGTGCGCCGCCGCATCGACGAGTTGGGCACGCGTGAGCCGACCATCGTCCGCCAGGGCGCCAACCGCATCGTCGTCGAGGTGCCTGGCCTGCAGGATCCCGAGGCGCTGAAGCGCCTGCTGGGCCGTACCGCCAAGCTGGAATTCAAGCTGGTCGACGAGACCGCGAATCCCGCCGAGGTCGCGCTGGGTCGCGCGCCGCCGGGCAGCGAGGTGCTTCCCTATGCCGAGGGTGGCGGCAAGATCGCGGTCAAGCGCGCGATCATCATCTCGGGCGAGAATTTGGTCGATGCGCGCCAGGCCTATGATCAGACCGGCGGCCAGCCGATCGTCAACTTCACCTTCGATGGCTCCGGCGGAAAGCGCTTCGGCCGCACCACGCAGGAGAATGTCGGCAAGCTGTTCGCGATCGTCGTCGACGACCAGGTGATCTCCGCCCCGCGCATCAACACGCCGATCCTGGGCGGCGCCGGGTACATCGAGGGCAGCTTTACCGTCGACTCCGCCAACCAGCTCGCGATCGCGCTGCGCTCGGGCAAGCTGCCGGTGGCGCTGTCGGTGATCCAGGAAAACACGATCTCCGCCGAGCTGGGCAAGGATTCGATCAACAAGGGCGTGCTCGCCGGCATCGTCGGCAGCCTGGCGCTGATCGCGTTCATGATCGTCACCTATGCCCGGTTCGGCGTCTATACGACCGCCGCGCTGATCGTGAACGCGGTGATGATCCTGGGCATCATGGCGCTGTTCGGCGCGACGCTGACGCTGCCGGGCATCGCCGGCTTCGTGCTGACGATCGGCGCGGCGGTGGACGCCAACGTCCTGATCAACGAGCGCATCCGCGAGGAGCTGCGCCGCCCGCGCAACGCCGTGCCCGCGATCGAGTATGGCTACAAGGAAGCGTCGACCGCGATCTTCGACGCCAACATCACCAACGTCATCTCGGCGGCTATCATGTTCATCTTCGGCTCCGGCCCGATCCGCGGCTTTGCGGTGGTGCTGGCGATCGGCATCGTCACGTCGGTGTTCACCGGCGTTACCTTCACGCGCCTGCTCGTGTCACGTTGGCTGATGAAGAACCGGCCCAGGACGATCAACATATGAGGCCCCTCAAGCTCGTCCCGGACGACACGAACATCCCGTTCCTGCGCTATCGCAACGTGGCGATGACGTTGTCGCTGCTGCTGATCGCCGCGTCGATCGCGCTGTGTTTCATCAAGGGCTTCAACCTGGGCATCGACTTCGTCGGCGGTCAGTCGGTGCGCGCGACGTTCGCGCAGCCGGTGGCGGTCGAGGAGCTGCGCGCGCGCATCGGCGGGCTGGGGCTCGGCGAGGCGACGATCCAGCAGGTCGGCGGCGACCGCGAGGTGTCGATCCGCACCCCGCTTCCCGCCGGCGACGCCGCCGCCGCGGATCGCGCGGCACGGCGCATCCGCGCGACGATCGAACAGGGCTATCCCGGCGCGAAGGTGGGCGCAGTCGAGAGCGTGTCGGGCAAGGTCAGCCAGGAGCTGTTCCGCACCGGCGCGATCAGCCTGGCGCTCGCGATGTTCGCGATCACGCTCTATGTCTGGTTTCGCTTCGAATGGCATTTCGGCGTCGGCGCGTTGTTCGCGCTGTTTCACGACGTGGCGCTGACGCTGGGCTTCTTCGCGCTGACGCAGCTGGAGTTCGACCTCAACATCGTCGCCGCCGTCCTGACCATCATCGGCTATTCGTTGAACGACACGATCGTCGTCTATGATCGTATCCGCGAGAACCTGCGCAAATACCGCAAGATGGCGATCGAGCCGCTGCTGGACCTGTCGATCAACGAGACGCTGAGCCGCACCGTCGTCACCTCGCTGTCGATCGGCATCGTGCTGACGATCCTGCTGGTGCTGGGTCCGGACGTGATCTTCGGCTTCACCGCCGCGATGCTTCTGGGCATCGTCATCGGCACCTTCTCGTCGGTGTACGTCTCCGCTGCGATCCTGCTGTGGCTGAACCTGAAACCCGACAGTTTCGTCACGACCGCAGAGGGCGTGAAGGGTGCCGAGCGCGTGGGGCCCCGAGAGGGGTGAAGATGGAGGCCACACCGTCCCCCGCAGGGCCGATGGTACAGGGTTTCACCGCGACCGGCTTTCGCATCGACGGCATGGTCTACCGCGCCGCGACGCTGACCGTGACGAGCGCAGCCGCCTGGGTGCCCCCGCCGCTTGGCCAGCTCACCGTCGCGGCACTGCAAGCGCTGGTGGACGCACGGCCGGAATTCATCGTGCTCGGCACCGGCCCGCGGCTGGTCCGGCCTTCCGCTACGCTGACCGTCGCGCTGGAAGGGATGAACATCGGGTTGGAGCCGATGGACAGCCGCGCCGCTGCCCGCGCGTGGAGCGTGCTGCGTGGCGAAGGCCGACAGATCGCGGCGGCGCTTTACCCTCTCGACTAGCCTCCAAAGGCTGATAGTCTTCGCATAAGGGAGCAGCCCTTCCCCGGCGGAAACCGGGGTCCAGTCCGCAGCGCGGCCGACTGGGCCCCGGCTTCCGCGGGGGAGGCGACACTTGCCCGCCAAACCGGAGAGAGAGCCAATGAAGAGCCTGATCGTGTCCGCCTTCGCCATCGCCGCCGCGCCCGCGTTTGCGCAGACGCCCCCGCCGGCCGCCCCCGCCCCGGACTATGCCCAGGACGCGAACTGGCTGTGCCGCCCCGGTCGCGCGGATGCGTGCGCGGTGAACCTCGACACGACCGTGGTGCAGGCGAACGGGCGCACCAAGGTGGAGCGATTCAAGGCCGCAAAGACGGCGCCGTTCGACTGCTTCTACGTCTACCCCACCGTCAGCAACGACACGACCCCCAACAGCGACATGATCGCCGGCCCCGAGGAGCGGCAGGTGGCAATGGCGCAGGCGGCACGGTTCAGGGCAAAGTGCCGCGTGTTCGCGCCGTTGTACCGCCAGGTGACGCTGACCGCGCTGCGGCAGACGATGATGGGGCAGACGGTGGCACTGGACCGCGTGCTGGCGCTGCGCGACGTGTTCGAGGCGTGGAACGACTATCTGAAGCGCGACAACAAGGGACGCGGCGTGGTGCTGATCGGGCACAGCCAGGGGTCGGGCGTGCTCAAGGAGCTGATCGCGCGCTACATCGAGGGCTATCCGATCCAGCGCAACATCATCTCGGCGATGCTGATCGGCACCAATGTCGCCGTGCCCGCTGGCGCCGCAGTCGGCGGCGATCTCAAGCGGCTGCCGCTGTGCACGGCGGCCGGGCAATATGGCTGCGTCGTCACCTACGTGACGTTCCGTGCCGACGCCCCGCCGCCCGCTAACAGCCGCTTCGGGAAGGTGGCCACGCCGGGCATGGTGGCGGGCTGCGTCAATCCGGCTGCGCTCGGCGGCGGCAAGGTGGTGACCGATGCGATCTTCACAACCGCCGGCGCGGGCATGTCGAGCTCGCCGCAGCCGGCCTGGACTTCGACCGGCGCCGTGACCACACCGTTCGTGAAGGTCCCTGGGCTGATCACGGCCGAGTGCACCAACCGCGATGGGTTCAACTACCTCGCGGTGACGACCAACGGCGTGCCCACCGACCCGCGCACCGACACGATCGGCGGCGATGTGACGAATGCGGGCACGATCCTGAAAGACTGGGGCCTGCATCTGGTCGACATGCCGGTCGCGATGGGCAACCTCGTCGAGCTGGCGGACAAGCAGGCACTCGCCTGGCGGGGTGTCGGCCTGCCGGTCAAGCCACAGCGCAACTAGGGGCCGGCCTTCCGGCGGCGACAAGCCCCGCGAGGTGCGCGTGCAACTCGCGGGCGTTGCGCTCCCAGCTGAATGGAGCGGCGGCGGCGGCGACTTCGGCGGGTGCGGCAGGGTCTGCGAGGAGGTCGGCGATCGCGCGCGCAAACGCGGTTGCGTCCCGCGCAACGATGCGGCCGGCGGCGGGCGTGGTCACCACCTCGCGCGCGCCGCCGGCATCGGGAATGACGATAGGCGTGCCGCACGCGAGCGCCTCCACCCAGGCGTTCGCGAGGCCCTCGGACGACGAGGCGAGCGCCATCACATCGGCGGCGGCGATCAGCGCGGGCAGGTCGGCATGCGGCACGGACCCGAGCACGTGCACCCGATCGGCGATACCGAGCCGCCGTGCCTGCGCGACCAACGCGGCGTGCTCTGGGCCGTTGCCGGCGATCAGCAGCGTGACGCCGGGCAGGCGGGCGACGGCGTCGATGACGATGCCGTGCCCCTTGCGCGGTATCAGCGCCCCCAGCGACAGGACCACAGGGCCGTCCAGACCGCGCGCTGCCTTCGCCAGCGCCCGGTCGGCGGGATGAAAGCGACCGTGATCTATTCCGGTTCGGTGAACGTGAATATGATCGGCGGGCATGCCGATCGCGGCCATGTCGTCGCGCATGGCGGCCGATACGGCGAGCAGTCCGTCGGCCGCGCAGCCCGCCGCGCGGACCTGCACGGCGGCGGCGGGAGCGTGTCCCCAGTGATGGATGTCGGCCCCGCGTGCCTTGATGGACACGGGCACACGATACCGCCGGCCAAGTTCGATTGCAGCCACGCCATCGGGGAAGAAGAAGGAAGCGTCGATCACGTCGAAGGCGAGCGTGTCGAGCAACGGGACCACCGCCCGCGCGAGCAGCCGCGAATGCCAGCGCCCGCCGGTGCCGGGTAGGGCGAGAAAGCGGGGACGGTGGACGGCAAGTCCGCGCCAGTGCTCCTGTTCCGGCAGAAGCGCCAACGCACGGTGCTGAGGGCGGCGCAACAGCCGTGGCGGCAGACCTATCGGTGCGACCACCGTCACCTGTGTTTCGGGTTCGGCTGCAAGGCCGAGCGTCTGGCGCTCGACGAAGACGCCGAAATTTGGGCGAGTGAGGTCGGGAAACAGCGACGACAGGGTCAGGACGCGGAGCACGTGAGCGTCATAGCGCAGAAGCATTAAGGCACCGTCCCCGCCAGATCCGGTGCGTCGCGATCGTACGGACCAGAATGCCGTCGCACTCTTGAGCGGAATATGACGTGCGCAGGTCGGTGCGGCATGTTCGACACGAGCCATTAAAGGTTGTCGGCTACAGCCGCCGGGTGGTCGAATCATTGCTCCTCGCGCTCGCATGACCTCTCAGTCAGCTACTCCTGTCGACGACGAAGCTGCCGAGCGCCTCTTGCGTACGCCACGAGCGAGCGTGATGTTGAGCGCCAGGCTGGAGCATTTCGACGGGAGCGCACCTTCGACCCATCGCGTCCGCGATCTGTCCAAGGGCGGCATCCGCATCGACCAGGCATCGGAGCTCAGGCAAGGAGCAACCGTGCTGATCTCGGTCGGATCGCTGGAGGCGATCGCGGCCACGATCGTCTGGGTAGAGGCCGGGTCCGCGGGTCTGGCCTTTGCCGAACAGATCAACCCGGACGCAGCGCGCAAAAAGGCCGTGGTCACACCATTGTCGGGAGTCGAGCCAGCCTCCGCCGGCGCGACCGGAGGTGCCGCCTCCACGCCGCGCGCCGGCTGGATCGGCGATCTGCAGAACCCTTACGGCCGGTGAACTGCTGCCACGCTACGGGGGCAGCCTGGCATCGAGAGCCAAGACGCTCAACCTAGGCGTCCAGGTGGGCTGCCCGTCCGCCGCTAAGAGGCAGCGCGGGCGATGGCCAGCTGAGCCGAAGCACTACTGCTTGTGAGCGGAGCATCACCGCGCTCCGCGTTGGTCAACACGATCAGCCAGAGGCGTGGTTGACGGCGCCGGCTTGAGACCTGCATGCTTCGACCAGCGCGATGCGACCAAGTGCTTTCCCGCTCCGTGGCCATCAAACATGGCCGAGAGGTCCGATCGCAGCAGGACGATGGAAGGAGCGTCAGGCTGCGACGCAGCCTCAACTCCAGTGCCGCGAGGTCATAGCGCGCAAAGCGTCTTCAAACTTGCATTTCGCCGCTTCATGGAGGCTCGTGTCCGGGCCACTAAGTCATCGACATAGTGGTGGGCGCGACAGGGATTGAACCTGTGACCCCACCCGTGTGAAGGGTGTGCTCTACCGCTGAGCTACGCGCCCGATCGCCCCTGCGGGCCGTTCCGGAAGGCGGCCTCTTAGCAAGGCCGATGCTGGTGTCCAGCCTATTGTCGATGCGACCACCCTCCCCGCACAAGGGAGAGGGTTCGTCAATTCACGTGATCCTTGAGGCCCTTGCCCGCCTTGAACTTGGGCTGGCTCGACGCCTTGATCGTCATCGGCTCGCCTGTGCGTGGGTTGCGACCCGTCGACGCCTTGCGCTTGGACAGCGAGAAGGTGCCGAACCCGACCAGCCGCACCTCGTCCCCCCGCTTGAGCGCGCCGGAAATTGTCTCGAACACCGCCTCCACGGCCTTGACCGTGTCGCCCTTGGTGAGGCCGGAGGTGTCGGCGACCGCCGCGATCAGTTCCTGCTTGTTCATCGTCGAAGAAACCCCGTTTCAGCTGTTAACCCACGGCAGAGTCGCGGGCCGTCGAGCGATTAACGCCACTTGGCGTAACCTGTGTCAATCGAAACCGCTGCCAGCAGGCAGACCGTGTCGCCGGTCCTCGATCAGTGGTGGCGTTCGGCGCTCCCGGTCGTGACGGGCGCGACAACGGCCGGCGGTAACGCCGCCAGCTCGTCCGCCTCCGTCCAGTCGATCGGGGCGATCGGCTGCGTCAGGGCCAGCGCCAGCACCTCGTCGACGTGGGCGACCGGCACGATTCGCAGGCCATCCTTGATGTTCTGCGGGATGTCAGCGAGGTCCTTCTCGTTCTCCTGCGGGATCAGCACTGTCTCGATGCCGCCGCGCAGGGCCGCGAGCAGCTTTTCCTTCAACCCGCCGATCGGCAGGACGCGGCCGCGCAGCGTGACCTCGCCCGTCATCGCCACCTCGCGGCGCACGGGAGTGCCGGTCAGCGTCGAAACGATGGAGGTGACGATGCCGACGCCGGCCGAGGGGCCGTCCTTGGGCGTGGCGCCCTCCGGCAGATGGATGTGGATGTCCTTGCGCTGGAACACGCTCGGCTTGATGCCGTATGACGGACTGCGTGCCTTCACGTAGGAGAAAGCGGTCTCGATCGACTCCTTCATGACGTCGCCCAGCGTGCCGGTCAGCTTGGCGGCACCCTTGCCCGGCACCGTCACCGACTCGATCGTCAGCAGCTCGCCGCCGACCTCGGTCCAGGCGAGACCGGTCACCGCACCGATCTGATGCTCGGTCTCGGAAAGCCCGTGGCGATATTTGAGAACGCCGGCGAACTCATGGAGGTTGTCAGGCGTGACCACGACCTGCGTGACCTTGCCCTCCAGGATCCGGCGCAGCGCCTTGCGCATCAGCTTGGCGATCTCGCGCTCCAGCGTGCGGACGCCCGCCTCGCGCGTATAGCGCTGGATCAGCGCGCGCAGGCCTTCGGTGGTGAGCGTGAACTCCGACGCCTTCAGGCCGTGCGCCTCCATCTGCTTGGCGACCAGATGCCGCTCGGCGATCTCGACCTTCTCATCCTCGGTATAGCCCTCCAGCCGGATGATCTCCATGCGATCCAGCAGCGGCTGCGGCAGGTTGAGCGTGTTGGCGGTGCACACGAACATCACGTCGGACAGATCCAGGTCGATCTCCAGATAGTGATCGTTGAACTTGCTGTTCTGCTCGGGGTCCAGCACCTCGAGCA
>NZ_JAQGLJ010000088.1 GCF_028292945.1 Sphingomonas bacterium | reverse complement strand
GATCCTCAACCATCCCGGCTGGGACGACCGGCGCGATCGTCCGACCGGGATGGTTGAGCATACCCCGCACGCGGCGGGCCGCGTTCCTTACGCGCCGCTCGCCGACGCGATCGCGCGGGAGCAGGCGCTGACGGCAGAACTGCTGGCGCGCTGCTGATTCAGCCCTCCCGGCGGAAGCCGGGGTCCAGTCGGCCGCGTCGCGGGTTAGGCCACGGCTTCAGTCCAGGAAGAGCAGCCGCGGGTCAGCCCTCAAACCCGCACCGCTCCCGCCTCGCGCACCGCCGCGATCGTGGGATAGCCGTTGACCGCCATCAGCAGGTCCGCTTCCGCGAGCAGGCACTTGAGCACGTGCGCGCAGCCAGCGTCGCCGTCCAGCGCCAGCCCATAGGAATAAGGCCGCCCGACTCCCACCGCACGCGCGCCGAGCGCCAGCGCCTTCACCACATCCGTGCCCGACCGGATGCCTGAATCGAACAGAACCGGCACATCGCCGGCCGCCGCGACGACGCCGGGCAGCATATCGATCGCAGCTATGCCGCCGTTCGCCTGCCGCCCGCCATGGTTCGAGCAATAGATCCCATCCGCGCCCGCATCGACCGCGCGCCGGGCGTCGTCGGGGTGGCAGATGCCCTTCAAGACGATCGGCATCTTCGTCGACGCTTTCAGCCAAGCCATATCATCCCAGGTCAGCACCTTGCCAAACGTCGCGCCCCAGGTGCCGATGGCGCTCGCGGGGTCCTGCTCTGGCGGTCGGCTAAGCAGTTTGCGGAAAGCCGGATCGACGAAATAATTGGACAGCACATGCCCGCGCAGCTGCGGGAAATTGGCGACGTTCAGGTCACGCGGCCGCCAACCAGTGACCCACGTATCCAGCGTCACCACCAGCGCCTTGTACCCGGCGCGCTCGGCGCGGCCGATCAGGCTTTCGGCCACATCGCGGTCCTTGGGCGTATAGAGCTGGAAGAACGCCGGCGTGTCGCCGCACGCCTTTGCCACGTCCTCCAGCGGATCGTTGGACAGCGTGGACGCGCACAGCGGCACGCCGGTTGTGGCGGAAGCGCGCGCGGCGGCGAGATCGCCATGGCCGTCCTGCGTGCACATGCCGGTCACGCCGATCGGTGCCATGAACAGCGGCGACGGCAGCCTCAGGCTGAGCAGTTCGACCGACAGGTCGCGGTGGCGCGAGTCCACCATCATGCGCGGCACCATGCCCCAATGGTGAAAGGCCTCGGCGTTCTGTCGCTGCGTGTGTTCGTCCCCGCATCCGCCCTGCACATAGGTAAGCGTCTGCGGTGGTAACACCGCCGTCGCGCGCGCCTCCAGCGATGCGAAATCGACCGGCACGCGGGGGATCACTCCCTGCAGCCCGGCGCCGTAGATCAGGTTCTGGTAGTCGCCGAAATGCGGCATCGTTCGTCCTCCCGCTCCGTTCGTCCCGACACGAACGGAGGTGTTACAGTTCTTCCAGCCCGGCGATCAGCCGATCGACTTCGTCGGCCGTGCTATAATGACAAAGGCCGACCGGTACGAGACCGCCCGCCTCCTCCAGCCCCAGCCGGCGGATCGCCTCGACCGCATAGAAGTGCCCGGACCAGGCGCAGAGGTCGCGAGCGGCGAGGTGCAGCGCGACTCCAGTCGGGGTGGTGACCGGCAATCGAGAACGCAAAGGTCGGCATCCGCCCGGCCATTGTCGGCATCCAAATAGCTTCAACCCGGCAATACCCTCGAAGCCGGCCAGCAAACGCTTACCCAAACGCGCGTTCGTATTCCGCGCTCGCCTCCATTGCCGCGATCAGCCGTGCGCGGCGGCTGTTGGCGGCTGGCGCGACCTCGGCGCCAACGCGTCACTGCCCGCGCGCACGGTCCCGACCATCGCGGGCACGTCGTTCAGCGTGCCGAGCGCGTTGCTCGCCGCACCCACCGCGACCAGCCGCGTCCGCGGGGCGACCAGCGCGAGCAGAGCGGTCACGTCCAGCCGCCCCGTCTCGGGTGAGAAGTCGAGCCAGCGTACCTCCATCCCGCGATCCGCCGCGACCGCCAGCCACGGTGCGACGTCCGCGTCGTGATCCAGCCGCGTGACCACGAGATTGTCCCCTACTCCCCAGCCCCCGGAAGCGCGCGCGACGCGGCGAGCGTCAGCGACGTCATGTTGGGCCCGAACGCGATCTCGTCCGCTCGCCCGCCACACAGGTCCGTCATCGCCGCGTGCGCCGCATGGCTCAACGCGTCGGTCGCCTGCGAAGTCGCGAAGGCGCCGCCGCTGTTCGCGGTACCCTCGCGCAGATGCGCGGGCATGCGGACGATGGCGCTCTCACAGACCTGCGTGCCACCGGGAGCGTCGAAGAACGCACGCGGTGAAGGTCGGGAAATCGTGCGCCGGAAAGCGCGCACGGACGGCATGGATCGGAAAGCTCACCACGTCGTTCATGTCCTGCCCATGGTCGCCGATGCAAGGCCGTTGCGATCCGCCGCCGTTGAAGGCAGCAATAACCGTCTCCGATCAGAAAAGCCGATTCCTATGCGCCTGTTCCCGTTCGCCCTCGTCCTGACCGCGCTCGCAGCGCCCGCCGCGGCGCAGAGCGAGGGTTGCACGGGTGCGCCGTCGGACACCCGATTGTACGTCAACGTCAGCAATGTGCGTAACGCCAACGGGCTGATCGCGGTCACGCTCTATGCCGATATTCGCAAGAAGTTCCTGGCGAAGCGTGGCTCGCTCTATGTGGGTCGCGTCCCAGCCGTCGCGGGCACTACCAGGGTCTGCATCCACCTGCCGGCGCCGGGCACCTATGCGCTCGCCGTGTACCACGATCAGGACGCGAACCGTAAGCTGAACCGCAGCGGCCTGGGTCTTCCCAAGGAAGCCTATGGCTTTTCGAACAATGCCTCCACCCTGTTCGGCCTGCCCAGCTTTGGCTCGGTGCGCTTCGTCGCGCGTAACAACGGCGAAGCCGGCGTCAGGCTGAAATACCCCTGACCTCGGGCCTCGAGCCGGAGCGGAGCACACCCGGAACCGCGCCCAGCACGAACGCCAGATAGATCGCGGCGAAGCCGAGCAGCAGCCACGACGCCGTCCAGCCGAAGCCGGTCACTACCAGGATGAGGAAGGCAAGGGCGAAAAAGTCGCGACTGGTCATCGCTACCAGCGTTTCCGTCACCAGCCACTGCCAGCCCCCAGGGAAACGTTCGCGGTAGTAGAGCTTCACCACGTCGAAGCTGCCCGGCCGGTCGATCTTTCTGAGCAGCCAGGCGGTGGTGCCCAGCCCGGTTAGCGCGAACAACACCGCCAGCCCGCCGACGGTCGCCTGCAAGCCGCCATACAGCCGCGTCAATGCGACGGACATACCGACGAAATAGCCGATGTTGGTGAGCATATCGACGCGGGTGTCCAGCACCGCGCCGGCCGACGAACTGCGATGCGCCGCCCGCGCGATCTCGCCGTCGACGCCGTCGAGCACGCTGGCGACGTGGAACAGGACGCTGCCCCACACCAATCCCGCCGCGCCGCCGGTCGCCAATGCGAGCACCATCGCGATCGCCACCGCCGCCACGACCAGCGTCATGTGCGATGGTTGGATGCGGGGCAGTGTCATCAACAGCGCCTGAGTGATCCGTTGGGAAACGGGACGATTGATCCAGCGCGAGACGATGCCGTCCGAACGCTTGGACGTTGCCCGAATGATGCGCCGCGCCGCGTCGGACCCATCAAGATCGATCGTGTCGTCGCCGACCGGACCGTTGCGCGCCAGCAGTTTCGCCGTGAGCAGGAAGCGTCCGTCGACAACGCGTGCATCAGGGGACAGGGCAGCACTTGCGCTGAGCGACGGCAAGTCGGCCGCGCCGCCGACGCGGGCAAAATCATCGCGCGTCGCCAACGGCCACTGCACTGCGTCGGGCGCCACGAACGCGACGTCGTGAATTCCCGCCGCGCGTGCGACCGCCAGCCATCGTCCGGCGGCAGACATGCCCGCCACCCGGCGATTGGCCGCTGCCTGGTCAGTGAAGCGCACCAGCAGTCTCGTAGCGGCGGTGACGCCTGGAACATCTCGATTGTTCATCAGTCGCTGTAGAACAAGAGGGTTGGCGAAGACGAGACCCAATGGTGGCGCAACGGCGGCACGCTTGCCCTGACGCGGCGGCGGACGCTAAACCCGCGCGGCGCGGGCCGATGGTTTCCGGCTCGGAGATATAGCGTGGCGCCACACCTTGTCCGCATCGACACCCCTCCGCTGTCGCGATCTGCCGCAAGCTCGGCGATAGAGCGGCGGAGGTGACGGCCGAGAACCCTCCGGAAGATGATGACGCGCACCGGCTCGTCATGCGCGGTGCGTTCGCGACCGGCGCGGGGTTCCTGGTCAAGATGGGCGCGCGGGTCGGCTTTCTGTTGATCGCCGGCCGGCTGTTCGGGCCGGCGCTGTTCGGCGCGTACAGCCTGGGCGTCGCGGTGGTGGAGAGCGGCGTCGGTCTGGCGGGGCTGTCGCTGAAGAAGGTCATAT
The DNA here is from genome assembly GCF_028292945.1 of Sphingomonas bacterium. Classification (GTDB taxonomy): domain Bacteria; phylum Pseudomonadota; class Alphaproteobacteria; order Sphingomonadales; family Sphingomonadaceae; genus Sphingomonas. The sequence goes on along the minus strand of NZ_JAQGLJ010000088.1, from coordinate 48,150 downwards.
TCCAGCTGCTCGACGCGAACGAGGCGGGCGAGCCCGACGACAGCCGGCGCTCGCCAACTCACATCGTCGCCGATGCCGTTGTCCTGGTGCTGACCGCGAGCGGCGCGCTCGCGCTGGCGATCATGGCCGTCGTCGCGACCGTGATGGGCGGCCTCCCCGTCAGCGGTGCCGCCGCCGCGATATTCTGGTTGGCGCCGATGATCGCCGGGCAGACGCTGGTGGACGTGCTGTTGGCCGCCAGCCGATGGCGTCATGCGATCCGCTATGAGGTGATCGGGCGCAGCATCGTCGAGCCTTACACGCAGCTCGCGGTCGCGGTCGCGGGCTGGATGGCGGGGGTCCCTGCCTGGGCACTGATCGCCGGTTACTGGGCGGGCAATGTCGCGGTCAACGCCTTTGCGCTGATGGGTATTCAACGGTCGTTCGGTGGCTTTGGCCTGGCCGGCTACCGCCCGGACCGACGTCGCCTGACGCAGCTGGCGCGGACGCTCGCGCCGAACACCGCGACCGACCTGCTCAATGGCATCTACGCACGGTTCGACCTGTATTTGGTGGGCGCGCTGCTAGGTACGCGGGCGGCAGGCATCTACACGATGGCGCAGCAGATCTGCACGCCGATCCGCCAGGTCCGGCAGAGCTTCGACGGGCTGCTGGTACCGCTGGTCGCGCGCACCGTGGCGATGCGCGGCAGTGCCGCGGCGGGAGCGGCGCTCGCCTCGGCGGTGCGGCTGGTGCTCGCGATCCAGCTGCCCGTGCTGCTGGCGCTGCTGGCGATCGGGCAGCCGCTGCTCGAGGCATTCGGACCCGGCTTTGGCATCGCGGCGACCGCGCTGGTGCTGCTCGCGGCGGCGGAGGTGGTGCACGCGGCATTCGGGACGGGCGATCTGATGTTCGTCTACCTCAACCCGCGGATCGGGCTGGTGCAGACGGTCGCGGGGATCGTCACGGGAGTGGTCGCGGCGGTGCTGCTGCTGCCCGTGCTGGGCTTTACCGGCGCGGCGGTGGCGGTGCTGGCCGGCTATCTCGCGCGCGCCGCGATGCGGGCCTGGACGCTGCGGCGGCGGTTCGGCGTTACCGTGCCGCTGGCACACCCCGCCGGGCCGCTCGTCGCCGCCGGACTTGGAGCAGGCGCGGTGCTGCTGGTTCGGCCGTTCGGGGACGTGGCCGCGATGGCGGCGGGGCTGGCGACCTACGCCGTCGTCATGGCGCTGTGGCTGCGCGCGACGGGCGCGAGCCTGCGGCTTTCCGGGTTCGAGGCGGCTTGAGTTCGATCCAAGTAGGCGCATGGTCGCTGGTCTTCTCCCATCCGCGCGTGTCGCGATCGACCCCGGCCGCGCTCAGTCGCCCCGCCAGTGATGGACTGAGCAACAGGTGGTCGATGCGCAGTCCGGCATTGCGCGCATAGGCGTTCCGGAAATAATCGAAGAAGGTATAGATCGTCTCGTCCGGGTGCAGATGGCGCAGCGAGTCCGTCCACCCCTGAGCCACCAAACGCGCATACAGCGCACGCACCTCCGGCGCGAACAGTGCGTCCTCGGTCCACCGTTCCGGCTTGTAGACGTCCAGCTCGGTCGGCATGACGTTGAAGTCGCCGGCCAGCACCACTGGGGCATTGCTCGCCAGCAGGTCGGCGGCGTGGGCGATCAGCGCCTCGAACCATTGCAGCTTGTATTCGAATTTCGGGCCCGGCCGCGGATTGCCGTTGGGCAGGTACAGCCCGCCGACCAGCACGCCCGCGACCGCCGCCTCGATGTAGCGGCTCTGCGCAGGGTCGGGGTCGCCCGGCAGACCGCGCCGCGTCTCCACGGGCGTGCCGATGCGGCTGAGGATAGCGACGCCGTTCCAGCTCTTCTGCCCGTGCCAGATCGCCTCGTACCCGGCATCCGCGATCGCGGCGGCGGGGAATTTCTCGTCAGGCGCCTTCAGCTCCTGCAGGCACACCACGTCCGGCTGCGTCTCGGCCAGCCAGCGCAGCAGCACGGGCAGCCGGCCGTTGACGCCGTTGACGTTGTATGTCGCGATCCTCACGCCGGTTGAACGTTCGGCGGAGGAAAAGGTCGGCTGAGAAAGCGCGAGCCGGCGACGCCGAAGCGCCAGGGCTCGTCCGCCGCCTTGCTGATGCCGATGCGCGGACCCGTCACGGTCGGCAGCGGTTCGCCGGGAGTGAGCGCGAAGGGAGCCGCGGCGAGCGTATGACCGTCGAGCGCCCCCGTGATGCCGAGCGCCTGGCACAGCTTGCCCGGACCGCTGCACAAGGCGCGCTCGTCCGTTATCCCGCGCCGCGCCCGCATACGATCAAGGCCGTGCGTCGGCTGCAACGCGCGGATCAGCACCGCCGCGCCCGGTTCGTCCCCGCCGACGACGTTGAGGCACCAGTGAATGCCGTAGATGCGGTAGATATAGGCATACCCCGCCGGTCCCCACATCGCGCGATTGCGTGACGTCGGCCCGGCGTGGCTGTGCGAAGCGGGGTCGCCGGCGTGGTACGCCTCGGTCTCCACGATCATCCCGCCGACGCCTTCAATGGTCAGAGTACAGCCGATCAGGGCGCGGGCGAGGTCGAGCACGGGCTGGGTGTAGAAGCCGGGAGGCATGGCGCTGTCATGGCGCAGAGCGGGCCACGAACGCCAGCCGCTTGACGCCGCCACGGCGCTCCGCGACGCTTGCTGACATGCGGTGGTGGGTCAGTCTGGCGGCGATGTTGACGCTTGGGGTCGCGCCCGCGCCACCAGTCGTCGACCTGCTGATCCGCGGCGGCGCAGTGTACCCCGGGTCTGCGGCAGCGTTCATCGGCGACGTGGCCCTCACCGGGGATCGGATCACGGCCACCGGCAAACGCCTCGCCGTGACCGGCCGTCGCGTGATCGACGCACGTGGGCTGATCGTCGCGCCCGGCTTCATCGACCCGCACACGCATCTGGGCGAACAGCTCGCTTCGTCTGACGCGCGGGCGCGGCTGATCGAGGCGTTCCTGCTGCAGGGCGTCACCACCGCGTTCATCGGCAACGATGGCGGCGGCGCAGTGGATGTCGCATCCGTGCTGGGGAGCGCCGGCACCAGACCGGTCGGCATCAACTACGCCGCCTGGATCGGGTTCGGCTCGGTGCGCCAAGCCGTGATCGGATCCGCCGCGCGGGTGCCGGACGTGGGCGAGCTGACACGGATGCGGGGGCTGGTCGCGAGGGCGATGTGCAGCGGCGCGCTGGGCGTGTCGACCGGGCTCTTCTATGCCCCGCAGAGCTTCGCCACGACCGCCGAAGTGGTGGCGCTCGCGCGGGAAGCGGGCGCGCGGGGTGGCATGTACGACAGCCACATTCGCGACGAATCGAGCTACACCGTCGGGCTGCACGCCGCCGTCGCGGAGGCCATCGCGATCGGCCGCGACGCGAAGCTGCCGGTCAACATCAGCCACATAAAGGCGCTGGGCGTCGACGTGCAGGGGCAGAGCGGGCGCGTGATCGCCGCCGTCCGCGCCGCGCGTGCGCGCGGCCAGCGTGTCACGGCGGATCAATATCCGTGGACCGCCAGCGGCACGAGCCTGGTCGCGGCGCTCGTTCCCGGCTGGGCGCAGGATGGCGGGCGCGCGGCGATGTTGGCCCGGATGCAGCGGCTTAACAAGGCGTCGAAGTTGCGGTTGGACATGACCGAAAATCTGCGGCGACGCGGTGGCGCGGCGGCGCTGTTGATCACGGATGGAGAGCAGGCGGGCCGCACAGTCGCGCAGCTCGGCGGCGACCCGATCGACGCCGCCATCGCCGTCATCCGCCGCCACGATCCGGCGGTCGCGTCGTTCAACCAGAGCGACCGCGACATCCGCGCCTTCATGCGCGAGCCGTGGGTGATGACCGGCTCCGACGCGTCGACCGGCCACCCGCGCGCGTGGGGCAGCTTTGCGCGAAAATGGGCCGATTATGTCCGCACGGGAGTGCTGACGCCGCGCGAGTTCGTGGAGCGCGGATCGACACTGACCGCCGACACCTTTGGTCTGGTCGACCGGGGGCGGCTGAGACCCGGCGCCTTTGCCGATGTCGTGGTGTTCGATCCCGCGCGCTACACCGCCCGCGCGACCTATGCCCGACCGACGCTACCGGCGGCGGGGGTCAGGACCGTGCTCGTCAACGGCGTGATCGCGGTCGATGGCGGCAAGCTCACCGGTGCCGCCGCCGGGCGTGCCTTGCCCCGCACGCCCACGCCGGGAACCTGCCGGTGAGAAGGTGGCTGTTGGCGCTGCTGCTGCTCGCCGCGGCGCCCGCCGGCCTGGAACAGCGGATCGCCGCCGACCTCGCCGCCGCGCCCCCGGGTGCGCGGTTCGGCCTTGTGGTCGCGGACGAGCACGGGCGCGAGATCGTGGCACTGCTGCCGGACCAACGCTTCGTCCCTGCCTCGAACACCAAGCTGTTCACCACGGCGGCACTGTTCGACAGTGGCATCGACCTCGATCGCCCCGACGCCCCGGGCGGTGCATCGGTGCGGCTGGACCTCCGCCCGGGCCGCGCGCCGGACGTGGTGCTGACCGGGCGCGGCGATGCGCGGCTGTCCAGCGCCACCGACTGCGCAGCCGATTGCCTCGCCACGCTCGCCGATGCGATCGCCGCGCGAGCCGGAACGGTGGGCGACGTGATCGGCGACGACAGCTGGTTCCCCGATCAGCGCTGGAGTCCCGGCATGAGCTGGAACAACATGCCCACGCCATCGGGGACGGGCATCTCGGCGCTGACGATCGACAACAACGAATGGCCCCTGACGGTCGCGCCGGGCAAGCCGCCGGTCGTGACGAACGACGGCTATTACCGAGTGGAGAACCGCGCGACCCGCGGTGCGACGACCGCGCTCGGGTTCGACCGGCCGCCGGGCAGCACGGCGGTGCGGCTGACCGGCACCGTCAGCGAGGCGCGCACGGTGCGGCTCGGCGTCGACGATCCGGCACATCGCGCCGCCTGGCTGCTCGCGAGCATGCTGCGCGCGCGGGGCGTGCGCGTCACCGGCGCGGTGCAGACCCGCCACCGCCGGCTCGACGATAGTGACGATCCGCTGAAGCGAGGGGCGGTTATGGCCCGGCCACCCGAGCCACCCGCGCTGGCCCGCCTCTCCCCGCCGCCGCTTGCCGACACGGCGACGATCACCAACAAGGTGAGCCAGAACGTCTATGCCGAGCTGTTGCTGCGCCGGGTCGGTCGGGTGCGCGGCACCGGCTCGATCGCCGACGGACAGGCGGCGGTGCGGGCGATGCTGGCGCGGGCGGGCGTGCCGCGCACCGCGTACGACCTTGCCGACGGGTCGGGGATGTCGAGCTATAACCGCGTCAGCCCACGCGCGACCGTCACCTTCCTGCGCTGGGCAGCGGCGCAGCGCTGGGGCGCGAGATGGCGCGCGACGCTGCCGGGTGGAGGTGAAGGCACGCTGCGGCGGCGCTTCCTGACCGGGCCGCTGGTCGGCAGGATCGCTGCCAAGACCGGCGGGCTGAACCAGACCAATGCGTTGGCGGGCTACATGGTCGCGAAGAGCGGGCGGACGCTGACGTTCGCCGCCTATGCCAACGATGTGCCCGGCGACGTCAGTGCGACGGCGGCGATCGATGCGGCCCTGGAGAAGGTGGCGGACGCGAACTAGTCCGTCACCCCGGATCGAGTCCGGCGTGACGGAGCGTCTCCAAACGCGGCGATCACCGCGTTCCCCACCGCCGGTCGCAGCGCGAAGATCGCGTCCGCGCCGTGACGCGTCGGGTGAACCCGATTGGTGAGCAGCGTCCAGGCCAGCCCGCGCTCGAAGTCGATCCACAGACCGGTGCCGGTGAAGCCGGTGTGTCCGATCGTTTCGTGCGAGCACGCCCCGCCGCCATGCCACCCGTCGAAGCGCCCCTCCCACCCGCAGGTCCGATCCGCATGCCCGCGCGTGCGCATCGCCTCGATCATGCCGGGCGCGGCGCTGCCGTCGAGCAGCCCCTTGGCAAATCCGAGCACGCCGGCGACGGTGCCGAACAGTCCGGCATGCCCGGCCTGGCCGCCGAGCGCGAAGGCATTCTCGTCATGCACTTCGCCCTTCAGCACCCGCCCGCGCCAGGTGCATTGCTCGGTTGCCACTGCCGGGCCGGGTGGCGGACCGTAGCTCAACCCCTTGCCGAGCGGCCACGCCGACAGCGGCGCGCCGGTCAGCCGCTCGACCGCGACCCCGAGCAGCATGTAGGCGATGTCCGAATAGACCGGTGGACCGGCGCGCCACTCGCGCTGCAGGATGAACGCGCGCAGCCGGTCCGGATCGTCGCCATAGGTGTAGATCGGCTCGACAGCGGGAAGGTGCGTTCGATGCACCAGGCAGTCGCGGAACGTCAGCCGTCGCTCAGGTGCGGCCATGTCATATTGACGCAGGTCGGGCATCGCGTCGGTCAACGGCCGGTCGAGGTCGATCCGGCCCTGCTCCGCCAGCGTCAGGACCATCGTTGCCGTGGCGATCGGCTTGGTGAGGGAGGCAAGATCGAACCAGTGGTCAGCGGTCAGCGGTTCGCGATCGGGTTCGATCGCGGCCCAGCCGGCGACCCGCACCCATTGCCGCCCGTCGCCGGCGACGATGCCCAGCGTCGCGCCGGGGATAACACCCGCCTCGACTGCCGCGAGCGCAGGTGCGAACGCCGCGTCGATCATGTTTTATGGTCAGGATTGGGCCGCGCCCGCACCCGCGCGACGAACGGCAGCACCAGCAGCGCCGCCGCGCTAAGCCCGCCCGCCAGCCAGAAGAAGCCATCATAGCCGATCCGCACCTGCATGGCGCCCGATGCGCCCGCCAGCAGGCGCGGCAACAGGAAAGCGAACCCCGACAGCAGCGCATATTGCGCCGCGGCGAAACGCGGGTTCACCAGCATCGACAGCCACACCACGAACACCGCGCCTGCAAGGCCGTTGCCGAACTGATCGGCCGCCGTGGCCGCGTAGAGCGCCGCCGTTCCGACTGGCTGGTGCGCCAGCCACACCAGCCCCCAATTCCCCAACGCTGCCGCCACCGCGCCCGCGACCAGGGCCAGCGGGAGCGGCGCGCGCATCACCAGCCACCCACCTACCGCGACCCCGGCGATGCTCGCCGCCAGCGCCGCCGTGCCGTCCGCCAGCCCGATCGCGGCCTTGGTATAGCCGATCGAGTACATCATCGGCTTGGCCAGCGTCAGCGCCAGGACGTCACCCATCCGGTACAGCGACACGAACAGCAGGATCGCGAGCGCCGCATAGCCATAACGCCAGAACACATCGACATAGGGTCCGATCGCGACCGAGGTGCGCAGCGGATCGTCGGCCGAGGCCCGGTTGATGCGCGGCAGCGCCAGCGCCAGTGCGACGAACGGCAGCAGGCAGATCGCCAGCACGGCCGGTGTGACGTTCGTCCGCGCGCCGATCCCGGCCCCGGTCGCCACGGCCAGCACCAGCCAACCCGCCACCGCGCTGATCGCGACCACCGCCAACACTATCCCCCCGGTCGCCAGCGTGCCGACCGCCAGCGCGGCCGGGCGGCCGCCGCCGCCATCGGCCGCCCGGGGCAAGGTGGCGAGCACCGGAAAGGGCGCGAACGCCGCTGCGGCGATCAGCAGGTACGCCGCCGTCCAGCCGCCGAACTCCGCCACGATCAGCGCGCCGCTGCCGGCCGCCACCATCGCCGAGCGATAACCCCACAGGTTCGCCGCGACGATCGGCCCCTGCAACTCGGGGGTCGGCGCCAGCTCGATCCGCCAGGCGTCCACGGCAACCTCCAGCGTCGTGGTCCAGAAGGCGAGCTGGACCGCGAACAGGGCCGTGATCGCGAGATCGTCGTCGCCGCCGGTCACCGCCAGGGCGACCAGCGAGCCAGCGATGCCGAGCTGGCTGAGCATGATCCACCCGCGCCGCCTGCCCCAGAAGCGCGCGAATCCGGGAATGTCGAACCGGTCCACCAGCGGCGCCCACCCGAACTTGAACGTCGGCAGCAGCGTCACCCAGGCGAAGAAGCCGATCACCACCAGCCCGACGCCATGTTCCGCCAGCCGCAGCGCGAGCACGGTGGAGAACATCGTGAACGGCAGCCCGGCCGAGAACCCGAGCAACCCCCACAGCGCCAGACGGCCGGGGCTTGGTGTTGTCGGCGCGGCAGTCACGCCGGCATTCGTGGGGCTCGGACAACGACGGCGTCAATGCCCCGGTGCGTTCTCGCTTCCCCGGCGGAAGGATGAGCGCTCCCGCTCGCCAATACTACCCTGCCCTGCCGCCGCAAAGCCACACTGGGGAGATCATCGGAGGCCACCCAGAAAAAACCGCTGGCGCAATGCGACGGATTTGTTGCTTATTGCGGCCGACAACGCCGCAAAGGCTGACGGGGGTTTTACGATGCGCAATGTGGTTGGACGGACGTGGCTGACGGGCGTGGCGCTGGCGGCATTGCTGCCCGTGGCGGCGCATGCGCAGGTGCCGCAGGCGCAGACGACCCCGCCGGGCACGACGCCCACCGGCGCCCAGACGCCCACCGACGGCGCGGGCCTGCAGGCCAACGACGCGCAGGTCGGCAACAGCAGCGACAATCCGCGCGAAGTGCTGGTCACCGGCTCGCGCATCAAGCAGGACCCGAACAACTCGGCGCTGCCGCTGCAGATCGTCACCACCGCCGATCTGGCGCGCGAGGGCATCAACAGCCCCGAACAGCTGATCTCCTTCCTGTCCACCAACGGCAACGGTGCTGACAATCTTTCCTCCAATTCGGACGTGACGAGTGGCGCACAGCGCGGCACCAACGGGCTGTCCGCCGCCAACCTGCGCGGCCAGGGTTCCGCCTCGACGCTGGTGCTGCTCAACGGTCGCCGCGTCGCCGCCCACGGCCTCACGGGCTCTGCGGTCGACGTGAACCAGATCCCGTTCGCCGCGATCGACCGCGTCGAGGTGCTCAAGGACGGCGCGTCGGCGATCTACGGCACCGACGCGATCGGCGGGGTCATCAACTTCATCACCAAGAAGGATTTCCGCGGCCTGTCGCTGCAGGGCTTCACCGACATTACCGAGCGGGGGGACTCGCCGGTGTACCGGCTGTCCGCGACCGCGGGCTATGGCGATCTGGCGTCGCAGGGCTTCAACATCATGGGCGCGGTGTCGAAGAGCTGGAACGGCGCGCTGTTCGGCCGCGACCGCGATTTCGTGAACAGCAACCAGCCCAATCGCGGCTTGTCCGCCGACACGCGTGGCACGCCCATCGCGACGGCATTCCCGATCAACCCGACCGCGGCGAACGTCGGCATTACCCAGAACGGAACGCTGCTGGGTGGGACGACGGGCGGCGCAACCGGCACCGCGCTGGATGGCACCAATGGTCGTCAGGCCTTGTTTATCCCCGGCACCACTATTCTGGCCAATGGCGGCATCAACTTTCTCGACCTGCCCGGCGGGGCTGGCTGCGAGTCGGTTGAAGGCGGCTTCGCCTATGACGAGCAGTTGTGGCAGACGCCCAGCGCGCGGTTCGCCTGCGCCTATGACACGGGCCGCGCGGCGGTGCTGCAACAGCCGATAGAGACGCTGACCTATTACGCGCGCGGCACCATGAACCTGGGCAAGCACCAGCTGTTCGCAGAGGTGACCGGTTCCGACGCCAACTCATCCAAACGCTTCTCGGAAAATCAGTACAGCGCCAACAATACCAGCCTGCCGATCGCCTATCCGCTGAATGCGTTGACGGCAGCGACGTACAACGACGTCTATAGCCGCATTGCCGGCGTGTTCCCCGCAATCGGCGCACCTGGGGATCGGACGGTCGACGCGGTCGGCAACTACGGCAAGCCGATCACTTTCCGCTACCGCTGCACCGCGTGCGGTACGCGCGAGTACGAAACCACGACCGAGACCTTCCGGGGCGCAATCGGCGCGGAAGGGCCGCTGGTCGCTGGCTTCGACTATCGTGTGGGCGCGTCATACGCCAAAAGCGAGAGCAGCTCGGTGTTGGGGTCAGGCTATCACTATACGGGTGTGTACACGAACACGACCGTGGGCAACGCCGGGAGCACCGCGGGCATTCCGGGAGCCGTGGTCGGCGGTGTCGACACCCGCGCGCCTACCGCGCCGGGCGCAACCGCGCCGGGCATCGTCGGTCTTTTCAATTCGGGCATCCTCAACCCCTTCTCCGTCACCCAGTCGGCGGCGGCTCTGGCGGGACTGGAAGCGGTTTCTGCGCGCGGCGCGGTGCTGTACGGCGGTCGTTACGAGGTGACGCAGTTCGACGGCTCGGTCGCTGGGCGGCTGTTCGCGCTACCCGGCGGCGATGTACAGGTGGCGTTGGGCGTCGATTACCGGCGCGAGAGCTACCGCTTCAACGGGTCGTCCGCTGCGGCCGCCAGCCAGCCGGTCATCTTCAACGCGGCGTTCGACAACGCGAACGCGCTGCCGGCCGCCAAACGCGACGTAAAGGCCGCCTATGGCGAGATATCCTTTCCGATCTTCAACGAACTGGAGATCACCGCCGCCGCGCGCATCGACGAGTATGAGGGTTTCGGCACCACCACCAATCCCAAAGTGACGGCGAAGTTCAGGCCGGTCGAATGGCTGATGTTCCGGGGCAGCTACAACACCGGTTTCCGCGTGGCGACGTTCAACCAGATCTTCAACGGCGTGACCGAATCGCCGCTGAACAGCGCGAGCACCGGCGACCCGGCGCTGTGCCCGAACGGCATCGTAACTGCCGGTGTGGCCGGATGCGTGTCGATCGCGTCGCAAAATTCCAATGCCGTGTCCGTAACGCGCGGCAACCTGAACGTCGGACCCGAGGAAAGCACGCAGTATAGCGCCGGCGTGGTGTTCCAGCCGACGCGGCACTTTTCGGCTTCGCTGGATTTCTGGTCGATCGACGTTGATGGCGTGATCGGAGCGCCGACCGTCCAAGAAGCGCTGCGCTATGCTTCGTTCTTCCCGTCGCGCATCGTTCGAGCGCCGGGGACGAATATCATCCAGGCGGTCGACCTGCAGATCGGCAATTTGGGGCTACGCTCGACCAAGGGCCTTGAAGTGGTGCTCCGTGGCGGCTTCGACGTCGCCGGCGGTACGTTGACTGCGGGCCTGGACGGCACCTACCTGATCGAGAAGAAGGAGAAACTGGTCGACGTCGCGCCTTGGGAGGACCGGGTCGGGGTGTTCACCTATGCAGGTGACCTGGGCCTGAAGTGGAAGCACAATGCTTTCATCAGCTGGACGGATGAACAGTTCAACTTTTCCTTCTCGCAGATTTTCCGCAATGGCTATCGGAACAACCGCAACATTGCGGCCGCACTGGGTCGGCCTGACTACAATGCGCGCGTCAATAATTACATCATCTACAATCTGACGGCGGGAGTTCGTGTCGCTCCGGGCTTCTCGTTGACCGCAGGGGTCAGAAACCTTCTGGATACCGATCCGCCCTTTGCGATCACCTACGACAGCGCTACCGGCGCGGGCAGCAGCTGGGAGCCGCGCGTGGCGGACCCGCGCGGACGGTCGTTCACCATCTCGACGGAGGTGAAGTTCTAGACCCGTAAGCACATGGTGCTGACGCCGCTCCTCCTCGCCGCCGCGCAGCCGGTCGCCACGGTGCGGGTGGCGTTCGACCGGCGCGGCGAGACGGCGGTCAGCGTCAGCGGGGTGGCCGACCGGGAAAGCGGTCGCGCGATCACGCCCGACGATCCCGTTCGCGTCGCGTCGGTCTCCAAGCTGGTCGTCGCGGTCGCCGTCATGCGGCTGGTCGAGCAGCGCCGGCTCGACCTCGATGCGGACGTGTCGAGGCGACTCGGCTGGCGCCTGCGCCACCCCGGCTTCCCCGATCGCCCTATCACGCTCCGGCTGCTGCTCTCCCACCGATCGGGGATCAATGACGGCGTCGACTATGTCCTGCCGCTCGACGCGCGGATGCACACGGTGCTTGCCGATCCCAAGGCATGGGACGCCGAGCATCCGCCCGGCACCTTCTTCCGCTACGGCAACCTCAACTTCCCCATCATCGCCGCCGTGATGGAACGCGCCACCGGCGAGCGGTTCGACCGGCTGATGGACCGGCTGGTGCTGCGGCCGCTCAAGCTCGACGCGTGCTTCAACTGGGCGAGCTGCACGCCGGCCACCAGGGCGCGCGCGGTCGTGATCTACCGCGCGGGCAAGCCGACCAAGGACAGCGCAGCGGAAGTCGCGGGCTGCCCGGTCACCCGCGCGCGGGGCGGCAGCTGCGACCTTTCAGGCTGGCGAGCAGGCGCGAACGGCGCCAGCTTTTCCCCGCAGGGTGGCCTGCGCATCTCCGCGCGCGGGCTCGCCACGCTCGGCCGGCTGCTGCTCGGGCGTGGCACGGTGGATGGCGTGCGGCTGCTGTCGCCGCGCTCCGTCGCGCTGCTGGCGCGGCCGCTCTGGACGTCCGACGGGAGCAACGGCGACACCAGCGACGGCTTCTACTGTCGCTACGGTCTCGCGGTCACGTTCCTCGCCACGCCCCAACAGCCTCCCGGTCGTTGCCGGGACGATCCGTTCGGCGACGGCCGCGCGCGCTGGGGCCATGCGGGCGAAGCCTATGGCCTGCGCTCGGGCCTGTGGATCGACCCGGCGGCCGGCACGGGTGTCGCGTATTTCGCCACCGACGTACCGGACGCGCCCGGGTTCAACGCCACCGAAAAGACGCTCGCGCGCGGCGCAGTTGCGCCCGTGCCTTAGGCCGCCATCAAGACCGCAAGGCACGCCAAATGCTCATGACGATGCCGGGGCGTGGCGTGAGTAGCGAGCTGCCGCAGCTTCTGGCAAAGCCGGCGCATGACCCATGCCGAACGCCTCGCCGCGCTGCGCGCCGAACTCGCTGCCCGTGGCCTTGACGGGTTCGTCGTCCCGCTCACCGACGAACACCAGAGCGAGTATGTCGGTGCCTATGCGCAACGGTTGGCTTGGCTGACGGGCTTTGGGGGTTCGGCCGGCTCAGCGGTGGTGCTGGCGGACAAGGCGGCGATCTTCGTCGATGGCCGCTACACGCTGCAGGTGCGCGAGCAGGTCGACCCGGGCAACTGGGATTTCGTGGAGGTGCCCGGCACGTCGATCGCCGACTGGCTGGTCGCCAACGCGGAGCACGGTGACGCGATCGGCTACGATCCCTGGCTGCACACCGACAGCTGGGTGAACGCGACGCACGCCCGGCTGCAAGGTGGCCTGGCAGCGACTTTGGTGGCCGTGGTCGACAACCCGATCGACGCGATCTGGGCCGACCGTCCCCGCCCGTCCGACGCCCCGCTGACCTTGTACGACCATCCCGCCGCCGGCCGCTCGTCCGCCGAGAAGCGCGGCATGATCGCCGACTGGCTGAGAGAGCAGGGCGCGGACGCGGTGGTGCTGACCGCGCTGGATTCGATCGCCTGGACACTGAACGTGCGCGGCGCGGACGTTGCCCGCACGCCGGTCGCCTTGAGCTACGCCGTCGTCAACGCCGACGGCACCACCGATCTGTTCGTCGCGCCCGACAAGGTGGACGAGCGCGTTCGCCAGCACCTCGGCAATGCGGTGCGGCTGCACGACCGTACCGCCTTCGACGCGCCCTTCTTCACGTCGCTGGCCGGCAAGCGCGTCGTGGTCGATCCCGAGCGTGCGGCCGCGGAGATAAACGACCTGCTCGCCCACGCGGACGCCACGATCGTATCGCTGCGCGATCCGGTCGTGCTCATGAAGGCGATCAAGCACCCCGCCGAGATCGCCGGCCACCGCGCGGCGTCGATCCGCGACGGCGCGGCGCTGACGCGCTTTCTGCGCTGGGCCGAAGCGGCGCTGCCCGGCGGCGATCAGACCGAGCTTTCGGCGGCGGCCAAACTGCTGGCGTTCCGCGACGCCACCGGGCTGCACCTCGACAGCTCGTTCGACACCATCTCGGCGACGGGCGCGCACGGCGCGATCCCGCATTATCATGTGACGGAGGCGTCGAACGCCGCCATCCAGCCCGGCCAGCTGTTCCTGATCGACTCCGGTGGCCAGTACGCCGACGGCACCACGGACGTGACGCGGGTCGTGCCGGTGGGTGCGCCCACCCCGGAAATGCGCGACCGATTCACCCGCGTGCTCAAGGGTCACATCGCCATTGCCGCCGCCGTGTTTCCGGACGGCACGATGGGCGCGCAGATCGACGCCTTCGCGCGGGCGCCCTTGTGGGAAGCTGGGCTCGATTACCCCCACGGCACGGGCCACGGCATCGGCAGCTATCTGTCGGTGCACGAGGGGCCACAGCGGATCGCCGCGCCCAACTACCCCGGCGGCGCGTCGCTGGAGCCACTGGCTGCTGGCATGATGCTGTCCAACGAACCCGGCTATTACAAGACCGGCGAGTACGGCATCCGCATCGAGAACCTGGTGCTGGTGGAACCGCGCGAGATCGCGGGCGGCGATGCGGACTGCGCGATGCTCGGCTTCGAGACGCTCACCTGGGCGCCGATCGAACGCGACCTGATCGTTGCCGAACTGCTGTCGCCGCAGGAGCGCGCGTGGCTCGACGACTATCACGCACAGGTGGTGGCGAAGCTGGGTGCGGCGCTGAACGACGAAGAGCGGGCCTGGCTCGCCGCGAAGTGCGCGCCGATCGGCTAGGCGTCTGCCGGGGGCCCGTTTACGTCGCGGGTGGACGATGTCTCAGGCTCCCCCCGCCCGGCTGCCTTGCGTCGCTTAAGGTTCTCGCGCAGCTGGGCCGCCAGCCGAGCCTCGCGCGCTTCCTTTTCTGTCATGGTGCGATCCTGCGCCCGGGCATCCGCCATGACAAGGACCGCCTCCGCGCGTCGTTGACAAGAGGAACCGCCGCCGCGCGTCCTTGACAAGAGGAACCGCCTCCGCGCGTCCTTGACAAGAGGAACCGCCTCCGCTCTAGCCCGCCGCGTCCGCCGACTGGCCGGATGCTGCCGTAGCTCAGTGGTAGAGCGCATCCTTGGTAAGGCTGAGGTCGTGAGTTCAATCCTCACCGGCAGCACCATTTTTTAGCAACTTAGGCCTCGTTCGGAGCCGGCTCACCACTCGGGCTATCGCCGGGCCATCACCAGATGCCCGCCGCACCGGTTAACGGCTGTTGCAGTAACGCTGTCACGTCTCGCGTGACCAATCCACATCATCCAGAATCGTGATCATCGCCGTCAGCCGGGCGGTCGAGGTCCGCTATACCGCCGCCGCCTCCTTGGCCGGCGCGAGCCTGCACGGCTGGCGCGGCGAAACGCCCGCGATCTCCTTGCCCTGAGCGGCGCGCGCACGCACAACCGGACGATCCGGCGAACCGGCGAACCGGCAGTACGAAGCGGGGAACACCGTGCCACTCCATCCGCAGATCGCCGCCGTGACCGACCGGATCAGCGTCTGCTCGCGCCGGACCCATTCGCCTGCCCGCGATCGCCGCGGCGGCCGGCATCGTCTTCGACTGGACGGACCTGGACGCGCCGACAAGGGCGGAAGGCCCGAGACGATCGAGGATCGTGAGACCGACGCGTGACCCACGCGCCGTGAGCCCCGGTCGGACCGGGGGAGTGAAGCAAGCCGTAGGCTGTAGCAGAGGAGGCCAAGCTGGAGATCGTCGCAGCTGACATCGGCGGCACGCACGCGCGGTTCGCCATCGCGACCGTGAACGATGGCCGGGTCGAACGGATGGGAGAGGCCGTCACCCTGCCGACGGCCGACCACGCCAGCCTGCAGACGGCCTGGACCGCCTTTGGCGAAAGGCTGGGCCGCGCCTTGCCGCGAGCGGCGGGAATCGCGGTCGCCTCGCCCATCGGCGGCGACATCATCAAGCTGACCAACAATCCCTGGATCATCCGGCCCGCCCTGATCGGCGAACGGCTGGACATCGAACGTTTCGTGCTGGTCAACGACTTCGGCGCGGTCGCCCATGCCGTCGCGCGGCTTCCCGCCAGCGACTTCGTCCATCTCTGCGGTCCGGACGAGCCTCTGCCCGCCCACGGCGTGACGACGGTATGCGGGCCGGGAACGGGGCTGGGTGTGGCGCAGGTGGTTCGGCGCGACGACGGCTATCAGGTGATCGAGACGGAAGGCGGGCACGTCGACTATGCTCCGCTGGACAGCATCGAGGACGCCATCGTGGCGCGGCTTCGCCCCCTTTTCACGCGCGTGTCCACCGAGCGGGTCTGCTCGGGCCCCGCGATCGTGGCGATCTATGAAACGATTGCCGCGCTCGAGGGTCTGCCCGTCACGAGCCGCGGCGACCGGGCGATCTGGACCGGGGCGCTGTCCGGCACGGACCCGCTCGCGCTTGCGGCGCTCGACCGGTTCTGCCTGGCTCTGGGTGCGGTGACGGGCGATCTTGCCCTTGCGCATGGCGCCGATGGCGTCGTCGTCGCGGGCGGCCTGGGCCTGCGGCTGAGGCACCATCTGCTACGATCGGGATTTGGCGAACGCTTCGTGGCCAAGGGCCGGTTCAGGCCGGCGATGGCCCGTATCCCGGTCAGGATCCTGACCCACCCCCAGCCGGGATTGTTCGGCGCGGCCGCCGCTTTCGCCCAGCGACATAGCTGAGGGGCCTCGCGGCGTTGATCAGCCCGTTCGGGGCCGAGCGCCGAATGGAGATCGTCGGACGGCTGCGCGGGCGCGCGCTAAGCTACTGTCGCCCGAGGCCGGGGACACGGCGGGCGGCCACCGGAATGCGGATGCCTCGCCGATCTGCCGCCCACTCCAGTGGTCTCGGCCGGCGACCAGCTTCGCCAGGCAAAATCGAAGGCTGACCGGACTGACCTCCGCCCAGAGCGCCCAGGCAAGGAGGGTGGCGGTCGTGAAGTTCAGTCGCAGTTCGCCTTTGGTGAGGATGCGGCGGAGCATGCCGGGGCGCCGTCCGGCCCATACGAGCGTCGAGCCGAGCGACACGAACACCTGCGGCAGCAACTTGCCAGGTCCGACGGCGGCGCTGCGCGGCGGCATTCGAAGCGTGCGCCGGAACATCCGGTCGATCGAATCCTCAACGACATCGCGCGACGAAGTCAGCCGCGTGCTGAGCGCCGATGCGCGGTGCTGGTACAAGGCGGCCGGTAGCACCAGGAGGTTGCCGTGATCCCCCATGCGGCCGTAAAGGTCGAGGTCCTCCCAGAAGTCGGCCCCCTGCCGATAGCCTCCGCAGCCATCGAAAGCCTGGCGCCGGAACATGATCGATCCGTGGGTGAAGGGCGCGAACGGGGAACGCCGGCGAAGCGACGATCGGTCGCGAGGCCGGACGCGGCGTCCACTTTCGTCGATCCCCTCCCACAGCGAGGCGACAAGGCAAGTCCCTGGGTTCCTCTCGAGCACCTCGACCTGCTGGCGAAGGCGGTCGGGGTGCGAGATGTCGTCACCGTCCATGCGTGCGACGAGCGGCGCGCGAGACTCCTCGACGACGAAGTTGGAGCTGCCGGCGGGGCCGAGACGGTCCTTACGCTCGAACAAGCGGATGCGTTTGTCCTTGCCGGCGAGTTCGCGCAGGATTTCGGTGGTGCCGTCCGTGGACCCGTCGTCGAGGATGAGGAACTCGAAGTCGCGGAAGCTCTGGTCGAGAATGCTGGCGACGCTCCTCGCCACGAACGGAGCGAGGTTTCGCACCGGCATCACCACGCTCAACTTCGGAGCCGGGCCGCAGCCCGGTTGCACGTGCGACAGCTTCAACGAACATTCCCCTCGAGGCCCCCGCCCCAAGGCAGCCGCAAACTCGATCTAGATCAAGAATGCAGGAGCGCAAAGCGTGACGACGGACGTGTAGAAGCCGGACCAGCCGCTGCCGGCCCGCCGCTCATCGCGAGCGGGGCCGGTGGCGCATGCCCAGCAGCCGTGCCAGCTTGCCCGCGAAGCGGCGACCCTCCCGGACAGCGGGCAGCGCGATCAGCCGCCGTGCATCCGCGAGGCTCTGCAGGAAGCGCGCGCGGAAAAGCACGATCAGCAGCGTGGCGATGATCCAGTCGGGCGGATGCCGGGCGGCCGTGCCGGCGAGCAGCGCCACCGGGAGGAAGACGTCGTAATATTCGTGCATCACGATCTGATCGAGCGGCCGCCCGGCCGTCAGCGCCGGCCGCACGCTCCACCGCCGTGCCCTGCGAGCCGCCAGGACGGCATAAAGGCCGAGAGCGACGATTGGGAGAATCCATCCCAGCAACGCCAGAACGACCGCGAGACCCGCAGCCTCGATCGGGAAGACGGCCATTGCGGTCACCCGTTCCGTCGCGGCGCGGCTGCGGCGGGCGGCGAAGGTATTGCTCCGCGCGCGGAGGTCCGCGTCACGGTCGCGGAGCTGATGCGACAGGTTGCCGCGCAGGCCATAGGCGAGCGCCCAGGCGGACATTGCGCAGAGCCACAGCGGATCGGGCGCGACGCCGGCTGCGGCGTAGGCGGCGAGTACGGCAGTCAGCGTGGGGAAGAGCTGCGCGCCCGCGCCGTCGGCGACGACCCCCGCCAGGCCCCGGCATTTGAGGCGGATCGGCGGCACCGAGTACAGCGTGAAGGACAGCCACGCGGCACCGTAGCAGGCAAGCAGCACCTCCTGATGGCGCCATATCCAAACGAAGACCAGGCCGCCCGCGAGGCTGAGGGAAATGGCCCCGGCACGCTGGAGCGACGTTCGATCGGCCATCCGGTTCGGCTTGGCGGCGGCCGCATCGGCAGCGATGTCGGTGACGTCGTTGACGATGCTGACATAGGCGGCGCCCGGTACGAGCGAGCCCAGCACGGTCAGCAGCGCGAGCCAGTGGGGTGCGACGCCCTCGCCGAGCAGCGCCAGGGTCAGCAGGAAGCCGCACAGGATGGAAGCCAGCTTGTGGCCCCACCACTCGCCTGCACGGGTCACCACCGCGACACGGCCGAGCTTCAAGCGGAGCGACATCGAACTCGGCACCCCTCGGAGGCGTCTTTGAAGCGAACGGGACGCGGCGACACTGGCATACCCACCCGCGCGCGCCAATGGGCTTCCGCCTCCGCCAGCGATCGCCTAGGGCCGGCCGGGGAGTCCACGGGCTCCGGGGATGCGGCTTTGAGTTTACGATTTGCGTTCGTCAGCAGCAACTTCAGCTGGGGCGGCAGCGAGACATTGTGGAGCGAGACCGCGGCAGAGCTCGCTCGCCGCGGTTGCACCGTCACGGCCTACAAGAACCGCCTTGCGCGTCGGGACGGTAACGTTGCGACACTGGAGGCGCTGAAGGTGAAGCGGCGCGAACTTGCGCGTTTCCCGGGACTTCCCAACCAGCTCTTTTCACTGGTCGGGCGGATCAGCCCTTATTTCAGCCATGGCTACCAGGCGCTGCGCCTCCACGCATCGTTTGCTGTCTCGCGAAGGCACGATCTCATCGTGCTCTCCCAGGGCGGCAACGCCGACGGCTGGCTGCTCGGCGCCGTCTGCCGGCGCGGTCGCGCGCCTTACGTCGTCATCTCCCAGAAGGCGACCGACCTCTACTGGCCTCAGGACGATTGGCAGACGCAGCTGCGGTCCCTGTACCGCGGCGCGCGGCACAGCTTCTTCGTGTCGCACCACAATCGGGTGCTGACCGAGGAGCAGATAGGCGAGCGGATTCCCCGTGCGTCCGTCGTCCGCAACCCGTTTCTGGTCCCGCCCGAAGCGCCGATCCCCTGGCCAGCGGATGGTGCCGAAGTGCGTCTGGCGTGCGTCGGACGGCTTTACCCCAAGGAAAAGGGGCAGGATCTGCTACTGCGCGTTCTGGCTCGAAAGAAGTGGCGCGACCGCCCGCTGTCCGTCACCTTCTTCGGAGAGGGCGAGCAGCGCGCCGGACTGGAATCGATGGCGCGGCTGCTCGGGCTGGACCGCGTGCGCTTCGCGGGCTTCACCTCCGACGTCGCCGCGATCTGGGCGGACCACCATGGGCTGGTGCTCCCGTCGCGGGCCGAAGGACTCCCACTCGTGCTGGTCGAAGCGATGATGGCCGGCCGTGTCGCGGTCGTGACGGACGTCGGCGGCAATGCCGAGGTGATCGACGACGGGCGCACCGGCTTCATCGCGGATGCGCCGACCGAAGCAAGCTTCGACCGTGCGCTCGAGCGTGCCTGGGAACGCCGCGGCGAGTGGCGCGGCATCGGCACGGCGGCGGCGGCGGAAATCCGCACCCTCGTGCCGCCCGACCCGGCCGCCGATCTCGCCGACAGGCTGATGGCTCTCGCGACCGAACGGGACAGCGCCGGTGTTGCCGCCTGAGGGCCGGCTGGCGGCGGTCTGCTCGCGCGCCTTCCAGTAGCAGGACGGCATCATCCTGGCCGCGACGTTCCGCGCGTTCGATGCGATCTCGGCGACTATCTCGCGGGGTGGATCAGGCGCCCGAAGCGCGCGCGCGCGCAGGCTTCTCGGCGGCGCCGGGCTGACGCCGCTGCTGATCGAGGGCGACATCGGCCGGCCGGACACGATCTCGGCGCAGCTACACGCCCGCGGGCTGGACCTGCGCGATGCGCTCCATCTCCATGCCTTCGTCCACCACGACCGCCGCATCGACGGGGCTTCCGTCCCGCCTTCCTCGGCGAAAGCGTGGCGCTTTCATCGACCACGCCGGCGAGCCGCTTTCGGCCGAGGCGGTCGAGACCTCGAGCGAGGTTCACGAGATGGAAGCCGACGAGATCCTCGACATTCTCCGCGTGCCCTCCAACGGACGGGAGTTCCTGCCCGAGATCGAAGGGGACCCCCTCCCCCGCGCCTTGATCGCCGAGCCAATGACAGAGACGATCCTGCCCGCTCTGCGTGCGGGTCCGGCCGGCACGGGTATCGACGTCGGTGTCGAATGGACGTTCGGCCGCTACGCCGCCGCAGGTCGGGGGGATGCGGTCGACAGCTCCGAGCGATCCGTTTAGTCCTTTGTCGTGCGTGAAACCGTCCACACCGCCGCTGCCGCGCTGTCCCATCCACTGGCGTTCCTGATCGGCGCGCTCGCCGATGCCCGGAGAAGCCGGCGGATCGGCTGGCAGCTTTTCCGCACGGGCCTGAAGGCCGGTCGCCGCCGGCTGCTGATAGGCCATCTGTGGCTTATCCTGCCGGCTCTCGCGACGGCGGTGGTCTGCGTCGGCCTCCAGTCGGCCCGCGTCTTCACCGTCGGCGCGACGGAGCTTCCCTACGGGTTGCACGTCCTGACCGGCATCATCCTCTGGCAGACCTTCGTCGACGCGCTGAACGCGCCGCTGCAGGAACTCGAAGGGTCACGCCACATGATCGCGCGCAGCCGCATCCCGCACGAGGCCTTGTTCGTCGCCGGCCTGAGCCGGGTCGCGCTCAACTGCATGGTAAGGCTGTTGCTGCTCGGCATTGCAGTGGCGGCGATGCACGGGGCGCCGTCCTGGGCGGCGCTTCCGCTCCTGCCCGCGGCCATGCTCGTGCTCGTGCTCATGGGAACCGCGCTCGGCCTCGCGCTGGCGCCCTGGGGGCTGCTCTACGGCGATGTGCGCCACGGGATGCCGGTCGCGCTCAGCCTCGGCTTCGTCCTGACGCCGATCTTCTACCCGGCGCCCGAGGGGGGGCTGCTCAGCTTCAATCCGCTCGTCCCCGCCATGGCGACGGCGCGGCGCTCGATCCTGGCGCCCGAATTCGCCGGCTCCTTCGCGGCCACGGCCGTCGCGGCGGCATTCGGCTGCGTCGCGGCATGGCTGGTCTATCGGCTCGCCCAGCCGCATGTCGTCGAGACGCTCGGTTGACCCGCCGCCCATGAAGCCGCCGCTCCGCCGGTCGCTCCCGGACGCGCCGTTCCTCGTCCGCGCCTGGATCGGCGTGCGGGCATTCGGGCCGCTGATGCGCGACGTCACCGACCCCCATTACGGGCCGCTCTTTCAGGAGAGCCTCGACGGCAAGGTCTATTCGCGCGCGGCGTTCCGGCTCGGCGGCTCCGAAGGCGGGCGGCGCTTTCTCACCCAAAGGCCATCGCTTGCCGTCGGCGACGTCGACCTCGCTGCGCTGCGAACCCTCCCCCCGGGCAGCCTCGGCCGCGAATATGCACTGTTCTTCACCCAGCCCGGCGTGCAGCCGCTCGTCGCGGCGCCCAGGGATCTCAGCGATAGCCAATATCTCGCCAAGCGGATGCGCGAGACGCACGACCTCCACCATCTACTCACCGGTTACGGGATCGACACGGTGAGCGAGCACGAACTGCAGGCGTTTCAATACGGTAATCTCGGCACGCCGACATCGTTGCTGACGCTGGTAGCGACCCTTCACCGCCGATATCCGCTTCCCCGGGCCGGCTATCTGCGGCGACTTCGTAACGCCTATCGCCGGGGGCGTGCGGCCGCGCCGCTCACCGACATCCATTGGGAGCGTTTCTGGGAGACGCCGCTGGACCAGGTCCGGTGCCGGTATCTCGCCGCTGCGTCCGAGCGGGCGTCGCGATGAGCAGCCTCGCACGGGCCGGCCAGGTAGCGCGGCGCTATGCCGGCGCGGCTCGCCGGCGGATCGCCGCCTGCGCGAGACTCGAATACCCTGCCGAACGCGTCCTGTTCCTCTTCTGCGGCAAATCCCACGCGTGGCGGGACGCCGGACCGCGACTCTACTGGCACGGGCCGGTCTTTCGGGCGGGGATCGACGCCTCCGACGCGACCGTCGGGCGGATCGCAGGCTTTTCCCGCCGCGTTATCCCGCTGGCGGTCGGCGCGCTGATCCGCGCGCCGGATCGACGCGTGATCCAGCCGCCCGAGACGATCGACCTTTTCGCTACGCTGACGGCTCGCGTTCCAACGAGCTTGATCGTCGGGACATGACAATCCTGACCGGCAACAGTGACATCGTGCAGCGGCTGGAAAGCGACGAGGACCAGGCAAACGAGCCGGTGCTGCGGGTCTCGGGGCTAGGGAAGAAATACTGCCGGGACGCCTCCCTGGCGCTCCGATACGCGGCAGCGGACATCGTCCGCGAGCTGACGCCGTGGCGCGCCACGGCCTCACCGCGCCGACGGGAGTTCATGGCGCTCGACGAGGTCGGCTTCGAACTAGGCCAGGGCGAGGCGCTCGCCGTCCTCGGCGTGAACGGTGCCGGCAAGACGACGTTGCTCAAGACGGTGTATGGGCTCCTGAAGCCGACGCGCGGCAGCATACATGTGCGCGGGTCGATCGGCGCGATCATCGATCTGGGCGCCGGTCTCAGCCCGCTCCTGACCGGCCGCGAAAATGTTGTGCTCGGCGCAGCTCTTGCCGGCCTGCGCGGGGCGGCGGCGCGGAGGCTGCTCGACGATGTGATCGCCTTCGCCGAGCTGGAACGGGCGATCGACGGACCGTTGCAATCCTACAGCACGGGTATGCGCGCGCGTCTCTCCTATGCCCTCGCAACGCATCTCAGGCCCGACCTGCTGCTTGTCGACGAGGTACTCGCGGTCGGCGACATCCACTTTCAGCGAAAATGTATCGATCACATGCGCGCCTATCTGCGCGATGGCGGCTCGCTGCTGTTCGTGTCGCACAACGTCGCTCAGATCCACGCCGTCTGCACGCGCGGACTGCTTCTCGACGCCGGCAAGCCGGCCTTCCTCGGGAGCGCCGTCGAGGCGGTAAGCCGCATGTTCGAGGCGAGGCTGCGCGCCCCGGCGCAGGGCGCGCCGCCGGCTGCGGACGGGCCAGTGTGCATCACCGCCCTGGTCGCGGAAGCGGCCGCAGGCGCGGAGCCGAAGGTGGGCGAGCCGCTTCGGATCCGGCTTCGGTACATGGCCCGGGAAGCGCACTCGGCGATCTGGGGTTTTTCCATCTGGACGGAGGATCTCGCGACCTGCGTCACGGCCGCACACGACATGCGGCCGCGCATTGTCGGCCCCGGTGCCGGCGAGCTTGTTTGCGTGCTCCCGCGGCTTCCGCTTGTCCCCGGCCGCTACGCCCTTCGCGCCGTCGTCGTCGCGGAAGAGGCGCGCCACCCGCTGGCGCGCTGGGGCTGGGAGAACGACCCGCAGCCGATCATCATCGGCGGCGACCCCGACCTTTTCAACATCTTTGCGATGGCGATGGGGCAACTCGTAAGGACGGACGTTGAATGGGAGTGAGCGTCCAGAGGCATGATCAGGCGTCGAGGAAGTAGTCGCAGGCGTAGCGCTGGTAGAACGGACGACCGCGCAAGCTCTTTGCCTGTCCGCGAAACCGCTCGAGCAACGTTTCGGGAACCAGCTCGGCCGTGACCGGCGACGCCGGCCGAAGCCGCTGCAGCAATCCCGTGAGGGGCCGCCACCGGTTTGCCATTGCGCCATCGACATAGCGGCGAAGCAGACGCCCTCTCAGCCCTCCGCCTATCGGCAATCGGGCCAGCGCGCGGGCCAGCCGCGGATACCAGCGCAGCTCGGTGGCGGAGAGGGAGGTGTTCACCCGCGCGGCGGGGAGCGGATGCGGACGCAGGCCCAGCCAGTCGACGAGCGCGCCCGCGAACTGCTCCCGATCGTCGCGCAGCAACTCGTAAGGAAGCGTCAGGACGTTGTCGCGGCCGAAGGCAGCCTCGTACAGCCCGACCACGTGATCATAGTTCCACGGATTGTCGCCTGCCGGCCGGGCGAGCAGTGCTTCGAAATCCTCGCTCCCGCCGCTCCTCAGATATTGCGAATAGGAGGAGAGGATCATCGCGCGAAAGCCGCGGGTGACGATCAGGATCCTTGCCTGCGGCGCGATGGCGGTGACGAGAGCGCATGCGGCAGCCTGGAGGTGGCGGTGCGTGGCCGTTCTCTGGTCGTAATCGATCATCGCCGATCCGCTTGCCGGCGGCGGCGCGCTCAGCCCTTCGGCGCTGGTGACGCGGTAGAGAAATCGGCCCGCTGGCTCGTTCGCCGCGTCCACCATGTCGAGCACGCTGCCAAACCCGGCGATGCCCCACTGCCGGAACGCCAGTTGTGGATGTTCCTCGAACCAGCGCTGCAGCAGCTTGGAGCCGGTTTTCGGAAAGCCGACATGGACAAGATGGCCGGTCATGAATCCGCATCCAGCCAGCGGGCGAGGGCCTCGAGCGCAAAGCCGGTCGTGAGTTCTTCCGAACCCCATCTCGGCGTGTCCGGGTGAGGCGCTCCGAAGCCGCCGCGCGCAAGCCGAGGCCGCCCGCCATGATAAAGCGCCGCGCGGGGCCAGCCGCCGGATGCGAGCTGCGCGGCCAGCAGGGATCGGATGGCGTCCTCGGACGGGCGGACCCGCCAGCGCAGCAGCGCGCAGGCTGCGAAGGCGGCCTCCAGTGCCGTTGCAGGCGCCGCGTTCGCCAGGCGTTCGACGACGATCCTCCCCGCTTCTTCGGACCGGCCCGCCAGAGCGCGCGAGAAGAAGTACCAGATCGCGAACGGATTATCGTACCACTTGTCGCAATCCCGCTCGGCGCCTGCGCGCAGGACGGCGAGAAGATGCTCCACGATCGCCTCGCTGCCCTGGTGGTCTCCGAGGTGGAAAAGACAGTTGGCGTTGACCACCGAGTCCACATCCCGGGGGGCGGCGGACGTGCGCTGAAAGAACAGGAACAGCGTCAGCGGATGGCGAAGCTGATGAAGGGCGACGCGGGCATGGGCGGCGCCGGCCCAGCGCGCCCGCGGCGTCAGCCAGGTGAAGAACAGGCCCCGCGCGTCGCGGTTGGCGAGAAGCAGGGCGCGATGGTCGGGGAAGACGCGCCCGCCCGCCTGCAGCGCCGAGGCCGCACAGCTCGTGTCGTCGAGATCTGGCGGAAGCTGTCGGTGATAGGGATGGGCGCGGGGCCAGTGGCGCCAGAGCCCGTCCCCGTCCATCTCGGCGAGCAGAAAGTCGAGCGCACCGCTCAGCGCCGCCGCCGCTTCATCGACCACGGCAAGAGACTGGGCGATCAGCGCCGTCGGGAAGATCGACGGATCGGGCGCGCAGCCTTCCTTCATTTCCGGATCGGTGGAGGTGAACACCTGGAACTCGCCGCTCGCCAGCTGCGCCCCTGAGAGGAATTCCGCGCCTCTGCCGATCGCGTCACGAATGTCGCCCGACAAAGTCATCGCGCTGCCGTCCCGCCCGCGCGGGAACGAGACCGGCGGCGTTTGCGTACCGATGCCGTAAGCTCGGCCGCGGCGGCACGCATCAGCGGGATCGTGGCCTCGAACATCCGCATCTGGTCGGATCGCCCGGGATCGAACACGTTGTAGGGCCGCTGCTCGTCACCAATCCGCTCTATCCAGCCGGTCCCCCAGACTGCATGAGCGAAGGCATCGGTTCGTCGTTCCGCATCCGCCACGAGCCGCCTGTGGCGAGCGTCCATACCCCAGAAGGGTCGCTCTTCGAGCCCGCGGCCGATCGCTCGAAGCCGTGCGCTCACGCGCCACCGTAGTGCGGCGGGCATCGACCCCAGTTCCCCCGAGATGGTTCGGATGGCTTCGAGCGCAACCGGTCCCAGGCTGCCGTTCGCACGCGGCTCGGCCAGGCTCGGCTCGTCGAGGCGGAGTGCGCTTGCAAGGTCATGCACTATGCCTCGGCGTGCGCGCGCATCATAGGGCCGCACCTCCAGCAGAACGTCTTCGCGCCCGGCCAGCTCGAGGAACCGGTCATAGTGCAGGTACGCACCGTCGTTCCACGAGGCGAGAAATTCCGGAAAAGCGGGCCCGCCATGTTCCATGCCGCCGATGACTTCCGAATAGCCCGAATTCGCAAGCGCCACCGGAGAGCGCAGGTACAGGAGCAGGGTCACCTGCCCCACGCCCGCCGCACGGAAGAAGTCGATCAGGCCGTGCCCGCCGCCGGCGAGAATCACCTCCGTCGCCGTTTCCGACGAAATCAGCAGCGTCGAATTCGTGGCGCGGGCGATCTCGGCACTCAGAAGCAAATGCCTCGCCCTTGCCCGCAGGCCGCGACGAGCCAGGATCAGCCGGTGATGATCGCCCGCCAGAGACTGGCCGGCCCGGACGACGTGCACGCCCTGCCTCGCCAGCGAGAGCGGAGCTCCACTCAGGAAGGCCTGAAAGGACGTGCTGCCCGTCTTGTGCTGGCCGGCGTGAAGCACGAGCGATGGCCGCCGCGGCGCACGCGCGATCCAGTGGGGAACGGCGGCTGCGACGCTACTCATGTCTTTGGCAATGGCAAGCACCCGCCGCGTGGACCGTTGGAGGACGCCTCGCACTTTCATCCCTATCGAAGCTGGCCAAGGGGTCACACGACCACGGCCAGCCGGATTGCCGTCGGCGCAAGCGCCGCAATGGCACGGCGACCATGCCTCCTGGATAGAGCCCGATCAAGGCCGCCCTGCGCCGCGAGACAGCGACTTGCCCGACATCGGCAGGATCTCGACCTCGGCACCGTCGCGGAACACCAGGGCGCGAAAGCCGTCCCACCTGCGTTCGAACTGCCCGCCGGGGCCGGGCCGAGGCGCTGGATGGATACCGACAGCTACCGGGCGGGAGAGCGGCCGAGCGATAAGCTCTTTAGTGCCGTTCAGCACTGGTGTGTTTGGATCGACAGCGTGAAAGGCCCACCTGCGGACGTTCAGACCGCCCTCGACGGTTCCTGAGAACGGCCACTCGCTCAGGTGCGATCCCCGTCTCGGGAAGTCCCGGTTTCAACACTACCGCCGGAGACAGCATAGTGAAACATTCGGCGGCACTAGCAATGTCACATCCGTTTGAATGGCAGAGCGCATCGGACCTCATCTGCGATCCATGCTCCCCCACCCGCTTGTCAGCGGCAACGAGTAATCATCTGCTACGGTATCGCGAGGGAACGATGTTGTAGCGTGCCAGCTTGTCGTAGAAGGTTTTGCGAGGGATGCGCAGTTCATCGACCGCTGCCTTGACCTTGCCGCCGTGCCGCGCGAGCGTGCGCGCGATAAGGTCCGCTTCAAACGTGGCGACCTGCTGGGGCAGGGTGGCCTTCTCCAAAGCGGGCGCTGCAGGTTCACGCGCGCTCGCGCCGATCACGATTTCGTAGGCGTAGCTGCGAAGCTCCCGGACATTGCCGGGCCATTGATGCTGCCGCAAGCGCAGGTGGGCGGCCATGTCCGGTTCAAAGTCAGGCTTGCTTAGCGTCGCCCTGGCTTCGGCCAGAAACATTGCGAACAGTGCGTGACAATCGTCGTCGCGCTCGCGCAGCGGCGGTACCCGAAGTCGTACGGTCGCGAGGCGGTAATAAAGATCCTCGCGAAATCGCCCCGCGCGCGCTTCTTCGTGCAGATCGGACTTGGCGGTCGCGACGATGCGCAGGTCGAGTGCGACCGGGCGGGCAGCGCCGATCGGGTGAACTTCGCGTTCCTCGATCACGCGCAGCAGTGTTGCCTGAAGCGCGAGCGGCATGCTGTCGATCTCGTCGAGCAGTAGGGTGCCGCCGTTCGACGCCGCGATTTGGCCGACCCGCGACAGCCGCGTCTGCGGCACGCTGTCCGCAGCATGGCCGAACAGTTCGGCTTCGGCGGTGGCTTCGGCGAGAGCGCCGCAGTTGACCGCGACGAACGGTCGGCCACGCCGCCGGCTTTCAAAATGCAGGAGCCGAGCGACCAGCTCCTTGCCGGTTCCGGTCTCGCCTTCGAACAGCACGTCAAGGTCAGTCACCGCAATCTGCCGGACGGACTGGCGCAACGTGGTCATCGCGGGGCTGTCGCCGATCAGCGCATCGCCCGCCTCGAGCTGCGCCATCGTAAGTCGCAAGCGGCGATTGTCGAGCACGAGCGTTCGCCGCTCCAGCGCGCGGCGGATGCTGGCGATCAGATGGCCGGTCGCGAACGGCTTGGTCAGGAAATCGCTTGCGCCGTCGTGCAGCGCCTTCACCGCCATGGACACATCGCCGTGCCCGGTCACGAGAATGACGGGAATCTCGGCATCGATCGACCGGACGCGCGCGAGAAGTTCGTGGCCGTCAATTTGCGGCATGCGGATGTCAGAAACGACCACGCCGTCGAACGAGGGGTCGATTGCGCCGATCGCCTTCGCCGCGTTCCCAAAGGCCGTGACGGCATGACCTGCGAGCACCAGCGCCTGCTCCGTCGCGACCCGCAGCGGTTCGTCGTCCTCCACCAAAATAACGCGCGGAAGGAAGTCGGTCATGCCGCGGGCAGTGTCAGGACAAAAGTAGCGCCACCGCGCGATCGCTGCTCGTGCCGCAGATCGCCGTTAAACTCGCGCGCGATGTTGCGCGCGATCGCCAGCCCCAGTCCCAGGCCGCCCGGCGTGGCCGATGTGAACGGTGTGAACAGTGTGTCGACAATCGCCGGGTCGACGCCGGTACCGTCGTCGCTGATTTCGATCAGAGCAACTTCGCCCGTCCGGGCGACCGTCATCCGCACGCGGCCGGCACCAGCCGACGCGACCGCGTCCAGCGCGTTCTGTAGGAGGTTGACCAGGATCTGCTCGATCCGCACGCGCTCGCCTTTAAGTACCAAGCCCTGCAGCTCAGGCGAGATATCCATCGCAACGGCTGCGATCCGCTCGCCCATCAGCATCCTCACGCCATCAAGCACCGACGCGAGCGTGGCCTGGTCGCTCCCTGCGACACGCTTGCGGGCATAGCCCTTAAGCTCGGCGGTGATGCCGCCGATGCGGTCGGCAAGGTCGACGATGCGGCCGAGATTTTCGCGCGCCGCGCTCATAGCACCCCGCTCGACCAGGATTGCGCCGCTTTCGGCAAAGGTGCGGATAGCGGCCACGGGCTGGTTGATCTCGTGCGCGACGCCGGCCGTGATCTGCCCCAGCGTGCCAAGCCGGTTGGCCTGGGCAAGCTCTTCGCGAGCAAGGCGGTAGCGGCGATCCGCCTCCGCCCGCTCGTCGGACTCGATGGTCAGTCGAGCATTGGCCTCGCTGAGCTGCCGAGTTCGGCGGACGACTTCGTGTTCGAGCGCGATGCGCGCCTGTCCCTGCAGGCGGCGCGTGTCCGCCGCGCGCAGGGCCAGGCCGGCGATGATGCCGAGCACCAGCAGCGCGCCCAGACCCCATAGCAGGGCCTGCGTGCGGGCGGCGGCGATAGGTCCGTCGAGGGGCGTGATATGATACAGCTGCCCTCCGGCGAACGGCGCGGTCTGCACAGCCACGCGATAGGCTTGCGCAACCCCGTTGACCGTCGCGACCGCGTCGGCTGCTGCCATCCGTATTGGTGCGCGCACGGGCGGATCGGCACCGAACTGCCGTGAACGACGCGCCCCGGCGAGCATTGCGGGATCCATTTCGTTGATCGTGCGGAAGCGCCAGCGGGGCAGGCTGGTGATGAGGATTACCCCCGCTGCATCGGTGACGAAGCTCGCACCGGGCATGCGCGCCCATGCGGCTTCGACCGCGTCGAACTCGACCTTGATAACGACCACGCCGAGCCGGCGGGTGCCGCGGTCGACGCGCCGCGCGAGATAGAGACCCGGGCGTCCGCTGACCGTGCCGAGCGCGAACAGCTCCGCTGACCCTGACCGCATCGCATCGCGAAAATAAGGACGGAACGCATAGTTCTGACCCTCGAAGCTGGTCGGTTCGCGCCAGTTGCTTGCCGCGACCGTTCGCCCGGTCGGGTCGATCGCATAAAGGTTCGCGGCGTCCGTACGGCTGGCAAGAAGCTCCAGTGTACCATTCAAAGCATTTCGCGCCGTAAGATCGCCGGTGAGGGCGGCCGCCACGTCGGGATATTCGACGAGTACCAGTGGCAGCAGTCGAAATTTCTGGAGCTCGCTCGCCAGGAGCGCCCTGTGTCCGCGGACGGCCTGTTCACCCGCGGCATCGGCGATCGCGCTGGCATAGCCCCGCACCCATCCCATTCCGACCCAGATTGATCCGCCAAGCAGCGCGATCGCTGCGAGGATCGCCACCGCGAACCCCCTACCGGGCCAAGAGAAGGGCAGCTTCATGTCCGAAGTCTCGCACAGATCTCGGCGTTTGTGTATGGAATTCCACACACTCGCAATACCAGCCTCTAAGTACCCCTGGGCTTTGTGGCGTGTTCTCAGCAGTTTATCAGATCCACAAATTCAGTGGTCGATTTTTGCGGACCCCTTAATGCCGTCGCAGAACTCCGCGCACGGAGCAGGCCTCAGCGCCTCAGGGAGAGGATGGATTGATGGCGGTCCGACCGCGCGTACCCGACGTTCAAACGTTAGCCGCCGTACCTTTCTACCGTCACCTCTACGTCCAGGTGCTTGTCGCGATCGCCGCCGGAGTGCTGCTCGGGCATTTCTGGCCGACGACCGGCGAGGCGCTGAAGCCGCTCGGCGATGGCTTCATCAAGCTGGTCAAGATGATTATCGCCCCGGTGATCTTCCTGACCGTCGTCACCGGCATCGCGGGCATGCGCGAGCTGGCGGCGGTGGGCCGCGTGGCCGCCAAGGCGATGGCCTATTTCCTGTTCTTCTCAACGCTGGCGCTGGTGGTCGGTCTCGTCGTCGCCAATGTCGTGCAGCCGGGCGCGGGCATGAACATCGACCCGGCGACGCTCGATGCCGGCGCGATCAACGACTATACCGCCAAGGCGCAGGATTCGACGATCACCGCGTTCCTGCTGGCGATCATCCCGACGACTATGGTGTCGTCGCTGACCGACGGGTCGATCCTGCAGACGCTGTTTGTCGGGATCCTGTTCGGTGTGTCGTTGAGTCTGGTCGGCAAGCCCGCCGAGCCGGTGCTCGCCATGCTCGAGCGCCTGACGCTGGTTGTATTCCGACTGGTCGGCATCTTGATGAAGGTGGCACCGATTGGCGCGTTCGGCGCGATGGCGTTCACCATTGGCAAATATGGTGCGGGCAGTCTCGTCAATCTCGGCGCTTTGGTGGCGACCTTCTACTTCACCTCGCTGTTGTTCGTCGTCGTAGTGCTCGGCGCCGTGGCATGGGCTCACGGCTTCTCGATCTTCAAGCTGATCGCGTATCTTAAAGCCGAATTGCTGCTGGTGCTGGGCACGTCGTCGTCCGAAGCCGCGCTGCCGAGCCTGATCGGCAAGCTGGAGCGTGCCGGCTGCGACAAGGGCGTGGTCGGGCTGGTGGTGCCGACCGGCTATTCGTTCAACCTCGACGGCACCAACATCTACATGACGCTTGCCGCGCTGTTCATTGCGCAGGCGACCGGGATCGAGCTGAGCTGGGGCGAGCAAGCGGCGCTGCTGGGCGTGGCAATGCTGTCGTCCAAAGGCGCGGCAGGGGTCACGGGTGCGGGCTTCATCACGCTCGCCGCGACGCTGTCGATCGTGCCGTCCGTGCCGGTCGCGGGCATGGCACTGATCCTAGGCGTCGACCGCTTTATGAGCGAATGCCGCAGCCTCACCAATTTCATCGGCAATGCGGTCGCCGCCATCGTCGTCGCGCGCTGGGAGGGCAAGCTCGACCGCGCGCGCCTCACCGAGACGCTTAACGACCGACGCGTCAGCGACGCCGAAACCATCGACGAAGACGATGCCCTCGTGACCATCGACGAAGACGAGGCCCTGGTAACCGTCAACTGACGGCCAGGCGACACAAAGGGAGAGTGGGAATGACGAAGAACAGCTGGCGCGCGGGAACCGCCATGATTGCGCTGATCGCGGCCGGAGGTGCTGCCGCGCAGGACGCGCCACGTCCACCGCAGGCCGCGCAGCCGACGACCGGGGCCGTGCCGGGCCTCGACACCGCCGCGCAGACGGAGGGATCGTCGGCGGGCGGAGCCGACGTGGTCGTCGTCGGGTCGCAGATCCGTGGTGCGAGCTCGACCGCGGCGCTGCCGGTGTCGGTCATCGATTCGAACCAGATCGAGGCGACCGGCGCGCTGTCCGGCGACGAGCTGATCCGCTCGATCCCGCAGGCCGGCGACATTACCTTCAACGAGGCAAACAACCCGCAGACCTCCAATGCGGCGCGTGGCGACGTCAACTCGATCAACCTGCGCAACCTGGGCGTCGGCAACACCTTGGTACTGCTCAACGGCCGCCGGCTGGTGCAGCATCCGACCAGCCAGGCGGGCGACGGCAACGTCCCCGTCTTGGGCTACAATTCGAACGCGCTGCCGGTCGCGGGTATCGACCGACTAGAGATCCTGCGGGACGGTGCGGCAGCGATCTATGGCACGGACGCGGTCGCCGGCGTGGTCAACACGGTGACCAAGACCGACTATGACGGCGCGCAGATCGACCTTCGCTATGGCGGGGCGGAAGGCACGCACCGCCGCGAGTTTCAGGCGACCGGGCTGATCGGCTCCGACTTTGCAGACAAGCGCGGCAATGTGTCGGTGTATCTCGACTACACGCGGCGTACCGCGCAACTGGCCGAGGACCAGCCCTACACCGCGACCGATAATCTGCTGTCCTTCTTCGTCGACGATACGCGCTTCGCCGGCAACCTGACCGCCGATGGCCGCGCGACGCAGGCACCCTGGGCGAACCTGACGGTGGTCGGCGGTCCCGGCACGATCCGTCGCGGCACCACCGCGCTGACCACCGCGGCGGGTGCGTTTCATACCCAGTCCGTGCTCAATCCGGGCTGCGTGCAGGGCGTCAACGCCGACACCTGCATCGGCACCGGCGCGCGCGCGACCGCGACGACGCTACGCTCCGAACGGTTCGACACGCGGCCCGGCACCAGCGTCACCCCGCGGATCGAGCGGTTCAACAGCTTCCTGACCGGGCATTACGATGTCTCGGACGCCATTACGCTGTACACGGAGCTGGCTTATTACCGCGCGGACACGCGGCGCATCCAGCCTCCGACGATAAACCTGAATGCGATCGTTGTCCCCGCATCCAACTACTGGAACCCCTTCGGGCCGGTGACGTTCGCCAACGGCACCGCCAATCCGAACCGGG
Source organism: Sphingomonas bacterium (assembly GCF_028292945.1). GTDB lineage: Bacteria > Pseudomonadota > Alphaproteobacteria > Sphingomonadales > Sphingomonadaceae > Sphingomonas. The sequence goes on along the minus strand of NZ_JAQGLJ010000088.1, from coordinate 14,581 downwards.
TCGCAGGCCTGACCAACGTGCCCACCGCCGGACTGCCGGTGCGGCTGACCACCTATCGCTTTGTCGATGCCGGGTATCAGGAGGTTAATGTCGAGAACTGGCAGGCGCGCTTTCTGGGTGGCGCCAGGGGAAATATCGGCAGCTTCGATTTCGATACCGCCTTCCTGTACTCTGAGGCGCAGGCCACCGACGCGTCGAACGCGATCGACATGACCAAGCTGCAGACCAGCCTCGCCCTCTCGACTCCCGATGCGTACAACCCGTTCAGCGGCGGCTGCTCGGCGTCGCCGTCGCTCGGCGATTGCACGCCCTCGTCGCAGGCCGCGATCGACGCGATCAGCTTCGACCTCGTGCGGCGATCGAAGACCACGCTGGCGTTGGGCGACTTCAAGATTTCACGCCCCGACCTGTTCTCGCTGCCGGGCGGCGGCCTCGGTATCGCGCTCGGCGTCGAGGGGCGGCGCGAGACGCAGGCCGACATCCGCGACGGCAATCTGAACGGAACCACTCAGTTCCGCGACGCGGTGACCGGCGAGGTTTCGGTCTCCAATGTCGCCGCGGTCAGCCCGACGCCGAGCACGCGGGGAGAGCGCACGGTCTTCTCCGCTTTCGCCGAATTGGCGGTGCCGGTGATCTCGCCCGAGATGGGCGTTCCGCTGATCCGCCGCCTCGACCTGCAGCTGGCTGGACGTTACGAGCATTACAGCGACTTCGGCTCGGTCGCGAAACCCAAGATCGCCGCCGCGCTCGACGTGGTCGACGGTTTCCGGTTCCGCGGTTCCTACTCGCTCGGATTTCGCGCGCCCAACCTCGAGCAGACCAACACCGTGCAATATTCGCGGCTCGGCTCGAACACCGACTTCCTTCGCTGCGAGGCCGATCTGCGCGCCAAGCGCATCGCCAATTTCGGCGCGTGTGGGCGTGGGGTGAGCTATTCGATCTTCGTCGCCGGCAACCCCGATCTGAAACCCGAGGAGAGCACCAACTATACCTTCGGCATTGTTGTTTCGCCTGACTTTGGCGATGCGAACATCGGCAAGCTGACTCTAACTGCGGACTTCTGGTCGATCAGTCAGACCGACATCGTCGGCCAGTTCGGACCGCAGAACGCGTTGGTGCTCGACTATCTGCTGCGCCTGTCGGGATCGAGCAATCCCAACGTCGTACGCGCCGCGGTGAGCGCCGACGACGTGCCGGTGTTCGCCGGGACCGGGCTCGCAAACGCGGGCGCGGTGACGCAGATCAAGGATCGTTTCACCAACCTGCTGCCGCAGACGGTGCAGGGGATCGACCTTGCGCTGCTCTACAATGTCCGCACCGACATCGGGAAGTTCGACGTGGCGATCAACGCCGCGCATCTGACGAAGTACAGCCGCCAGACGCCGCCCACGGTGCAGGAGCTGTTCGAAGCGCGATCCGCAGGGCAGATCAACGCCGCCACGCCGCTGACCGACGGCACCGACCTGGTCGAGCAGCGCGGGCGTCCGAAGTGGCGCGTAACCTCGTCGCTGACCTGGAGCCATGCCGGCTTCCAGATCGGCGGGTTCGCCAACTACATCGCCGGGGTCGACGACACGAACTTCCTCGACGTCAACGGCACGCCCTATGGGATCGAAGGCCAGACGACGGTGAACCTCTACGCGCAGTACCGCTTCAAGGGCGGTATCCTCGACGACACGCGCGTTCGAATCGGTGCGCGCAACATCTTCGACAAAGATCCGCCGATCACCGCCGACGGCTATCTCGGCTCGCTCTATGTCCCCTATGCACGCTATCTGTACGCCAGCATCGGCAAGAGGTTCTGACGATGAAGGTTTTGATTGCAGCGTTGATGCTGGCCGTTGCCGTGCCCTCGGTCGCCCAGGTCGCGCCCGCGTCAAGTGCGCCAGCCAGAACGATCCTGTTCGTCGGCAACAGTTTCACGCAAGGCGCGCACTCGGCGGTGAAGCGGTTCGGCGCGGCGACCGTCACGGACCTCAACGGCGACGGCTTTGGCGGGGTGCCGGCGCTGTTCAAGCGGTTCGCCGAGCAGGCCGGGCTCGACTATGCCGTCAGTCTGGAGACGCAGGGCGGTCAGATGCTTGGCTTCCACCTGGCCGAAAGGCGCGCGCGGATCGACCGCGCGTGGGATATCGTGATCCTGCAGGACCACAGCGTGCTCGACCGCAAACAGCCGGGCGACGCGACCAGCCACATCAGGGATGCGGGACTGCTCGCCGCTCTTTTCACCCGCACCAACCCTAACGTGCGGGTCGAGTTGATGGCGACGTGGAGCCGTGCGGATCAGGTGTACAAGCCGGGCGGTCCGTGGACAGGAACACCGCTGCCGAAGATGGCGTTCGACCTCCGCGCCGCCAGCGACCGCGCTGATGCGGCCTCGAAGGACATCGACGGCGTCATCCCGGTCGGCGAGGCCTGGAATCGGGCTTTCGTCGCGGGTGTTGCCGACCCCAACCCCTATGATGGTATTAGCTTCGGACAAGTCGATTTATGGGCGTACGACCACTATCACGGCAGCATTCACGGCTACTACCTAGAGGCGTTGGTCGTGTTCGGTAAGATCACGGGCCAAGACCCTCGCTCGCTGGGCTCGAAGGAAACGGCTGCCGCAGATCTTGGCATTTCTGGCGCGCAGGCAGTTCAGCTACAACGCGTCGCCGCAGAGCAGCTCGGCAGATAAAGCTAGGGCCCTAACCAGATCGGAAAACAGCGGTGCATTTGGGCTAACAGCGCCCCCTCCGGCTATGCGAAATTCGCATCGAGACCAGCGACTCAGCTGCTTTCAGCGCGGCCTTCGCCGGATTGACCACCGGCACGCCAAGCACGTCCGAGAGACGATCGGCGACGTCGAGGAACGCCATCGACATGCATCCCAAGATCAGGACCTCTGCGCCGTCGCGCTCCAGCGCGGCGCGACCGACTTCGACGAGGCGGTCGAACGTTGCCTCGGGTGCGTTCGCCAGGTCGAGGACGGGGATATCGACGCCCCGGACGGAGCATAGTTTCTCCAGCACTCCGGCCCGAAACGCCTGCCCCCGATGCATTGCCGCCAGTCTGTCGAACACCGCGACGATACCGATCCGGTGCCCTAGCTGCGCGGCCAGCAGTAGCGACGCTTCACCCGGGCCGATAACGGGCATGGAGATCATCTCGCGCGCGGCTTCCAGGCCCGGATCGCCGAAGCAGCCCATGATCGCTGCATCGACATCGCCGCGCTCGATCTCACGGATACGCTCGATCCCGGCGGGGGCCGCACGGAGTTCGTCGTAGCTCGATTCGATCGAGCCGATACCGTTCTGGACGTCCGTCGCGGTTACCCGCGTCCCGACGAAGGCCCAGCCCTGGAGGACAGCCTCCCTGCGCCGGACTTCCGCCGAGCCATATCGGCTCAGGGAAAGGTCCCCGGGGATGACATAGCATATGTGCATGTTCGACAATCCCTCGGGGACGGACCAGATTGCGCCTAGCTGCCGGCCTATTTCAGATACTTGGCGAACCAGGCCGACAGGCGAGTGTACATGTCGACCTGATTGTCGGGGTTGCGGAACCCATGCGGTTCGTTCGGATAGCTCTTGCTCTCGAACACCTTGCCCTCACGCTTCAGGATCTCGACCGCCATCTGATATTGCCGGAAAGGTGCCCGGACGTCGGCCTCGCCGTGCATGATCAGGACCGGGGTTTTGATCTGGCTGACCCGCGAAAGCGAGTTGCTGATCGCATAGATACTGGGCCGATCCTTCGGCGACCCGCCGTGTCCCGAAGCAAGAAAGACCTTACCGAGACGGTCGGCATTCTCATACGCGTCGGCGAAGTCATAGATTCCGGCCATCGGCACGGCCGCATCGAAGGTGTCGGGCGACCGGGTGATCGCCGCCATCGAGGTGATGCCCCCATAGCTATAACCATAGATACCGACTTTGCCGGTGGACCATGGCTGAGCGCGGATGAAGTCGGCTGCCTTCGCCGCATCGAGCGCCTGGCCGTTGGCCCAGTCGTTGATCGCGAGATCCTGGAACACCCTGCCGAACCCGGACCCGCCGCGATAGTTGATTGCAAGGACGACATAGCCCTCCTGTGCAAGCTTTTGTTCCTGCAGGGAGAGGCCGGCATAGAAGGAGTTCGTGCCGCCGCCGTGGACCTGAACGAGCGCCGGATACTTCTTGGCTGGGTCGAACCCCGGCGGGCGAAAGACAAAACCTTGGATGTACAGGCCGTCCCAGCTGCGGAAGCTGATCTCCTCGGGCTCGACGAGGCCCTGCCACTTCGACGCAAAATTCGTGATCTGACGCGGAGCCCCGCCACCGATTGGGAAATAGTCGATCTCCGATCCGCGCGTCGGGGTGGAGCGCACGAAAACGAACCCGCTGCTGTTCGCGGCGGCGTCATAGGAGCGGAACGTGCCCCCCATGTTGGTCATTCGCGTCGCGACACCACCCTTGACCGGAACCCGCCACAATTCGACATTGGCGCGCTCGTGATAGGGGAAGAACAACTCCTTGCCATCTTTCGACCAGGAGACGGTGTGATTGTTGAGCAGGTCGGTGGCGAACACCTGCATCGGCACTTTGCTCTCGGCCTTCGTCTCCACGTCGATCAGGAAGATTTCGGAAAGATCTTCGTACCAGAAGTCGGTCTTGACGTTCCCCATCAGGGCGATCGTCTTGCCGTCGGGCGACCAGCGGGGCGTCGACATCGCCATCAGCGACCTGGACAGCTGGGCCTCGCGACCTGACGCCACGTCGACCAGCCATACATCGTCGTGCCAGTAATTGGCCTTGTTCGAGTAATAGGCGATCCTCCGACCGTCGGGCGACCATGACGGCGCGTAACGAAAATCGTCGAGAGCCATCGACTTTTTGGTCACCTGCCGCGCCGGCGCCGAGCCGTCGGTAGGAACGAGCCAGATATCCTGATTGCCCGATCGGCCGCTGTAGAAGGCGATCGTGCGCCCGTCCGGCGACGCCTGCAGCGCCCGCTCGTCGTTCTTGTCGTTGGTGATCCGCCGCGGAGTCGTTGACCCCACCGCCACGGTCCATACGTCATTGTCTTCGACGAACACGATGCCCTTGCCGTCGGGTAGCCACTCTGCGCCGGTCCCCGAGACCCAGAACTGCGGCGTTCCGCCGGCGACCGGCACCAGAAAGATGCCACTCTTGTCGGTGGTGTTCGCCGAGACCGCGGCGAACCTGCCATCGGGCGAGAGCGCGGCTCCCCGCGCGCCCATGTTGTTCTTGAACGCACTTTCCCAGGTCAGCGCGATCGGCGGAGCCTGGGCCCCCACCGCGACCGGCGTCGCTAGGGCAAACGCGAAAGCCATCCAGCCTTTGAACGTCATCTTGACTCTCCTCCATGTAGGGGGCCCGGCGCACCGGGCCCGGCGCGCCTCAGAACTTACCCGAGACGCCGACGCGGAAACGGCGACCCAGAACGTCGAAGAGGTAGGCGTTGCCCGATGCGACGGCCTGAACCTGCGGCTTCCTGTCGGCCAAGTTGTCGATCACGAACCGGATCGAATACTGGTCATTCACCTTTTGGCTGAGTGCTAGGTTGAACTCGGTATAGGAACCGATGAACGGGTATTGGAGCGTCTCGTAATCGCGGTCGGCCTTGTTGATGTCCGACTTTCCGCGGAATTGCGTCTGGAGGAGCACACCGGTCCCCCCGAAGATCCAGTTCACATTGGCCTGCGCCGTGAACCTCGGATTGGCGGGCTCGCCTGCGTTGATGTTGAGATCGTCGCCGGTGCCCAGGACGGAAATCTCGGACTTGTCGATATACTGGCCGGTGACGCCGAGCTTCAGCTCGCCGAAATTGCCTAGGTCGACGTTGTAGCGCAGCTGACCGGTAAGCGACCGGAACTTGATATAGCCGATGTTAGCGAACCCGGTGATCAGGTTGGAGACCTGGAAATCGGAACCCCGGAACACGGAGTCGCAGACCGCGACCGGATAAGCCGAGCTATCGAAGCAGGCGCTCATCAGGTTGGAGCCGTTGACGTTGAAGATCGCGTTGGCGATCGAGATGTCGACCCAGTCGAAGCTGAGCGACAGATTGGGGATGAACGCCGGCGCGATCGTCGTCCCGATCGTGTACGATGTCGCGATCTCGTTATCGAGGTTCGGGTTGCCGCCCGCGGTGATCGGCTGCAGCGCGTTGTCGATGATCGACTCGTAGCCCGACAGAAAGGTGGTCGCCCCCGCGGCACTGTTGGCATTGCCGTTCGCGATCACGGCCGCGATGCAATTGGCCCGACGCGCGGACGGATTGGCGCCGTTGCCGATGTTGTCGATGTCGCAGGGATCGTTGGCGAACGAGTCGACCCGCTGGACCGGCAGGAACAGCTCGGTCAGGGCCGGGGCCCGGATTGAGCGGGTGTAGTTGCCGCGGAACGACAGGCCGCGCATCAGCGATAGCCGCGCACCGCCGGTGTAGGTCGCCTTGGTCGCCACGGCCGAGTTCTTCACGAGGCGTCCCGCCCCTTCGAGATCGAGCGAGATCTCGAAGGGCCCGAAGCTCGCGATCTCCGGGCTGAGGACGGGAACCGACAGCTCCGCTAGGAACTCGTTGGTCGAGAAGGACCCCTGAATGCCCGCGATCGACGGCGCGTCGCCGAGACCGAGCTTGAAGAACGAGTCGGGATCAAACGACCCGGACTCGACCCGACGCTCGTAGCCGAGCGCAAATTTCAGCGGCCCGGCCGGCAGCCTGAACAGTTCGCCGGCCAGATTGACCTGGACGACCTGCTGTTCCAGCCGCGACCGCGACGTCTTGTCGACGATGAAGTAGGACAGCGCCTCCTTGCTGATGCCGTCACCGCCAAAGGGATTCAAAGGGACGCACCCGCCACGCCCCGGGCCGCGGCTTAGCGCGGAGTTGAGCGACGACGCACAGACGATGTCGCCCGCCAATGCCCCGCCCGCCGCGACCGAGATCACCTGACCGCCGCGCACCACGAACGTCCCGCCGGGGACCGAGGCACGGTTGGCGGACGTGACCGCAACGGCGTTCACCGCGTTGTAGAAGGCGCCGGTCAGCCGGTCCGGCTCGGAGAAGCTGCTGTCCGTACGACCATAGTTGTACGAGATGTCCCAATTGAATTTGCGCGATAGCGCCTCGAAATCGCCCTTCGCCCCGATCACCCCGCGATAGGTCTGGATCTGGTTCTCGCTCGGGGCGCCGTTCTGATATTTGTCGCTGAACTGGCTGAGGAAGAAGCCGGGCGCGTCGGCGATCCGGTCGCCGTTGGTATCGATGATCGCGCGGTCCGCGATGCCGTCGCGGTTCGTGTCGAGCGCCGCGGTGAGCACGCCGCGCGCCTGGGCGGTGAGGAATGGGTTCGACAGCAGGACCGGGATGACGTCGCGCGGCCCGTTGGGGAATGCGTTGCTGTTGATGAAGGGCGAGTTGCGCGGATCGCGCGAATCGTTCTGGGCGAACAGGCCCTCAGCGAAGATCGTGACGCCGTCGGTCACGTCATAGTCGGCGAAGCTGCTGGCGATGAAGCGCTTGCTCTCCTGCCGCAGGTCGACCCAGTCGGGAAGGAACAGGCCGTCGCCACCGTCGGCGAACAGCAGTTCGTTGGTGATGCCGGGGCGATAGGGGATCAGGTCGCCATTGCCTGCAAACTGGACCGCGGACGCGGCGCCCGATGGGACGCCGGTGTTGACCGCGTTGTCGGTCGTGCCGTTGCCCAACAGGGGGATGCCCCCCTTCGTGGCGACGTGGACACGTTGGTCACGTACCAGGATCTGGGACGGAATGACGCCGCCGGCCAACGCGATCCGGGCGCGATTGCTCTGGAAGCCCGGGCCGGCGAAGATGTCGGCACGGTCGAGCTGGTTGAGCGACTCGGTGCTCGTATATTCCATTGACAGTACGGCGTTGCCGCGCCCGTCCCCAAAATTGCCGCCCCACGTGCCACGCAGGCGATACTCCGCGCCGTCGCCACGTTCGGTGATGCCGTACTGGGCATCGAGTTCCAAGCCTTCGAAATTGTCCTTGAGGATGATGTTGACGACGCCCGAGATCGCATCGGAGCCATAGATCGGCGCCCCGCCGACGGAGACGACGTCCACCCGCTCGATCAGCGCGGTCGGAAAGATATTGAGGTCGACCTGAACGCCGGCGGATGCGCTGTTGGACAGCGAGTTGCCGGATACGACGCGACGGCCGTTGAGCAGAGTGAGCGTGCGCTGTGTGCCCAGGCCGTAGAAGTTGATGAAAGTCTGCCCGCCTGCGGAGCCGGAAGAGGTCGTCCCGGTGGTGCCGAACGTGCTCACGCCGGGGCCGAACTGGGGAAGGTCGGTCAGCGCCTCACCGACGTTGGTGTAGCCGCGCTCCTCGATCAGCGCGCCGCCCAGCTCGATCGTCGGCTGCGACGTTTGTTCGCGACGGATGCGCGAGCCGGTGACGACGATCTCGGCGTCCTCCGAGTCGTCAGCGGCCGCGACCGCCGGTGGCGGAACCTCCTGCGCGGCTGCAACCGAGGGCATCACCCAAAGCGCTGAGATACATGACGTTGCGACCAGGTAACGCTTAACGGAAGACATGCTCATGATCTCGGTGCCCCTATAGTTGTATTCTGTGTTTCGATCCGGTGCCGTCTCGTTGTTCTCTTGCTGGAACCGTTCCCGGCGGCGCGGGTCGACCGACTGCCCTCAGATGCCCTCCTGATCGATCCGCTGTCGTGCCCGGCGAAAGGCCGCGACGATCTGGTTGCGGCCACGAACGATCTGGGTTTTCGCGAATCGAGCCTTGGTGGCATCGAGCTTTGGCAGTTGCTGGATCAGCGCGATCGCGGGAAGCGGCGGCGTGTCGAGCGCCGGATCCTGCTGAAATTGGCCCTGCACCGCGAAATGGGCGGGCACCAGAGCACGCTCCAGGTCGAGAATGATGGCGTTGGCGGTCGCCGGATCGAGTCCGGCGTCGATCGCGTCGTGGAACCGGGTAAGCGCCGCCTGAAGATCGCGGCAGGCTTCGATCGCCGGGGCGAGATCGATGAACTCGCTGATCGACTGATATCGGTCGAGTGCTGCAAGATGCTCCTCGGCCGCCAGACGGAAGTCGAACGGCAGGATGTCCGCGTTCGCAACGCGGAAGGTGGCCAGCGCATAGAGCCGGACATCCTTGAGCATGATGTCGCGATCCGCGATTTCGATGCGGTCGCGCTCGGTGTGCCACTCGATATTACCGCCGTTGCCGCCGACGCGATAATATCCCTTTTCCGCCACCAGTTCGGGGGGCATGGTCGACGAAAGGCCCAGGATGCCCGTCACGCCGAGGTTATTGAACGACCAGTCCGCGGCGCGGAACGGCCGCATCGTCTCCGCATCGGCGCCCGTCGTATCCTTCACCGCAGCGCTCAGGAAGGGGATCGCCTCGGGCATGCAGAATAGGTCTATATAGGCGGTCGCCCAGCGGCATCCGGGGCTGTCGCAGTTGATCTGCGCGACACAGTTCTCGGCCAGGTCGATCGCGAAGGCGTCTGCATACCAGCTGCTGCCAGCGTAACGCCCGGTGGAGTGGCCCGGCCACCAGCAGACCCGCACCGACCGGCGCAGCTCGGCACGCCGCTCCCACAGCAGCCGGGCAACCTCGAACATCGTGACGACGCCCGTGCCATTGTCGCCGACGCCGACGTCCCAGCTGTCGATATGCCCGTGCAGCATGACGAACTTGTCCGGCTCCACTTGGCCCTCGATGTCGACCGAGACATAGCTGGACGTGAACCAGTCCTCCTCCAGCGCGCTCGTGATCGTCACCTGCGTGTTCGTGCGGGCAAGTTGCTTGAGCGTCATGCCGTCGGGATTGTTCACGCTGACCACCGGGATCGTCGGCTTCTTGGCAAGGTCGCGCAGTTCGGGATTGCCCCAGATCGGCGTGCAGATCGCCGAATGGATTTCCTGGCCGGGATTGATGGCGATGACACCGATCGCGCCCAGCGGCGCAAACGACGATACGACACCCGGGCCGGCGATGCCGTCGGTGATGACAATCCGGCCATCGATCAATCCGCGCAAGCCGCCCGCATCCTGGTCGGGGTCGAGCAGCGAGGTGATCATGTCCTTGTGGCCAGGCACATAGACCAGCCTGCCGGTCAGACCGCCGGGAACCGCGACGGACATCGCCGACGGCTTGGCGCGGTACGTCACGCCATCAGCCTCGACGCTCGCGGCACCGGGCAGGCTCAGATAGAGTTCCATCTGCGAGACCTGGGCAGGGATGCCCTGCGTCCGCAGCGCTGCGGCGACCATCTCCACCGACCGATCGACATCGACCGGGTGCTCGCGAACGAAACTGCTGATTTCCTCGAGGAGCGACCAGGCATCATCCACCCGGGCCGCCTCGATCAGTTGTTGCTCACCAGCAGCCAGCATCGGGTATCCACCGTTTTATTGAGTGAAATAGGAGTTCGTTGCATAAAACCTGACACACGCGACGCGCGTCTGCAAGCAATTTGTGTAAATTATGTGGTCGAAGAATGAGCGAAGATGTCGCGGGCGCGTGCGACGATGCTGTTCAGAGTTCCAGCACGACCTTGCCGACCTGCGCGCCGCTCTCGACCAGTGCATGGGCGTCGGCAATCCGGTCGAGCGGGAACGCAGCGGCGATCGTCGGGCGCAGCCAACCTTCGGCGAAACCCCTAGAGATCGCACGTACGGCATCGGCCTGGGCACCGCTCGGCAGGGCGGCCCCCTGGACGAAGCGCACCGTCACGCCCTTGAACTGGAGCGGGTAATAGGGAAGCGTCGGGCTTGGGTCCGACGGCGAGGAGTAGGACGCGATCACGCCATCGCGGCGAATCAGCGCCGCGTCGCCCACGATGTTGGCGGCGAAATCGACCTCTATTATCCGATGGACGCCGCCTGGGTAAGCGCCCAGCACCGCGTCAGCGACATCTTGCCGGCGATAGTCGATGACCTGCTGTGCTCCGGCCGCGCGGGCGATGGCCGCCTTTTCGGGGGAACTGACCGTCGCGATGACATGCGCGCCAGCGCGACTGGCGAATGAAACCGCCAGTTCGCCCACTGCGCCCGCCCCGCCCCGGACCATCACCACCTGGCCGGACACATCGCCGTCGGCGAACACCAGATGGTGCGCGGTGCAGCCCGGCGCGCCGATCGCCGCGCCGATGTCGAACCCGACGGAATCAGGCAGCGGGACGACATGACCGACGGGCAACCTCGCAAATTCGGTCGCCGTGCCGTCCTCAGGACCACCGTCGAAGCCATAGAATATGCCGCCGCGTGCGCCCCAGACCCAGACCCGCTGGCCGATCAGTGCAGGATCGACACCCTCGCCCACTCGATCGACCACCCCGGCACCATCGCTGTGCGGCACGATCCGGCCCGTCGGGGCCATCCCTGGCCAGCCACGCCGCTGCTTACAGTCCGACGGATTGATCCCCGACGCGCGTATCCGCACCAGCACTTCCCCGCCGCGTGGCAGTGGCACGGGCGCATCCCCGACCCGCAGCACCTCTGCGGGCGTGCCCGTGCGATCATACCATGCCTGACGCACGTTACCCTCCCTGTCCGCTGCTAGTCGTCGCGTCCGCGGCGTAATGTCGCGAGGCCTTCAGCATGAATAATCCCGGCGGAATGATCGCCAGCGACGCACAGAGCAGCGAAAGTCTGAGCGCCTCCGCGCCATAGATCGGTGCCAGCGAATCGCTCGCCACACCGATCAGCACCGGCCCCAACCCCGCACCGAGATAGCCGGAGAAGAACACCGACACTGCCGAGCCGAGCGCGCGATTGCCGCTGTCGATCACCCCCTGCTGGCCCGCGATCATCGGCGCGCCCGCCGCCCCTGTCGTCATGCCGAACAGGGTGATGAGTAGCAGGGAAATCCATTGGCTCGGTACGAACATGGCCCCGGCGAACAACGGAAACGCCAAGAGCATGAGCCATCCGGCATAGCGGATAATGATCTCCACGCGCCCCTTCGACACCCTCTGGAGCACCAGCGCGCCGACGATGCCCCCCATCACCATGCCGAAGCCATAGGCAAGTCCGAAAAAGGCCCCGACCGCCTCGACCGTCATGCCGTGGGAACGGATGTAAAAGGGCGGTAACCAGCCGATCAGCCCGGCAGTGATGAAGGTGTAAAAGGGGTGCGTGGCTACCAGCCAGCGATAGGTCTTGATGCTTAGCAACTTTCGCACGGACGCTATCATGGGTGGTCGCGGCGCCGCATCGTCGGCAGGCGCGGCGCGCTTCGGCTCGGGCAGCGTCAGTGCGACGATCAGGGCGAGCAGGAGGCCGGGCAGACCGACGATCAGGAACGCCGCGCGCCAGCCATAGGTGCCGGCGACCCATCCGCCCAAGCCTAGGCCCGCGGCGATGCCGATACACGCGCCGGCAGTCATGATCGAGATCGGAACGGCCCGCTTTTCCGGCGGATACATCTCGGCGATCAGCGCATGGCTCGACGGCATCCCCCCCGCTTCGCCGACGCCCACTCCGGCGCGCGCTAACGCCAGCTCGGTGAAGTTGCGCGCGGAGCCCGAGATCGCCGTCATCGCGCTCCACACCGCCAGCGATCCGGCCAGAACCCAGCGTCGCCCGATCCGGTCGGCAAGACGTGCTAGCGGCAGTCCGACCACGGCATAGACCGCGACGAAGGCGAAACCGGTCAGCAGGCCGAGCTCGGCGTCCGAGAGGTCCAGGTCGATCTTGATGGGCTCGGCCAGGACCGCCAGCACCATTCGGTCCATATAGTTGAACGCGTTGACGATGGTCAGCAGGAACACCGCATAGATAAGGCTCCACCGGACCCGCTTCCCGGCTTCCTGCTCTGTGGCCGCTGCGTCCATTCGGCTATTCCCCCGGTGTGGCATATGCAAACGTCAGGTCGTGGCGACGTTTGCCGATGGCGTGCGGCACCCGACGGCCCTCGTCGTCGACGACCGTCGGACGATCGGCGACCCTCCGTGGGTGCGACTGCCGTTCCCGGTGCGGATCAGCCCAGGTCCACCAGTTTCACTCAGCAAAACACCTGCTTCATTCTGTGAATACTATGGTGCAGCGCCGGGGTGTCAAGCGCTAAGCCGCCCATGTCGCGCGATCAGCTCGGGTGGGAACCACCGAGCCTCGCCGAGATCCGCCGCGCCGCTGCTCGTACGCTGTCCAGCAGGCCGGCCCGCCGCCCCGGGTCGAGCCTGCTGGTCGGGCCGGCGATCGAGAGGATCGCGGCGACCTCGCCGTCGATACCGAAGATCGCGGCGTTCAGGGTGTAGATATCCGGGCTTATCTCCCCGATCGCGGCGTAATAGCCGTCGCGCCGAATCGTCGCCAGTACATCCAGGATGCGCTCGCGCGAGCGCAGGGTGACGGGAACGAACTCGTCTAGGTGCCGGTCCAGCACGGTGTCGATGACCGCCGGCGGCGAATAGGCGAGCAGCATCTTGGCGGCACCGCCGGTATGCAGCCCGCCCTTGGTCCCGACATCGGCGGACAGCCGCACCGCCTGCGGCGCAATCCGCGCGGCCAGGCAGATCATCTCGAGCCCCTGCCGAACAATCAGGTATACGTTCTCCTGCGTAGCCTCCAACAACTCATCCAGGACACTTCTGCTGATGTCCATCAGCTCGGTCCCCTTCTCGGCTTGCTGCCCGAGATAGAGAAGCCGTGACCCCAGCCGATACCTGTTGTCAGGGTCCTTAGTGACAAATCCCCGGTCGGTGAGCGTGCTCAGCATCCGGAAAATGAGACTGCGATTGGCGGCTAACGCGCTTGCCAGTTGCGACGCACTGGATCCCGGCATCAGCGCCAATGTGTCGAGGAGCACGAGCGCCTTGTCCACAGCGTCGATCCGATAACGGTTGTCGCTGACGTTTGGCAAAGTCTTGACCAAGTGAATCCCCGAGCCTGTACACAGACGAATCGCTCGCGCTCGATGGAGCACGGCCGCTAAAGTCTATCGCCAGACGATGCATAAGCATGTTGCCAGTCCAGCCACGCCGCTGACCTTTAGGTCAGCCCGCGCCTCTAAGAGAGCCCCGCACGCCTGACAAGGGTACCGTCAAATCCACCTGCTGGTAAGCAGGGCAGCTTAGAGACGCCCCCCGCCAGCCCTCGCAAGCCTGCCAGTCCGTTCCGCTACTTCCACTCCTCGCCTGAGGTGATCCGGCCAGTGGTGCTGATGTACGTCCGCTTCCCGCTATCGTTGCGGAACGTCGAGGACCTGCTGCTCGAGCGCGGCATCGACCTCTGTCACGAGACGGTGCGGCTGTCGTGGAACAGGCTCGGTCCGACGTGCGCCCGCGACATCCGCCGGCAGCGGGCCAGCCTTATGCGCGGCTCTCGCCACTGGCGGTCCGCGGTGAGGCAGCTCGAAATCGACCGGTTGCGAGCCATCCCGGAGAACTGCATCGAAACCCAGGTACACAAGACAGTGATGGCAGGCTGTGGCTTCGCTTTCGGCTTAGGCTTGAGCGTTTTCGCCAACGCCGCCGCAGGGTTGCTCTCTGCCGCCCCGATCGCGATCGCACAGGGGAAAATGTCTGAGATGCGCTGGCGAAGCCGGTGTGCTGTCTCGATGGCACCTCGCTTCTCCACGGCCGCGAGCACATCCAGCA
>NZ_JAQGLJ010000085.1 GCF_028292945.1 Sphingomonas bacterium | reverse complement strand
GCGATCTTCATCACCTTGCGAACCTTCTCGAGCGGCATGCTCAAGCGTTCCGCCATCTCCTCGGGCGTCGGCTCGCGGCCCTGCTCGTGGAGGAACTGGCGGCTGGTCCGCACCAGCTTGTTGATCGTCTCGATCATGTGGACCGGGATGCGGATCGTCCGCGCCTGATCCGCGATCGAACGCGTGATCGCCTGACGGATCCACCATGTCGCGTAGGTGCTGAATTTGTAGCCGCGGCGGTATTCGAACTTGTCGACTGCCTTCATCAGTCCGATGTTGCCCTCCTGGATCAGATCCAGGAACTGCAGCCCGCGATTGGTGTATTTCTTGGCGATGGAGATGACGAGGCGCAGGTTCGCCTCGACCATCTCCTTCTTGGCGATGCGCGCCTCGCGCTCGGCCTTTTGCACCGTGTTGACGATGCGACGGAACTCGGTGAGCGCCATGCCGGTCTGCTGGCTGATCTCCGCGATCTCGACACGGATGCGGTCGACGGCCTCGCCCTCGTTGGCGACGAATGCCGTCCACTTCTTGTCCAGCTTGCCGACCGCGACCAGCCAGGTGTCGTCCATCTCGTGGCCGACATAGCGGTCGAGGAAGTCCTTGCGGGGTACCTTGTGGCGTTCGGCCAGGCGCAGCATCTGTCCGCCCAGCGCGGTGAGGCGGCGATTGAAGGCGTAGAGCTGATCGACGAGATACTCGATCTTGCCGTTGTGAAACTGGACGCTCTCGACCTCGGCGGTCAGCTCTTCGCGCAGCTTCTGGTATTTGCGCTCGTCGCCACTGGACAGCTCGCCGCCGGCCGACATCGCGGCCAGGCGGGTCTGCTGGACCTTGGAGAACTTCTTGTAGATCGCCGTGATGTTGGCGAAGCGTTCCAGCGCGATCGGCTTGAGCTGCTCCTCCATTTGCGCGAGGGAGAGCGTGTTATCCTCTTCCTCGTCGTCGGACGGGCGCGGCGCACGGCGCTCGGTCAGCTCCTCCTCGTCGTCGTCAGCGGCCGGCGCTTCCTCGGGCTCTGCCTCTTCCTTGAAGCTGGTGCCGGCGGTCTTCTCGCTGATCTCGCCGCTGTCGTCCTCTTCGGCGCCCTCGACCTGCTCGGCCGACGGACCCTTTGAAAGCATGGCGTCGAGATCGAGGATCTCGCGCAGCTGCATCGTGCCTTCGTTAAGCTGGGTCGACCAGTCGATGATGGCATTGAAGGTGATCGGGCTTTCGCACAGCCCCAGGATCATCGTGTCGCGGCCCGCCTCGATCCGCTTGGCGATCGCGATCTCGCCCTCGCGCGACAGCAGCTCGACTGCTCCCATCTCGCGCAGGTACATGCGGACGGGATCGTCGGTGCGATCGACGACCTCCTTCTTCTTCTCGGGTGCAGGCCCGGTGTCCTGCTCGGCGTCGACCGTCTCGACCTCGTCCTCGGCCGCCTCTTCCTGCTCGCCGTCCTCGGCGGCCTCGTCGTTCTCGACGACGTTGATGCCCATCTCGTTCAGCGAGGACATGACGTCCTCGATCTGATCGGTGGTCATCTCGCCCAGCCCGGCGTTGAGCTGATCGATGGTGATGTAGCCACGCTTCTTGGCGCGCGCGATCAGCTTCTTCAGCTCCGCGTCGTTCAGGTCGAGCAGCGGCTGGTCGCCCCCGTCGGGAGCCTCGGCCGTGTCGGTCGCCATATTAGCCTTCGCTGCCATCAATCTTCCTTAGGCCCTCGACGCGGGCGTCTTCGTTCGCCTGACATAGGTTTGCAAGGCGCAATTCCAACGCCCCTTTCTCTTTCACCAGCGCCACTTGGCGTGCGAACGCTTCGTCGTCGAAGCGCTGCCGCATCGCCGCGGTCGCTTCCGCCAGCGCCGCATCCACTTCCGGCCCCGCGACCATGATCGCGATCGCCTCGTCCAGATCGGCCGCGGCGCGGGCCGGGTCGCCGCCGGCCTGGCAGAAGGAATAGGGCATGGAGTCGGCCCGGAGCAGCTCGGCGGCGATGCCGTCGAACCCGGACCTGGCCAATATGGTGCGCAGGCGCGCGCTATCAACCAGCTGGTCCTCGAGCGCCACGTCCACCACCGCCTCGAACAGCCGACCCAGCGCGCCGTCCGCGAGGCGCAAGGAACCCAGCACCTCCATGTGGCGCGCGATCTCGGCGGGGTGGCGGATCAGACCGGCGAGCACGGCCTTCGCCAGCACCCGGTCGATGCCGGCGGCGTGGACCGCCTTGGCGTCGGCGGTGACGGGGGCAGGGGGCTCCTTCCAGCCGCCTTTCGGGCGGGCACCCTTCTTGAACGGTTCGCGCGGCACGAAGGGGCGGCGGACCGGGGCGAACTGTGCGTCGAAGCGGCGGCGGAAGTCAGCGAGGTACTCCGCTCGCACCGACGGGTTGGCGACCGTCTGCGCGAGCTCGGTCAGGCGCTGGCGCAGGCCGGCGCGCTGTTCAGGCGTGTCGAGGGCTTGCGCGTTTAGCTCGCTGGACCACAGGCGCTGGACGAGTGGTTCGGCGGCGCGCAACACCGGCTCGATCGCGGCAGCACCGCCGGTCTGGACAAGGTCGTCGGGGTCTTGTCCGGCAGGCAGGGTCGCGAACTGGAGCGAGTGGCCGGGCTGAAGCAGGGGGAGGGCGCGATGCGCGGCGCGCAAGGCGGCCTTCTGCCCGGCCGCGTCGCCGTCGAAGCAGAGCAGCGGCACGTCCACCATCCGCCACAGCCGCTCCAGCTGCGCCTCCGTCAGCGCGGTGCCGAGCGGGGCCACCGCCTCGGCGATGCCGGCGCGGGCGAGGGCGATCACGTCCATGTACCCTTCCACCACGATGATGCGCGCGGTCTTGCGCGCGGCGGGAGCAGCGCGATCGAGGTTGTAGAGCGTGCGGCCCTTGTCGAAGAGCGGGGTGTCGGGGGAGTTCAGGTACTTCGGCTCACCGTCGCCGATCACCCGGCCGCCGAACGCGATGACGCGGCCGCGCGCGTCGCGGATCGGGATCATCAGGCGGCCGCGGAAGCGGTCGTATGGCTCCTTGCCCTCGACCTGGATCAGCAGGCCGGCCTCGACCAGCATGGCGTCGCCAAAGTCGCGCAAGGCGGTGCGGAGCTTGCCGCGCGTGTCGGGGGCATAGCCGATGCCGAACGCGCGGCGGGCTTTGTCGTCGATGCCGCGTCGGCCGAGCAGCTCGCGCGCCTCGCTGCCATCGAGCCCGCCGAGCTGTTGTTCGAACCAGTCGGCGGCGGCCTGCATCGCGTCGTGCAGCCCCTTGGCAGCTTCCGCGCGCTCGGCCGATTGCCGGTCCATCGCGGGCATCTCCATCCCGGCCGCCTGGGCGAGCTCCTTGACCGCATCGATGAAGGGCAGGCCGCGCTGGTCGGTCATCCAGCGAATCGCGTCACCATGCGCGGAGCAGCCGAAGCAATGGTAGAAGCCCTTGTCGTCGTTGACGTAGAAGGAGGGGGTCTTCTCGTTGTGAAACGGGCAGCAGCCGCGCATCTCGCGCCCGGCCTTGGTCAGCTTGGTCGTCTTGGCGATCAACGCGCTGAGCGAGGTGCGGGCGCGAAGCTCGTCGAGGAACTGCGGGGTGAGGGTCATTCTTCTCCCCCTCCCGCATGCGGGAGGGGGCTGGGGGGTGGGCCCGAGCGATCGGCAAGAGCCTCCGCCAGAATAGCCTCCAGAACGCCCTCTAGATTGTGGCTCAAGTCATTGTCCCAGAAACGCAGAACGCGGTCGCCGGCCTGCTCAGCCGATAGCGGGGCCCCACCCCCCGGCCCCCTCCCGCATGCGGGAGGGGGAGAGGAGCGTCGCCCTCACTCACCCCGCCAGCGCCGCTTTCACAAGGCCTGACGCCTTGCTCATGTCCAGCTCGCTCGCGTGGCGCGCTTTCAGCTCGGCCATGACGCGTCCCATGTCCTTCATGCCGGCAGCGCCGAGCTCCGCCTTGATCGTTTCGATCGCGGCGCGGGTCTCGCTTTCCGTCATCTGCGTCGGCAGGAAGCGTTCGATCACCGCGACCTCCTTCTCCTCTGCCTGCGCCAACTCCTCGCGGCCGCCCTTGCGGAACATCTCGATCGATTCGCGGCGCTGCTTGACCATTTTCTGCAGCACCTCGACCACCAAGGCGTCGTCGTCCGGCGCGGCGGACTGCGTGCGCGCCTCGATGTCGCGGTTCTTCACTGCCGCCTGAATCAGGCTGACGGCGTTGCGGGTGTCCTTGTCGCCTGCCTTCATGGCGGCGATCTGGGCGGCTTTGATGGTGTCTCGAATCATGGACAGGCCGATAGCATGGATTGACGTGAGCGGGGGGCGTCTCTAGCCAACGCCGCTTAGCGACATCGCTGTTCCAACCGGAGTGCCCGCCCGATCATGGCCGACGCCGCCTCTTCTCGCGCGCCTGATGGAGCCACCGGCGTGCTCGTGCTCGCGTCCGGCGAGGTCGTGTGGGGCCGCGGCTTCGGCGCGGAGGGCGTGGCGGTGGGCGAGGTGTGCTTCCACACCGCGATGACCGGCTATCAGGAAATCATGACCGACCCGAGCTTTGCCGGGCAGATCATCACCTTCACCTTTCCGCACATCGGCAATGTCGGCGCGAACCCGGACGACGTGGAGGCGGACGAGCCGCACGCGCTGGCGATGATCGTGCGCGAGGACGTGACCGCGCCGAGCAACTTCCGCGCGGTCGAGCGGCTGGACGGGTGGATGGCGCGGCATTCCCGGATCGGGCTGGCCGGAGTGGATACGCGGGCGCTGACGCGGCGGATTCGCGGCGGCGGTGCGCCGAACGGGGTGGTGGCGCATTCGGCCGCCGGCGAGTTCGACGTGCCGGCGCTGCTGGCGATGGCGCGCGGCTGGCCCGGGCTGGAGGGAATGGACCTCGCCAAGGAGGTGTCGACCGCGACGCATTATGGCTGGGAGGGCGGCGTCTGGCGGCTGGGGTTTGGCTATGGCGCGCACGAGGCTGGCGGCAAGCCGCACGTCGTCGCGATCGACTATGGCTCCAAGCACAACATCTTCCGCAACCTCGCACTCGCCGGCGCGCGCGTGTCGGTGGTGCCGGCGACCGCGTCGTTCGGGGACGTGATGGCGTTGGAGCCGGACGGGTTCTTTCTGTCCAACGGCCCGGGCGATCCCGCCGCGACGGGGGAGTATGCGGTGCCGGTGATCCGCGACATGCTGCGCACCGGCAAGCCGCTGTTCGGCATCTGCCTGGGGCATCAGCTGCTCGGGCTGGCGGTGGGCGCGACGACCACGAAGATGTTCCAGGGCCATCGCGGGGCGAACCACCCGGTCAAGCGACTGAGCGACGGCGCGGTCGAGATCACCAGCATGAACCACGGCTTTGCGGTCGAGCGCG
>NZ_JAQGLJ010000060.1 GCF_028292945.1 Sphingomonas bacterium | reverse complement strand
GCGCTGCTTGAAGATGCGGTTGTCGACCACCAGGCTCATGGCGTCGTTGAATAACGGGTGGAGCCGCTCGTCGATCCAGTTGCCGATGTCGACCAGCAGCTTCTCCGGCACGTCCTGGTGGACCCCGCCCGGCCGGTACCAGGCCGAGTGCATCCGCGCGCCCGAAGCACGCTCGAAGAAATTGAGGCAGTCCTCGCGGATTTCGAACAGCCACAGGTTCGGCGTCATCGCGCCCACGTCCATGACATGACTGCCCAGATTGAGCAGATGGTTCATGATCCGCGTCAGCTCGGCGAAGAACACGCGCAGATACTGCGCGCGGATCGGCACCTCCAGATCGAGCAGCTTCTCGATCGCGAGCACATAGGTGTGCTCCATGCACATCGGCGAACAGTAATCCAGCCGGTCGAAATACGGGATCGACTGCAGATAGGTCTTGTACTCGATCAGCTTCTCGGTGCCGCGATGGAGCAGCCCGACATGCGGATCGATCCGCTCGACCAGCTCGCCGTCCAGCTCCATCACCAGCCGCAACACGCCATGTGCGGCGGGATGCTGCGGGCCGAAATTGATCGTGTAGTTCTGGATCGCGACGTCGCCCGTCGCCGGGTTCGCCGGCGTGCGTTCGCCGAGCAACTCGCTGAGATAGGGGTCCATCGTCGTCGTCGCGGGCGTCGGAAGCTCGGCGGGCGCAGTAATCGTGTCGCTCACTGGTTCTGCCCCTTGCCCGGTGGCACATCGGACTCGAGCGGCTTCTCGCTCGGCAGGTTGCCCGGCGTGGCATCATTGCCGGCCGGCGTGCGGCCCGCGGCGTAACGTCCATCCGTGCCGGCAGGGGCGGTCGCGGGCGACTTGGCCGCATCCGCCTTGACGATCTGGTCGGCGCTGAGCGGTGTGTAGGCACCCTTCGCCTGCGGCACGCCAGGCGCGCCCTCCGCCTTCTCGTCACCCGGCAGCGTGTATTCCGCCCCTTCCCAGGGCGACAGGAAGTCGAAGGTACGGAAATCCTGCGCCAGCTTGACCGGCTCGTACACCACCCGCTTCTCCTCCTCGGAGTAGCGAACCTCGGTGTACCCCGTCATCGGGAAATCCTTGCGCAGCGGGTGGCCGCGAAAGCCGTAGTCGGTCAAGATGCGGCGCAGGTCGGCGTTGCCCTCGAACAGCACGCCGTACATGTCGTACACCTCGCGCTCCAGCCAGCCCGCAACCGGCCACAGCCCGGTGACCGATGGCACGGCATGCTCCTCGTCGGTCGAGACATGCACCTGCACGCGATGATTGCGCGTCAGCGACAGCAGGCAATAGACGCACTCGAACCGCTCGGGCCGCTCGGGATAATCGACCCCGGCGATCTCCATCAGCTGCTGATAGGCCAATCCCGGCGTATCGCGCAGCGCGCGCAGCGTCTCGACGATGCTGTCGCGAGCGACGAACAGCTGCACCTCGCCGACCCGCTCGCGCGCCTCGATCAGTGCCGACCCAAGCGCGGCGCGCGCCGCCTCGATCGTCTCGCCATTGAGATCGGCGGCGTATGCAGGCGCGGGCGCTCTCATCGCGCGGTCGCGCGGCGGTGGATGGCGCAAACCACCCCGCCAGTCAGCATCGCCCCGCCGACCAGCACCGCGAGCAATTGCAGCCACGGCTCAGCCGCGCCAGCAACCAATGACCAGCCGCGCATCGCGCTAGGCACGGTGATCGCGAGCACGACCAGTGACAGGATCATCAAACGCTGCTGCCGGATCATCGCTCGATGCTCCCGCTCCGCCGGATCTTCCGCTGCAGCTGCATTATCCCGTACAGCAGCGCCTCCGCCGTCGGCGGGCAGCCGGGGACATAGATGTCGACCGGCACCACCCGGTCGCAGCCGCGCACGACCGAATAGCTGTAATGGTAATAGCCGCCGCCGTTCGCGCACGACCCCATCGAGATCACATATTTCGGCTCGCTCATCTGGTCGTAGACACGGCGCAGCGCCGGAGCCATCTTGTTGCACAGCGTGCCCGCGACGATCATCACGTCCGACTGCCTTGGCGAAGCACGCGGCGCGGCACCGAACCGCTCCAGGTCGTACCGGGGCATGTTCACGTGGATCATCTCCACCGCGCAGCACGCCAGCCCGAACGTCATCCACCACAGGCTGCCCGTACGCGCCCACTGGAACAAGTCCTCTGTAGAGGTGACGAGGAAGCCCTTGTCGGTCAGCTCGCCGTTGAGGCTGTCGAAATAACCCTGATCGGGCAGGATAACCTCGCCCTCGGGCCGGTTCACCAGACCCACGGGGCCGGAGTGCGCCTCTACTCCCACTCCAGCGCTCCCTTCTTCCATGCATAGACCAGGCCCAGCGCCAGCTCGGCGATGAAGATCATCATCGCGATCCACGCGGTCCAGCCGAGCGTGAACACGCTTACCGCCCACGGATAGAGGAAGGCCGCCTCAAGATCGAAGATGATGAACAGGATCGCGACCAGATAAAAGCGCACGTCGAACTGACTGCGCGGATCCTCGAACGCCGGAAATCCGCACTCATATTCGGCCAGCTTCTCGGGCGTCGGCTTGTGCGCGCCCGTGGCGCGCGCGACCAGCATGGGCAGGAACACGAACGCGCTCGACAGCACGATCGCGACACCGAGGAACAGCAGGATCGGCAGGTAATGCGACAGGTCGACCAAAAAGCTTCTCGCAGGTGCGAAGGAGGTGCGGACGCCTTAGGCGCGTGGGTCGCTACGGGCAAGGCTAACAACCCGGGATCGCAACCTTCGTCACCTCAGCGCAGCGCCCCGGCGACCAGCTTGTGCAGCTTGGAATGCAACCCGTCATTCGCCGCCAGATACTCGTTGCGCTCCATCGGCCGGTCGCCGCCGCGGAAGTCGGTGACATAGCCACCCGCTTCCTTGACCAGCAGCAGCCCCGCCGCGACGTCCCACGGCTTCAGGTTGCTTTCCCAGTAACCGTCATACCGCCCCGCCGCGACCCAGGCGAGGTCCAGCGCCGCCGATCCCAGCCGCCGGATCCCGGCCACCTGCGGCGCAACGTTCCCGAAGATGCGACTCCACTGCACGAAGTCGCCATGCCCCATGAACGGAATGCCCGTCGCAATCAGCGCTTCCGACATCTCGCGCCGCGAGGAAACCCGCAGCCGCTGGTCGGTCAGCCATGCACCGCGGCCCCGCTCCGCCCAGAAGCTCTCGTCGGTGAGCGGTTGGTAGATCAGCGCGGCGGTGATCTCGCGCTTGCCGTTGGGCAACAGCTCCTCGACGGCAATCGAGATCGCGAAGTGCGGGATACCGTGCAGGAAGTTGCTGGTGCCATCCAGCGGATCGACGATGAAGCGCGGCTTGTTCGGATCGCCCGCGATCTCGCCGCGCTCCTCCATCAGCATGCCCCAGTCGGGCCGGCCGTGCGACAGCTCCTCGAAGATCGTCTGCTCGGCGCGCTGGTCGGCCATGGTCACGAAGTCGGCCGGCCCCTTGCGGCTGACCTGCAGCTGCTGGACCTCGTTGAAGTCGCGGCGCAACCGCGGGGCGGCCTTGCGCGCGGCACGCTCCATGATGGTGAGAAGACCGGAATGGGAGGGCATTTCGTGTTCCTTTTACCCTCTCCCGCAAGCGGGAGAGGGACAGGCGGCTAAGCCGCCAGGGTGAGGGCCTGAATGGCGTCAGCCAGGCCCTCACCCGACCTCGCTGCGCTCGGACACCCTCTCCCGGCTGCGGGAGAGGGCAAGAAGATCAGTCGGCTCTACGTACGTACGTTTGCTCGTACACATCCACCACGATCCTAGTGCCCGCGCCGATATGCGGCGGCACCATCACGCGGACGCCGTTCTCCAGGATCGCCGGCTTGTACGACGACGAGGCCGTCTGCCCCTTCACCACCGCGTCGGCTTCGACGATCATCGCCTCGATCGTGCTCGGCAGCTCGACCGAGATCGGCCGCTCGTCATACAGCTCCAGCACCACGTCCATGCCGTCCTGCAGGAACGCCGCCGCGTCCCCCAGAATGCCCGCGTCGAGCGTGATCTGCTCGTAATTGTCCTTGTCCATGAAGGTCAGCTGCTCGCCGTCCTTGAACAGGAACTGGAAATCCTTGGTATCCAGCCGCACCCGCTCGACGCTCTCGGCGGAGCGGAAGCGGACGTTGTTCTTGCGACCATCGATCAGGTTCTTCAGCTCGACCTGCATGTACGCGCCACCCTTGCCGGGTTGGGTGTGCTGGATCTTCACGGCGCGCCAGATGCCGCCTTCGTACTCGATGATGTTGCCGGGACGAATGTCCACGCCGCTGATCTTCATGGGGATGCCTGCTGAAAAGAGCGCGGGAGCCGCGGCTCCGATGTCCGAGCGTCTAGCGGCCGCCGCTCAATCTGCCAAGAAGGCAGCCGAACCGCTGCAGGCGCCGGGCTACGTCGCGATAGGAGAACCCGTCCGATCGCCCCATCAAGCAGCAAGAACGAACGGCAGCTCAAAGCTCCTGGGCAACGGTTCGCCTGTCGTCTGCGGCTCCCCTCTGTGCTCACGCCGCGGCTCTTCGAGCATGGAAACAATTTCCGGAATTAGTGCGAGCAGCTCCTGCATCGTCGGCGCTTCGACAACGAGGCCCTGCACGTCCTCCGATGTGCAGGGAACTCACCTTCCGGCGGCGGCTCGATCTGGAGGCGGATCAGCCTGTTCATGTCATGAGTGGCAGCAGTCGGCGAAGCCGATGTCACCGCCCCCGCAGCATCGGGAACGGGTTCACATCCTCGCCCTCATACCATTTCTGCTCCGGCCGGAGCCGCGTCGTGCTGAAATGGAGGTGGTGGTTTCCACCGCTCCCCGCGCCCGTGTCGCCCACGAACCCCAGCAGGTCCCCCGTCTGCACCCGCTGCCCCTCGCGCAGGCCGGGCGCATAGGCCATCAGGTGCGCGTAGTAGAACATCCAGCGCCGGTCAGGCGAGCGCTGGTACAGCGCCGTTCCGCCAAGCCGGCTCTGGAACAGCTTTTCCACCGTGCCCGGCGCGGCCGCGAGCACGGGGGTACCGCCCGGTGCCATGATGTCGTTGCCCTTGTGCCCGCGCCCGCCGGACCGCTGGTCGCCCCAGCTGTCGACGATCTGCGCGCGCGAGACGCCGGACACCGGCACCTGCAACACCGGCTGCTCGCCGCCTTGCCAAGCCGGTGCCGACGCTTTGGGCACCGGCCTGAGCAACGGGATCGGTGCGCTAGAGCCGCCGAAGCTGAGCAGCGAGGCGAACACGCCCGTGACCAGCAGGATCGCTCCCAGCACCACCCAGCCAACACGGGTCATCAGCGAACGCCACCAGCCATAACCTAAGGCAACATCCGCGCTCCCGGCGCAAAGTCAAGCAGTCGGGGTCAGGCCTGGAAGATCACCGGCGCGCCGGCCTTGATCATCAACGAAACGCGCGCGGCGTCCCAGTTGGTCAGACGCACGCAGCCATTGGACTGCGCGCGGCCGATCTGGTGGGGTTCGGCGGTGCCATGGATGCCGTAGTGCTCCTTGGACAGATCGATCCAGACCACGCCCACGGGGTTGTTGGGCCCTGCCGGAATCACCTGCGCCGCCTTGCTGTCGTCCACCTTCTTCAGGATCAGCGGATTGAATTTCCAGTCCGGAAGCGGCGAGATGTGCAGGATCTTCCACGTCCCCAGCGGCAGGGGATCGGTCGACGATCCCATCGTCGCCTGGAACTGCCCGACCAGCCGGTCCTCCGCATCGAGCACGCGGAGCACGGCGTCCGACTTGTCCACGACGATCTTCGCGCCGCGCGGCTGATTTGCGTCGACGTTCAGGTTGGACAGAGTCTGCCGCCACGCCGGCTTGATATCGCCCTGATAGTCGCGGCTCGTCGGCAGCGCGTTGGGCACGACGATCGCCTGGCCGGGAGCCAGCCGCGTCTGCGGCGAGTTCAGCTCGATCAGCACCGCCGGCGTGGTGTGGAACATCTCCGCCAGCTTCTCCAGCGGAGAGCGGTAATACAGGCCCGGCAGTTTCGCCTTTTCCGCCTCATCCTTGGGAATGGGATTGATGAACGGCCCCTGCAGCGCCGCCGCACTCAGCGTCAGCCGCTTGGTCGGACGCCACGCGGCATATCGCTTGAGCGCGCTCAGGGTCCGCGGGTCGATCTTGCCCGTCTCTGGCAGGCCGCGACTCTCCTGAAAGCCTTTCAGCGCCGCCGTCAGCGACATGCCGGGACGGCCGTCGAGGATGCCGGGTCCGAAGCCCAGCTTGTCGAGCACCACCTGTACATGGAGGATGTTGCGATCCAGCGCCGCCTCGGCCTTTGCCGCCACCGGCGTCGCCTTCTTGGCCGGCTGGGCGGTCACCGCAACCGCGCCGGCCATGGCCACGCCAAGCGCCAGATTGGCCAACAACACCTTGCCCATGTCACATCCTCGCATACTGTTACGCTGCCGACGCAAACGGCCGGCGCGCGACTTCTATCCCTGCAACAGGTCGGCAAATTCGCGCACCGCCGCTGCCTCGCCGTCGCTGTGCGACCAGACGCCCGCGCTCACTGCCAGGAAATCCGCGCCTGCTTTCACCAGCGGGCGTGCGTTCGCCGGCGTGATCCCGCCGATCGCCACGCTTGGGATCTCGAACATCGTCGCCCACCAACTCAGCACCACCGGCTCGGCGCGATGCCGCACCGCCTTAGTCAAGGTTTCGAAGAAGCTGCCGAATGCGACATAGTCCGCGCCCGCCTCGCCCGCCTCCATCGCCAGATGGCGGCTGTCGTGACACGTCACGCCGATCTGCGCGCCCGGACCCAGCGCCGCGCGCGCCTCGCGAGGATCACCGTCGTCCTGCCCCAGATGCACGCCGTCCGCGCCGAGCCGCTTCGCGAGCGCGACCGAGTCATTGACGATGAACGCGACATCGCGGTCCGAACACAGCCGCTGCAACGGCTCGGCCAGCCGAGCGGCCTCGTGCTGATCCACATCCTTGACCCGGAACTGGAACGCCGCGGCAGGGCCAGCATCCAGCGCCCGCGCCAGCCGGTCGGGAAAGTCGCCGTCCACCGCCAACGGCGAGATCAGGTACAGCTGGCACGGCGGCCGCCGTCGATCGCGCACGAATCGTTCCGCGAAGCCTTCCAGCGCGTTCAACCCCATATCGTCGTCGAGAGGCTGCGCTTCACTCATCATGTCACCAATCTCCGCCATCCGTATCGGCTGCTCCGGCTGGGTCTATCGTCACTGGCGCGAGGCCTTCTATCCCCACAAGCTGCCGGTCAACCGCTGGTTCGCACACTACGCAGCCGAGTTCGACACGGTGGAGATCAACAACAGCTTCTATCGGCTGCCTACGGCAAAGGCGTTCGCGGCGTGGCGCGACCAGGCCCCGCCCGGCTTCCGTTATGCCGTCAAGGCCAACCGGTTCATCACCCAGGCCAGGAAGCTGCTGGATTGCGAGGAGCCGCTGCGGCGCATGCTGGAGCCGATGCGGGACATGGGCGACGCGCTGGGACCCGTGCTGTTCCAGCTTCCACCGCGCTTCCGGCTCAACCGCGAGCGGCTCGAGAGTTTCCTCCAGCTGCTCCCCGCAGACATCACCCCGGTGTTCGAGTTCCGCGAGGCGAGCTGGCACGACCCGGCCGTCCTCGATCTGCTCGCCGCGCATGGAGCGGGTTACTGCGCACACGACATGCCCGGCCTGGCCACCCCGCGCTGGGCCACCGGGCCCATCGCCTATGTCCGCTTCCACGGCGCGGGCGGCAAATATTGGGGGCGCTATCCGGACGAGGCGCTGCTCGGCTGGGCGGATTGGATACTGGATCAGGCACGCGAAGGTCGCGAGGTGTGGGCTTATTTCAACAACGACATCAATGCAGACGCCATCCACGACGCACAAACCCTGAAGGCGATGGTACGCCAACTCGACCGCTGACCCGATCCGGTTCATTTTTCGCACAGACCCGAGCGCCTAAGCGCTTCGCATGCGCATCGCCCATCTGCTCCCACTCGCCCTCCTCGCCTCCTGCGCCACGGTGCCGCCTGCAAGCGGACCGGTCGCGCTCGACCAGCCGCAGCGCGTCGGCCGCTTCTTGGTCACGCCGCTAGCGGTAGAGGAGGACAGCCGCTGTCCCATGAACGCGCGGTGCGTATGGGCCGGGCGCGCCGTCGTCCGTGTCACCATCGATGGCGACGGGGAGCGGCTGGAGCGCAATCTGGTGCTGGGCGAGCCGGCGTCGCCGGGCCTCGTGCTCGACAGCGTCACGCCGGACAAGGTGGCCGGAGCGGACGCACCGGTAATGGACTACCGCTTCCACTTCTCGCCCGCCGCGGTTCCGCTCACCCGGTGACGACGGCCAGTAGAAATCCGTCCAACTTTTTCGCGCCCGCCGTCTGCACCGCCGTCGCAGTCAGTCGCGGCTCGGCGGCAATCGCATCGAACAGCGCACGCGTGCCCTGGATGCGCTCGTCGTCGCTGTCCGCATCGAGCACCCCGCCCTCAGGGCGCCGCTCAGCGCCGCGCCGGCGCCGCTGGGCAATATAGTCGTCCACCGCCACCCAGCGCGGATCGACAGCCTCCGTTCGCTCGACCATCAGCGCCGCGGCGCGACGCCGCCGAGCACGTTCAGCTCGGCCCCCGCCTCGAACCCGACGATCAACGGCCGTGCCTTGGTGATCAGCGCTCGCACCGCCGGCAGCCGCAGCGAGGCGGCATGCGCGGCCTTGTCGATCCAGCTCTCGAAGATCCACAGCGTGTCCGCCTCGCCGCGATCCTCCGCGACGACATAGCTCAGGCACCCCGGCATCCCGCCGGTGCCGGCCAGCATCAACGCCGCCAGCGCCGCCCGCTGACCCGGCCGGGCCTTGATCTTGCCCACCATGCCGAACGCGACCTTGCCCGCCGGCAGGGTCGCCGACGCCGTCCCGCCGAGCAGCGCCGCGAGCGTGGCGCCCGCGACCAGAGAGCGGCGATCGATCACTCCTCGTTCTTGTAGATCTTCACCAGCCGGTCGAGCATCGCCAGCGCCTCGCCGCGCTCGCGCTGAAACGTGTTGCGGCCGATGATCGAGCCGTTGCCGCCGCCGTCGCGGATGTCGCGCGCGTCCTGGTACACTGCGTCCGCGCCCTTGGCGGCACCGCCGGAGAACACCACGATCCGCCGGCCGGCGAAGCTCGACTGGACGACATGGCGCACGCGATCGGCCTGCTTGGACCAGTCGGTCCCCTCATAGCACTTCTTGGCGTCGCCCTGCTCGATGTGGTTCGACGGCAGCTTCACCTTGATGATGTGGGCGCCCAGCAGCGCCGCCATGTGCGCGGCATACGCGCCGACGTCCAACGCCAGCTCGCCGTCCTTTGTCAGCGTGCCGCCGCGCGGATAGCTCCAGATCACCGTCGCCAAGCCGACCGACTTGGCTTCCGCCGCCATGTCGGCGATGATCTCCATCGCGTCGAACACCGCGTCGGAGCCCGGATAGATGGTGAAGCCGATCGCGGCACAACCCAGCCGCAGCGCATCCTCGACGCTCGCTGTGCGCGCCGAGGTGATCGACGTCGCCCAGCTGTTCGAGCTGTTGACCTTCAGGATCGTCGGGATCTGCCCCGCAAACGTGTCGGCACCGGCCTCCAGCATCCCCAACGGTGCCGCAAACGCACTCAGCCCCGCATCCACAGCCATCTGGTAATGGTAGTGGGGATCGTAGGCCGGCGGATTGACCGCGAACGAGCGCGCGGGGCCATGTTCGAAGCCCTGATCGACCGGCAGGATGATCAGCTTGCCGGTTCCGCCCAGCCGGCCGTGCATCAGGATACGCGCCAGATTGGCCTTCACCGCCGGCGAGGTCGCTTCATACTTGTCGAGAATAGCCTTGACCTGCGGGGTCATGCGGGATCCTTCTTCGGGTTGCGGTTGCCGGCGCTGTTAGCCGGGGCGACCGCCACGGGCAACGGGGCGACCTGCCCGTGGGTCAGCGTCCAAGAGCCGCCACGCCAGGCAGCTCCCGCCCCTCCATCCACTCCAGAAATGCTCCGCCAGCGGTACTCACGAACGTAAATCGGTCAGCCACCCCCGCCTGGTTCAGCGCCGCCACGGTATCACCGCCACCCGCGACCGACACCAGCGACCCGTCCTGCGTCAACGCCGCCGCCGTCTGCGCCAGCGCCACCGTCGCCGCATCGAACGGTGGTGTCTCGAACGCGCCCAGCGGGCCGTTCCACACCAGCGTCCGGCAGTTCTTCAGCACGTCGCCCAGCGCCTCCGTGGCTGCCGGGCCAACGTCCAGGATCATCTCGTCCGCCGCCACCTCGTGAACATTGATCGTCCGCGTCGGCGGGTTCGCGCGGAACTCGGTCGCGACCACCACGTCATAGGGCAAATGCACCGTGCACCCGGCCCGCTCCGCCGCCGCCAGGATCGCCTCGGCAGTGCCGGCCAGGTCATGCTCGCATAGCGATTTGCCGACGTTCACCCCGCGCGCGGCGAGGAAGGTGTTTGCCATGCCGCCGCCGATGATCAGGTGATCGACGCGCGCGACCAGATGCTGGAGCACGTCGAGCTTGGTCGACACCTTGGCTCCGCCGACCACCGCCGCCACCGGGTGCTCAGGGTCGCCCAGCGCCTTGTCGAGCGCGTCCAGCTCCGCCTCCATCTGCCGCCCCGCGAACGCGGGCAGCACATGCGCGAGTCCCTCCGTGGAGGCGTGCGCCCGGTGCGCGGCTGAGAATGCATCGTTGACGTACAGATCACCCAGTCGCGCCATCCTCGCCACCGTGTCCGGATCGTTGACCTCTTCACCTGCGAAGAACCGCGTGTTTTCCACCAGCGCGATGTCGCCCGGCTGCAGCATCGCCACCGCATCGTCAGCCGCATCCCAGTCGACGAACTGCACCGGCCGGCCCAGCAGCTCGCTATAGGGAAGCCGCAGCAGGGCGAGCGACAGCTTGGGATCGCGCATGCCCTTGGGCCGCCCGAAATGCGCCAGGATCAGCACGATCGCGCCGCGGTCGGCGAGTTCCGTCACCGTCGGCAACGTCGCGCGCAGCCGCGTGTCGTCCGTCACCTGCCCGTCCGACATCGGCACGTTCAGGTCCTCGCGCACCAGCACGCGCTTGCCGGTCACGTCGCCGATGTCGTCGAGTGTCTTGAATGCGCGCGCCATGTCGTGTCCTCTGATTCGTGAGAGCCTCCTAAGCCCTCTCCCGCTCTCGCGGGAGAGGGACCGGCGCGCAGCGCCAGGGTGAGGGCGCGACGCGGGTTCAAGGGACGCTTCTACTGTTCGCCCGTCCGACCCTCACCCTGCGGCGCTCCGCGGCTGTCGCTCTCCCGCCTGCCGGAGGGGGCTAAGTCTCGACCCGGATCAGGTCACCCACCACTACAGTGCCGCCCTCACCACACGCGAACACATCCCGCCGCGCCAGCCCGGCAATCACGCCCAGCTGCACGACATCGAACTCATGAGGACGCGCGAGCATCTGATCGGTCAGTGGTCATTCGCCGCAACGACCGAGCCCCCCGGCTCGATCGCCCAATGCTTTAGCCGCGACTCGCCCGCGACAGCGCCTTGCCGCGCCGCAGCATCGCCTTGGCGAAACTCAGATCAGCTTGGCCATCGCGGTGGCGGTATCGACCATGCGGTTCGAGAAGCCCCATTCATTGTCGTACCAGCTGACGACGCGCACCAGCTTGCCGTCCAGCACCGCCGTCTCCAGGCTGTCGACCGTCGACGACGCGGCGGTGTGCATCAGGTCGATCGACACCAGCGGCTCGTCGGTCCAGTCCAGCACGCCCTTCATCGGTCCGTCGGCGGCCGCCTTCAGCAGCGCGTTGACCTCTTCACGCGTGGTGTCGCGCTTGGGCGTGAAGGTCAGGTCGATCAGGCTGACGTCGGGCACCGGCACGCGGATCGCGGAGCCGTCCAGCTTGCCCTTCAGCTCCGGCAGCACCTCGCCAACGGCGCGCGCCGCGCCCGTGGTGGTCGGGATCATGCTCATCGCCGCGGCGCGTGCACGGCGCAGGTCGGGGTGGATCTGATCCAGGATCTTCTGGTCGTTGGTATAGGCGTGGACCGTCGTCATCAGCCCGCGCTCGATCCCGATCGAATCGTTCAGCACCTTGGCGACCGGCGCCAGGCAATTCGTGGTGCAGCTCGCGTTCGATACGATGCGGTGTTCGGCGGTCAGCTTGTCGTGGTTGACGCCATAGACCACCGTCAGGTCGACGCCCTTGGCAGGTGCGGAGATCAGCACGCGCGACGCACCCGCCGCGATGTGCTTGCCCGCACTCTCGCGGTCGGTGAAGAAGCCGGTGCACTCCATCACCAGGTCGATGCCCAGTTCCTTGTGCGGCAGGTTCGCCGGGTCGCGCTCGGCGGTGACGCGAATGCGCTTGCCATCGACGA
Source organism: Sphingomonas bacterium (assembly GCF_028292945.1). GTDB lineage: Bacteria > Pseudomonadota > Alphaproteobacteria > Sphingomonadales > Sphingomonadaceae > Sphingomonas. The sequence goes on along the minus strand of NZ_JAQGLJ010000060.1, from coordinate 3,978 downwards.
CCAGGTCCTGCCCGTCTGCCTCGACCTTGCCGGGATAGCGCCCGTGCACGCTGTCGCGACTGAACAGCCATGCGTTCGATTTCGCGTCGGCCAGGTCGTTGATCGCGACCAGCTCCAGATCGCCGCCAGCATTTTCCAGCATCGCCCTCGCGACGAGGCGGCCGATCCGCCCAAAGCCGTTGATCGCAACCTTGACCGTCATTTCGAACCTGCTCCCGTAAACCGCTGATGTAGCCGGGCAACCGCCATTGAGGCAGGAATGCCGGCAGCGGAGCCGGCGCCCGATCGAAGGAATGCGCGCTGCCTTTGCGAGCGCATTGCGCGCTGTCAACCTTGCGCACCCGCCCCGCCGATCCTAATCAGCCCCCATGTCAGACGCCGCTGCACGCATCGACGCCGCCCTTGCCCGCATCCAGGCTGCGGTCGCCGCGCGTGCGCAGGCCAGCGACGCACTTGCCCGGCGCCATGCCGCGTTGCAGGCGCGCATGGCGGAGGCGGTGGCGGCGCTCGACGACGTGATTGCGCGCGGGAGTGCCGGCTGATGGCTCAGGTACAGCTTTCCATCGGCGATCGCACCCATACCGTCGCCTGCCGCGACGGTGAGCAGGCGCGCGTCGCCGATCTCGGTCGCCTGCTCGACGAACGCTGGCCGGCGGCGCTGCGCGCGGCGGGCGGGGTCAACACCGAACGCGCGATGTTCTTCGTGGCGCTGATGCTCGCCGACGCACTGGACGAATCGCAGAACAGGCCGTCCGAAGGATCGGCGCCGGAACCCGGGATGAGTGAAGGCATGTTGGCGCGCATCGCCGACCGTCTCGAAAGCCTCGCCGACGCCCTTGAGCAATCGTCCACGAGCGCTTAGATAGGTGACGGCGGGTCTGCCCGGTACGAGCCTTTATTATCCCTGAGGCTATTCATCATCCATCGGGGGCTGTCCCTGCCCGGACCCTGGTCCGAAGCACATGGTCCCCACCTGACGTTAACGTGCGTCAGTGGATAACCCGGCCAACGGCCCATGGTGGATCCGCCGCCGCGCAGCGCGCACGTAGACAGCGGCGCTGTTTACGAGACGTGCAAGCGCGGCCGGCGGGAAGCGCAGCTCTCCCATTCGACGTCACGGCGCGGCTTCGCCGCGACGCCCTTTCTCACTGATGGATAAGCGAGCTCTCCGCGCCCGCCTTCGTGCGTGCCGCGATGGTGCGACCGGCGGCCCAATCCCCCTCCACCCCCCCTACCTCGCCCGCCTTCGCCCCGGCCTTGCCGTCGCGAGCTACATTCCAGTCGGCGGCGAGGCGGACCCAGCGCCGCTCACGCGTGCCGCGCGACAAGCCGGCTGCCGCTTGGTGCTCCCCCACGTCCTGGACCGCGCCACCCCGCTCCGCTTCCTTGCCTGGGCCAGCGGCGTGACCCTCGACCCCGGCCCCTTCGGCCTGTCGCAGACCCCCGCAGACGCGCCCGAACTCGCCCCCGACATCATCCTCACCCCGCTCGTCGGCTTCGACCGAAGCGGCAATCGCCTCGGCCAGGGTGCCGGGCATTACGACCGCGCGTTCGCGCAGCACCCGCAGGCCTGGCGTGTCGGCATCGCCTGGTCCGTTCAGGAGGTCGACGCGTTGACGCCGGACCCGTGGGACGTACCGCTGCACGCGATCGCGACGGAAAAGGAGTGGATCGTGCCATGACCGACCCGAGCTGGCGCAAACCCGCGGGCGCGCTCGCCATCATGGTGCTGATCGTCGTTTGGTGCGTGCTTGTCGCCAGCCTGTCGCGCACGGTCGGCGAGTGGGCATGGCCCTTTCAGTTGCTGTTCTACCTCGTTGCAGGGACCGTGTGGATCGCGCCACTGAAGCCGCTGCTCAGGTGGATGGAACTGGGGCGCTGGCGGTGAGACGGGACAGCGCAAGCTGGTTCGCACGCCGCCAAGGCCGGCCAGCGTGGCAGAGCGCGCCATAAGGCGCGGCTTGCCGCGTCTGAGGGCGTGCGGGGTTCCGAAGGCCGCTGCAGGCAGTGCGTCGCGGCAAAGCCGCGCCGTGACATCGAACGGGAGCGCTTCGCTTCCCGCCGGCCGAACTTGGCTGTGTCGCGATCAGCTGCGCTACTCGCGTCCAGCCTGCGCTTTGGCGCGAGTGACGGGGCTCGAACCCGCGACCTCCGGCGTGACAGGCCGGCGCTCTAACCAACTGAGCTACACCCGCTGAGAAGCGTGAGGCGCGGCTGTTAGGCAGCGGCCTCCCCAGTGTCAACCGCGCTATCGGCTCCCGCCTCGCCGTCATCGCTCTCGCGCCCGACGCGCCACCGCCGTCGCCCGCGTTTTCCCTGTACCAGCGCGCCGTGTTCGAACAGGAACCCGGCGATGTCGGGCTTGCCGGCTGCGCCCAGCACCGTCTGCATGATGATCAGCAGCGGCACCGCCAGCAACGCGCCCGCCGTGCCCCATACCCAGCCCCAGAAGCTCAGCGAGACCAGGATCATCAACGGGCTGATCGTCAGCCGGTGACCGACGACATACGGCGTAATCACGTTCGCTTCGATCAGGTGGATGCCGTACATGACGGCAGGCGCGATCATCGCCACCCACACGTCGTCGAATGTCATCAAACCGCCGATCGCAAGCAGCAGCGCGGCGATCACCGCACCGAAATACGGCACATAGTTCAGCAGCGCGACGATCCCGCCCCACATCAACGGCGACGGCATGCCGATCATCCACAGGGCAACCGCGACCGCCCCGCCAAGCGCCAGATTGATGATCGTGATCGTGCCCAGGTAAGCGGACACGTCGTCGACCACGTCCTGAATCACGCGCGCGGTCGCCATCGCCCCGTCGAAGCTGGTCCGCTCGGTAATCGTGCGCCGCCGGATCTTGGTCCACCCCGACAGGAAGAAGAACACCACCAGGATCGCGAAGAACACCTGCACGATGACCGTCGGCGCGGAGGTCGCGGCCAGTTCCAAGACCGACGACGGCGGCGAGACGGCGGCGGTGCCGGGCTGACGCGGCGGCGTCGAGGCGATCTGTCGGAACAGGCGGTTCACCGACTTTTCAAGGCTGGCATACAGGTCCAGCACGGGTGCCAGATTGGTTTGGATGCGCTCCAGCCGACTGGGCAGTTGCGAGAAGAAGTCGGTCGCCGGCACCACGATCGCGGCGATCGCGATGTTGGCGATCGCCAGGAACAGGATGACGCAGAACAGCGCCGCCAGCCCGGAAGGGACGCGATGCCGCTCCAACCATTCGAGCACCGGCACCAGCGCCACCGCGATGACCAGCGCGGCGGTCAGCGGCATGAAGAACTCGAACCCCGCCTTGAGCGCGAACGGTGTCCCGAACACCAGGCCGACGCCCGCGATCAGCGTCAGCGCCGCCAGCAACCGGTCCCGCCGCTCGGCCGCGGCAGGTGCGTCCTCGACAGGAGGAACGATCGGGATTTCTTGGGAGCCGGTTTCTGTCACGCGGCGCATCGTAACGGGTCGCGGCAGAGTTGCCAGCCTCGCCCGTGTCTTTGCGTCCGCGAGCTTGTCAGCAGCGATCCTACCCTGTCATTCCCGCGAAAGCGGGGAACCCATCTCCAGCCGCAGGTGATGGGTCCCCGCGTTCGCGGGGATGACGGAGGGGCAGCATGACGAGCGATACAAGATCCACCCACCTGCTCGTCATCGACGAGGGCACCACCTCCACCCGCGCGATGCTGTTCACCCCCGATGGCAGGTGCGTCGCCAGCGAGGCCGCGGCCCTGACCCAGTCCTACCCCCGCCCCGGCTTGGTCGAACACGACGCGGCCGAAATCTGGCGAAAGACGCTGCGCGTAACCGCCGCGATGGTGGCGCAGGCAGGCGGCGCCGATCGCATCGCCGCGATCGGCATCACCAACCAGCGCGAGACGGTGGTGTTCTGGGACCGCGACACCGGCGAGCCGCTCGCGCCCGCGATCGTCTGGCAGGACCGCCGCACCGCCGACATCTGTCGCAACCTGCGGG
>NZ_JAQGLJ010000034.1 GCF_028292945.1 Sphingomonas bacterium | reverse complement strand
CCGTCCTCCGTACCCACGAACGCCTGCAACGCGCTGACGCGGGCGAGCAGGCGGACGAGATCGTCCTCGCCGCCGAGCGCGAACACGGCGTCGATCAGGTCGTGGCCGACGCCGGCTTCGCGTTGCTGGACCTTGAGGCGGTCGGCGAAGAAGGTGACCAGCGCCGTGGCGTTCTGCTGATCATCAAAGATTGCTTGACCGACGTCGCGTAAGGACGCGTATTCGTCTCCGGTCCTCCAACGCCCAATACTCGTTCTTGCAAGCGCAAATATAAGCGGGAGCCGAAGCTCGTTTTTTGTCACGATTTCGATCAGGGCGAGCGCAGCGCGGCGCAGAGCAAAGGGATCCTTCGAACCGGTTGGCAGCAAGCCGGCGGCGAAGAAGTTTTGAAGCGTGTCCAGCTTGTCCGCCAGGCTCACCGCCACCGTCACCGGCGCGGTCGGCACGTCGTTGCCCTGCCCGACCGGCTTGTAGTGGTCGCGGATGGCGGCGGCGACGCGGGGGTCTTCGCCCTGCGCAGCGGCGTAATAGCCGCCCATGACGCCCTGCAGCTCGGGGAACTCGGCGACCATGCCGGTGACGAGGTCCGCCTTGCACAGTCGCGCGGCGCGTTCGGCGAGGGTGGCGAGTTCGGCTTGATCCTCCCCGCTCGCGGGGAGGGGGACCGCCGGCGCAGCCGGTGGTGGTGGGGCGGCTGCGGCAGGCGCCAGCGTGTGTGGCGACGCCCCTCCACCATTCGGCTGCGCCGAATGGTCCCCCTCCCCACTTTGTGGGGAGGATCGGACGATCCCCTCCGCGACCAGCCACCGCGCCAGCTTCGCGACGCGCTCGACCTTGTCGGCGACCGTGCCGAGCTTCTCGTGGAAGACGATGCGGTCGAGCTTCTTCGCCTGCTCTTCCAGCGGGATCTTCAGATCCTGTTCGAAGAAGAAGCGCGCGTCGCTCAGCCGCGCGGCGAGGACCTTGCGGTTGCCTTCGACGATGCGCTCGCCGCCATCGGCCGCGTCGATGTTCGCGGTGCAGATGAAGGCGTTGGCGAGCTTTCCTGCCGCGTCATGGCAAACGAAATATTTCTGGTTCACGCGCGCGGTGAGCTGGATCACTTCGGGGGGAACCGAGAGGAAGTCGGGATCGAAGCGGCCGAGGAACGGGACGGGCCATTCGGTGAGGCCGGCATTCTCCGCGAGCAGGCCCTCGTCGCGGACCAGGGTGAGCCCCGCCTTGTTTGCGGCCAGCGTCGCGCCGAGTGCGATGATCTGGGCGCGCTCGTCCTGATCGACGACCACGTGGCACAGCCGCAGCTTCTCGACATAATCCTCCGCCGAGCCGATCGTGATCGGGCCGGGGTGATGGAAGCGGTGGCCGAGCGTCGCGTAGCCCGCCGTGATCCCGGCGATCTCGACCGGCACCAGTTCCTCGCCGAACAGCGCGACGATACCCTGTAGCGGGCGCACCCAGCGCAGGCTGTCGGTCGAGGCGGACGCATCGCCCCACCGCATCGACTTGGGCCAGGGAAACGCGCGGATGATGGCGGGGATCGCCTCGGCAAGCACGGCGGCGGTGCTGCGGCCGGGCTTGTCGGTGACCGCAAAGAACACCCCGTCGCGCTCGGTCAGCTGGTCGCGGGTCAGGCCGGTCTTGCGCAGGAACCCGTCGAGCGCCTGTGGTGGCGCGTTCGCGCGCGGTCCCTTCACCTCCTCCGACACGGCGGCCGTGGCGTCGGGCAGGTCGCGCGCGATCAGCGCGAGGCGGCGCGGCGTGGCGTAGGTGACGACCTCGCCCGCGGCGATCCCGGCGCGCGCGAGCTCCGAGGCGAACAGCCGCGCGAGGTCGTGGCGAGCCTTGGCCTGCATCCGCGCGGGGATCTCTTCGGAGCGAAGTTCGAGAAGGAAGTCGGTCATGCTGCTGGCTTGCAGAAGAAAAAGGTTTGTTCACGCGGAGGCGCGGAGACGCGGAGAAGAAGGAGAGATGAAGTCATGCCTGTGGCGCTTATGTCTCTTGAGCCCGCCAGGGCTCCTTCAAGCCACTTCGCAGGTGACAGATCGACGCGCGATCCCCGCCCAACATCTCCGCGTCTCCGCGCCTGCGCGTGAACCACCTTCCTTTTGCCTTGAAGACGGCTCACGCTGTCCACCCGTGCTTGTCCATCCATGCGGCGCAGGCGCCCTTCGCCAGGTCGCGGACGCGGCCGATATATGCCTGGCGCTCCGCCACCGAGATGACGCCGCGCGCTTGCAGGAGGTTGAAGACGTGGCTGGCCTTGATCGCCTGCTCGTAAGCGGGGATCGGCAGCTTGCGGTCGAGCGCGTTCTGGCATTCCGCGACGTGCTTGCGGAACTGGTCGAACAGGCTGTCGGTGTCGGCGACCTCGAAATTCCAGGTCGACATCTCGACCTCGTTCTCGTGGAACACGTCGCCATAGGTGACGCCGGCGTCGTTGAACTTCAGGTCGTACACGCTGTCGACGTTCTGGATGTACATCGCCAGCCGCTCCAGCCCGTAGGTCAGCTCGCCCGCGACCGGCTTGCAGTCGAAGCCGCCCATCTGCTGGAAATAGGTGAACTGCGTCACCTCCATGCCGTCGCACCACACTTCCCAGCCCAGCCCCCAGGCGCCCAGCGTCGGCGACTCCCAATCGTCCTCGACGAAGCGGATGTCGTGCACCGTCATGTCGATGCCGATGGCGGCGAGCGACCCGAGATACAGCTCCTGCAGATCGGGCGGGCTGGGTTTGAGGATCACCTGATACTGATAATAATGCTGCAGCCGGTTGGGGTTCTCGCCATAGCGACCGTCGGTCGGGCGGCGGCAGGGCTGGACGAAGGCGGCGTTCCACGGCTCCGGACCGAGCGCGCGCAGCGTGGTCGCGGTGTGAAACGTGCCCGCCCCCATCTCCATGTCATAGGGCTGGAGGATCAGGCAGCCGCGCTCGCTCCAATAGCTGTGCAGCGCCAGGATCATGTTCTGGAAGGAAAGGGGGACGGTCACCGGCCCGAGCCTCTGGCGAATGGCCCGCATACGGTCAAGCAAACCCCCCGCGCGCCGGCCGCTCTCGACATTCCCCGCGGTCCGCCCGACATCGTCGCCTTGACCGTTTCGTCACGTTTCGTCTGCAGGATCCCGCGCCATGTTGAAGCATCTCCTCACCGCCTGCGCGCTGCTCGCCATGACCCCCGCCTGTGCGCAGCGCGCGCCCTCCGCCGCGCGTGCGGCCCCGGATGCGGACCCCGCGCTGTGGGTGGTGCGCGACGCGGACACGACGCTGTATCTGCTCGGCACGATCCATGTGCTCAAGCCCGGCATGACCTGGTTCGACGAGGCGGTGCGCACCGCATTCGACCGGTCGGACGAGCTGAAGCTGGAGATCGTCGAACCTGACGCCGCGACGATGGGCGGGCTGATCCAGGCGAAGGGCATGAGTCCGGCCGGGCCGACGCTGACGCAGCGACTGCCCGCCAAGGCACGCCCGGCGCTGGCGAAATACATGGGGGTGATCGGCCTGCCACAGGCGGGGTATGATCGCATGCAGCCGTGGCTCGCGGCGACGTTCCTGCAGGTGCAGAGCCTGGTCAAGGTCGGCTACGATCCCGCCAGCGGCCCGGAGAAGATACTGGCCGAGGCCGCGAAGGCGAGCGGCAAACCGGTGACCGGGCTGGAGACGGTTGAGCAGCAGATCGGCTTCTTTTCGGGCCTGTCCGACAAGGCACAGGTGGCGATGCTCGACGACACGCTGGGCGAGATGCCGACGCTGCAACGGACGATGGGGCGGATGGTCGACGAGTGGGGGGCGGGCAGGACGGACTATCTGGCGCGCGAGCTGAACGACGGGCTGACGAAATCGCCGGAGGCGATGAAGGTGCTGCTGACCGATCGCAACGCGCGCTGGGCGGAGTGGATCAAGGGGCGACTGGCGCAGCCGGGCACGGTGTTCATCGCGGTCGGCGCGGGGCATCTGGCGGGCAAGGGCAGCGTGCAGGAGGCGCTGGCCAAGCGGGGCGTGAAGACGGTGCGGGTGAAATACTAGCAGCGTTCTCCCGCTTCGCGGGAGAGGGTTGAGTGTTGCGAAAATCGTCGCGCGCAGCTAAGCGCCCGCGTCCGGCCCTGCTACATCCCTGGAGGAGCGGCCGGCACACCCTCGTAACACCAAGGAATCTGCAAATGAGCGAATCAGTGACGCTCGCAGCCGAGGCACGCGAGCGGGTTGGCAAGGGAGCCTCCCGCCTGCTGCGCCGTCAAGGCCGCGTCCCCGCCGTGATCTATGGCCAGAACCAGGCCCCGGCATCCATCCATATCGAGGAAAAGGCGCTCAACCGCGCACTCGCGACGGGCCACTTCATGAACACCGTCGTGATGGTCGGCGGCGTCCGCACGCTGCCCAAGGACGTCGCTTTCGACGTGGTCAGCGATCGGCCGATCCATGTCGACTTCCTGCGCATCTCCGAGCATTCCACCGTCACCGTCGCGGTGCCGATCGTGTTCGCCGATCAGGAGGAGTGCGAAGGCCTGGCAGCGGGCGGCGTGCTCAACGTCACGCGCCACGAGGTCGAGTTGATCGTCGATGCATCGGACATCCCGGGCGAGCTGATCGTATCGCTCAAGGGCCGTGTGGTGGGCGATTCGATCCACATCTCCGACGTCACGCTGCCGCAGGGCGCGAAGCCGGCGATCGACGACCGCGACTTCGCGATCGCCACCATCGTGCCGCCGACGGTGCCGACCGCGGCTGACGAGGCGGCGGATGTCGAGGCGGGTGTCGGCGTGTCCGAGGTCACCCAGGAGGAGGAGCCTGCGGGCGACGAGCCGACCGGCAACGTCACCGATGCCGGCGCGGACGACGCCAAGGGCTGACGCTCTTCACAATGATGATAGGGGCAGGCGGGCGGCGACGCTCCCCTGCCCCTTTTTCGTTCGGAGTTGGCGATGCAGATCTGGGCAGGCCTCGGCAATCCAGGGCCGCAATACATGCTCCACCGGCACAATGTCGGCTTCATGGCGGTCGACGCGATCGCCGCGCTCCACGATTTCGCGCCGGTCAAGAAGCAGTTCGGCGGCTGGACGCAGGAAGGGCGGATCGGCGCGCACAGGCTACTGCTGCTCAAGCCCGCGACGTTCATGAACGAATCCGGCCGTTCGATCGGCGAGGCCCTGCGCTTCTACAAGCTCGGACCGGACGCGCTGACGGTGTTCCACGACGAACTCGACCTGCTGCCGTTCCGGGTCAAGGTGAAGACCGGCGGCGGCACGGCGGGACATAATGGCCTGCGCTCCACGGACCAGCATCTGGGCCCGGATTTTCGCCGCGTGCGGCTGGGCATCGGTCATCCGGGGCACAAGGACCGGGTCACGGGCCATGTGCTCGGCAATTTCGCGAAGGTCGAGATGGACGATCTGAGCGATATGCTCGGCGCGGTGGCAGCGGAGGCGCGGTGGCTGGCGGACGGCGACGACGCACGGTTCATGAGCGACGTGGCGCTGCGGATGCAGGCCTAACCCTCTCCCGAAGGCACCCGCAAAACTACTGCTTTTGCGGGAACCCATGCGGGAGAGGGAGGCTGGCGACCACCGCCTCGACCTTCGGCTCCAGGCGGTCGAACACGGCCGACACCGCCGCCTCGGTGGCCCAGCCGATCGCCCCGCCGGCGATGACGTCGAGCAGGTAATGATGACCCGTCGGCGCCTGTGCGGCCGCCGCCGCGCCGGCGGCGAGCGCGGC
>NZ_JAQGLJ010000115.1 GCF_028292945.1 Sphingomonas bacterium | reverse complement strand
CGGCTCACCCGCCGACGCTGACCCCAAGCAACGTCCGCACCCGCGCCTTGAAGCGGCGGAACTCGTCGCCCGACAGCCGCGCGACCGAGGTGAACGAGATCGATTTAGGATTGATCGCCCGCCCGTTCTTCCACACTTCCCAATGCAGATGCGGGCCCGTGGACATGCCGGTCGAGCCGACATAGCCGATCACCTGCCCCTGCCGCACGCGTTCCCCGCTGCGCACCGCGAAGCGGCTCATATGGCCATAGCCGCTGCCCAATCCGCCAGCGTGGCTCAGCTTGACGAAGTTGCCGTACCCGCCCGCGCGGCCGGCGTTCTGCACCACGCCGTCGAGCACCGCATAGATCGGCGCACCGTGCGGGGCACCGATGTCCATGCCCTTGTGCAGCCGCACGAAGCGCAGCAGCGGATGCGTGCGATAGCCGAAGTTTGACGTGATGCGCCCTTGCGTCGGCATGCCCATGAAGCCGCGACGCTCGTTCTCGCCGTTGGCGTCCCACCATTCCTCGCCATTGTCGCCCGCCCAGCGGATCAGCTGCAGCGGCTTTCCGCCCCGCTCGATGCCCGCAAGCTGCAGCTTGCCGAGCCGGGTCTCCCCCGTCGCGGCGCGCTCGCGGTCGATGACCATGTCGAAGCGGTCATCGCTGCCGACATCGCGGCCCAGCGACAGCTTGGTGGCGATCGCGCGGATATAGGATTCGACCAGCTTGGCCGGTGCGCCCGCCGCGCGCGCCGAACGGTACAGCGACCCGCCGACCAGCCCTTGGATACGCAGCGGCGTCCGGTCGATCGCGATCGGGTGGCGGTTCAGCGCCAGCTCGCCCCCATTGCGCGTCAACGACACCGCCATGTCGAAGCGCGCGCGCATTTTCAGCGTTTCCAGCGGCCGCGCGACCATCTTGCTGTCCCGCATGCCCAGCGTCAGCGACAGCCGCGTACCGGGCGCGATGTCTTCCAGCGCCACCGTCTCACGAACCAGCTCCGCCGCCGCCAGCGCATCACCACGGCCAACGCCGGCGCGCTCCAGCACCTTGGCGAACGCATCGCCCTCGCCCAATGTCGCCGCGAGTTCGATCACCGGCCGTTCGGGTGCCTCCGCGAGCGGGTTGACCAGATCGTTGGCCGCCATCCGCCGTCCGGTCGACGCTCCCCAGGCAAGCGGCGCGATGCCTTGCGCGCGGGCTTCCTCCCACTGTGCGCCCGCCAGCGGCGCCGGCGCTACGCCCGCGATCGGACCAAGGTCGGGAGCCAGGAAATAGGAAGTGCCGGCACACAGCGCGGTGCAGGTCGCCAGGCCGCGCCACCAGGCGCGACTCCCGATCGCGGCGCCCAGATCGGGCACCCAGTCGATTCCGGCCGCGCGCTCGCGCACCTGCTCCCAGGGCGTGAGCGGCGGCGGGGGGGCGGCAATCGCGCGACCGAACGAGCGCGCGACCCCCGCGCCCGCGAACTCCAGTCCATGATCGTTCCGCAAGAACACTAAGCGCACCCGGCAAGGCTCGCCGTCCCCCCGGCGCAGGCCGGCTGGTTGTGGGGGACAAGTGTTAAAGTCAAATCAACCGCATGGGCGGGTGAGTGTCGCTGCGGCGGAGCGTTGGGGCGGTGCGGTGGGCGGTGGGAACATTGCGACGTCAGCGGAAAAACCGTCACCCTGAACTTGTTTCAGGGCCCACGCGATGCGCTCGCGGTCCGACATGACGCCGATGTCTCGCATGGATGCTGAAACAAGTTCAGCATGACGGGCATTTTGGCTCAGGCCCGACGCAAAAAGGGCGGCCCCGCAGGACCGCCCCTCTCTTCCGGTGGCCCGTCACGGGAGTAAATCCCGTGACGTCGAACGCCGCTGTAGCGCCGCCGGCCGAACCGACCCTGCTGGTCTCTTCTACTCGCTTATCGCGAGTAGAACTCGACCACCAGGTTGGGCTCCATCTTCACCGGATAGGGCACCTCGTCCAGCGTTGGCACGCGGCTGAAGGTGACCTTGGCGGTGCCCTCGGGGACGACGTATTCGGGGATCTCGCGCTCGGCGAGGCTCTGCGCCTCCATCACCAGCGCCATTTCCTTCGCCTTGTCGCCCAGCGTGATCTCGTCGCCGACGAAGCAGCGGCGCGACGCGATGTTGCACTTGGTGCCGTTGACGCGGACATGGCCGTGGCTGACCAGCTGGCGCGCGGCCCAGATCGTCGGCGTGAACTTGGCGCGGTAGACGATCATGTCCAGCCGCTGCTCCAGCAGGCCGATCAGGTTCTGGCTGGTGTCGCCCTTCATCCGCGCAGCTTCGGTGTAGGTCGCGCGGAACTGCTTCTCGGTGACGTCGCCGTAATAGCCCTTGAGCTTCTGCTTGGCGCGCAGCTGAATACCGAAATCGGAGACCTTGCCCTTGCGGCGCTGGCCGTGCTGGCCGGGGCCGTATTCACGCTTGTTGACGGGCGACTTGGGCCGACCCCAGATGTTCTCGCCCATCCGGCGGTCGAGTTTGTACTTGGCACTGGCGCGCTTCGACATGGTAATCCTTCAATCTTGCGAACGACGTTGCTGCCTTCCACGTCCAAGAGCGGGTCGGGAGGGCAGGTTATCCCGGTTCCGCGCCGCTTGCTCGATCGTGGATCAAGGGCGGGCCACCTGCTTCACCGGGGTGCAGGGGCGATTGCGAAGCGGCGCGCCTACCCGACGGGCCTGCCGCGGTCAAGGTGGACAGCCGGCCGCGAGCGGCTATGCGGGCGCGCATGGACACGCCTCCCGCCGGCCCCGACTGCACGACGATGGCGCAGGTCCGCGCCGGCGTCGACCAGGTCGACCGCGAGCTGGTGGCGCTGCTCGCCCGCCGCTTCGCCTACATGGACGCCGCCGCGCGCATCAAGCCGACCCGGGAAGCGGTGCGCGACGAGGCCCGAAAGGCGCAGGTCATCGCTAATGTCCGCGCGCTCGCACGTGACGCCCGAGTGCCGGAGGTGGTGCTCGCAGAACTGTGGGATCGGCTGGTCGAGGCGTCGATCGCGTATGAACTGAAGGCTTACGATCGTAGCCGGTGACGCCACGCGTTATTTTGCGAATGGATCGGCCGGGTTTTCTCGCTGAACTTCGCGCGCGCACGCCTTCAGCTCGGTCGTGGCGGCTGCGGAACCGTCAAGCCGCAGGCTCGCGACCACCACGTCATCTCTGAATATGCCGAGCAGCGCGTTGCTGGCGATGTCGTTCAGCAACGTATCGCCGCTGAGCTTGAACGATACGCCGGTGAGATCGTCCTTGCGAAACCCGTGCCCCGTCACCTCGCCCCATCCGTCATCCAGCCGCTTGCCGTTAACAAATATCAGCTTGAGCTTATACTCTTTGCCTTGCTCGATGGACTTGAAGGCCGGGTCGGCGATGGTGACATACCCGTCGTTCAGCCCGTCTGTGTAAGCCACGCGCAGTAGCGTGTCACCTTCATAGCTGCGCACCAGAGCGCAATCGTCCTCGTTCTTGAACAGCGTCCATCCTCGTCCAACGTCACGACCATCATCGTTCAGGATCGCCAATAGCAAGGCGACGAGCATCAATTCTCTCCGGTATCGAGGTTAAAGGATCGGACAGAACGCCGGGCTGCGCTCAATTGCACGCTCTGCCATGACTTTGGTCGAACAGCTTCTGCATCAGCCGATTCATACCTTGCTCCTGCGCGCGCTCACAGGCTGACGCGGTCGATGCGGCCGAGGAATAGCTGTTTGACCGCATAGAGGAGCAGAGTTCATTTGCGCTTGCTTCATCGCTGGGGTCGAACTGAGGGTCTATCTGCGACAGCCAGCCGCTCGGCTGCGTGTCAGTCGCGGTCGCGACGAAACGCGAGTAGCCGACATACGCGCCCATCCGGTTCTTTGCGTTGATCTCGCCGCAGACATCGCCGTCCTTGCCCATGCGCACCGATCGGAACTGTGCGGAGGACGGATCGATAAGGCCCTTGGCCGCCTCCTGCTGCGCTTGCGCAATCTTGTAGGTGCTCGTGCCTGGGATTTGGTCACATCCGGCCAGCGCAACAGCCACCAACACCCACCGCTTCTTCATTGGACCCCTCCTCGAACTGCCAAGGATGCCAGCGGTGAGTTCCATTGCCGCGTTAAATCTCTGAAAGGTTGACCGATGGTGCTTTAGCGCAGGCGTCGGCGGGCCGGTCGTGGGTTCGCCTCGTCACGCGCTCCGAAGGCACCACGGCTCCGACGGCGCGTTATCTCCTCCCATGCACGCCTTCGCCGCCCTGCTCGATTCGCTGATCTACACGCGCGGGCGCAACGGCAAGCTGAAGCTGGTGGCGGACTATCTGCTCGCCACGCCCGACCCGGATCGCGGCTGGGCGATGGCGGCGCTGACCGGCGATCTCGACCTGCCGGCGGTCAAACCGGCGCTGATCCGCGCGCTGATCGAAAGCCGGGTCGATCCGGTGCTGTTCCGGATGAGCCGCGACTATGTCGGCGATACGGCCGAGACGGTGGCGCTGCTCTGGCCCGCGCCCCACCCTCCGTTCGTCTCGGTGAACGCGAACAAACCGCCGTTCGTCCCGAGCGAAGTCTGGGGACATGGTGTCTCGACTTCGCTCGACACGAACGGAGGAGGGCCGTTCTCCATCACGCAGGCCGTCGAGCGCCTGCGCCATCTGTCGCGCTCGGACGCGCCCGCCGCGCTCGCCGACATGCTCGACCGGCTCGACGCGGAGGAGCGGTTCGCGCTGCTCAAGATGGCGACCGGCGAAACGCGGATCGGCCTGTCCGCGCGGCTCGCCAAGACCGCGCTCGCGCAGGCGTTCGGGCAGGATGTCGAGGTGATCGAGGAGCTGTGGCACGGCCTCGACCCGCCCTACGCGTCGCTGTTCGCATGGCTGGAGGGCCACGCCCCGCAGCCCACCCCCGCCGACGTGCCCGTGTTCCGCCCCTTCATGCTCGCGCACGGGCTGGAGGACGCGCGCGTGTCGCTCGACGAGTACGCGGCCGAATGGAAGTGGGACGGCATCCGCGTCCAGATCGTCCACGTCGCCGGCCAAACCCGCCTCTACAGCCGCACCGGCGACGACGTGACCGGCAGTTTTCCGGATGTCGCCAGCGCCTTCTCCACCCCCGGCGCGGTAGACGGCGAGCTGCTGGTGAAGGGCGAGTTCCAGGGCAGTCAAGAATCGGGAGGCGGCGCGGCAAGCTTCAACGCGCTTCAGCAGCGGCTCGGGCGCAAGGTTGTTAGCGCGAAAATGCTTGCCGACTACCCCGCCTTCGTCCGCCTCTACGACATCCTGCTCGACGGCGCGGAGGATGTTCGCGCGCTGCCCTGGACCGAGCGTCGCGCGCGGCTGGAGGTGTTCATGGGCCAGCTCGATCCTGAGCGCTTCGACCTCAGCCAAGTAATCGAGGCGAGCGACTTCACCGAGCTCGAGGCGATCCGCGCCGGCGCCCGCGACGCGGCGATCGAGGGCGTGATGCTAAAGCGCCGCGACTCGCCCTACGTCCAGGGCCGCCGGGCAGGCCTATGGTACAAATGGAAGCGCGACCCGCTCACCGCCGACTGCGTGATGATGTACGCGCAACGCGGCAACGGCCGCCGGTCGAGCTGGTATTCCGACTACACCTTCGGCTGCTGGACGGAGGACGGCGAGCTGCTCCCGGTCGGCAAGGCGTATCAGGGCATCACCGACCAGGAGATCGCCCAGCTCGACAAGTTCGTCCGCACCCACACGCTCAACCGCTTCGGCCCCGTCCGTGAGGTCGAAAAGACCATGGTGCTGGAGATCGCGTTCGACTCGATCCACACCAGCACCCGCCACAAGGGCGGCATCGCCATGCGCTTCCCGAGAATCGCGCGGATCAGGACGGACAAGCCGGCGGCGGAGGCGGACCGGATCGACACGCTGCGAAGGCTGGTAACGTGACTTCCAACAAAAGGCTCATCGTCGCCGCAGACGAACCCGCGCTGTTCTTCTCGTCGCTCGGCGCTGCGGTCAGGCACCTGGAAGCAGTCGATGTCGCTAATGGCGTTTACACGGCTGCCTTCGGACCCGAGGGCGAGCCTTTCGCGATCAGCAGCGATGGCGACATTGTGTCTATCGAGCCGACCTACGGACCCGCGGAGCCCGAACAGCTAAGCGCCGTACTTCTGAGATACCATGCCGCTTCAGGGCGCAACTTGCCCGCCGACGCGCCGCTCCCGGCGCTCCTTGAGGGCTGCCTCCTCGACGATTAGCTGCGCGGGAAGCGGTGCTCTACGTACCGGTCATGTCCTTTGCCGTTCCCGCCGCCATGATGATCGCGTCCGGGTCGATCCACGCGGTCGTCAACGCGATCGTCACCTATGGCCTGGCGCTGTGGGCGTCTGCTCTGGGTCCAACCGCGCCGCTGGCGGCGCTGCGCGAGACCGGCATGGCGACCGCATTGCTGATCTCGGCGCTGCTCATGGGCGAGGCGGTGACGCCGCGTCGGGCGGGGGCGGTGGCCGGTATT
>NZ_JAQGLJ010000102.1 GCF_028292945.1 Sphingomonas bacterium | reverse complement strand
AATTCGCGGCGGCGCAGAGCAACACCTGGGCATCGCTCGGGCTGATCGCGCCGCAGCTCGTGACGATCGCGCTCGGCACCAACGACTATCAGGCGCAGACGCCGATCGCGACGTTCCGCGCCAACCTCACATCAATCATCGCCAGCATCCGCGCTCAGGCGGCGAACGCGAGCGTCGCGCTGATCATGTATTCGCGGCGCGGCGACGTGGCGGTGCAGCCGATAGGGTGGCGCGCCTACGTCGATGCGGCGTACGCGGTGGCGGATGCGGATGTCGGTCTCGCTGGCGCAAGCGGCGTGGCCGTGATCGACCTGTCGGGCCGGCTGCCGGACGCGGCGACGACGGGAACGGTCGACCCGCTGGGTCTGTACTCGGCCGATCGGGTGCATCTGACCGGTAAGGGCCACGCGACCGTGGGCGAGATGGTGGCCGGCGCGCTGCGGCCGTGAGCGCGGGTGGCGGGGGTCAGGCCTGCCCCCCGCCATCCCCCTCCTCGTGCTCGCCGCCGGTGACGGGATAGCTGTCGCCCGACGCGCCGCTGCTGTCGAAGTCCTCGCCGGGACTGCCGCCACCGATGCCGGTACCGCTACCATGGACTTCGCCCGTGCGTGGGTCCGTCCACGCCCGTCGCCCTGCGTCGGGCGGCAGGTCTCCTGCTTCCGGCGTGATCGCCGCACCGCCGCCGCGACCACCCGTCGCGACCTCGTCATCGGCGGTGTAGCCTTGACCCGAATAGCCATCGGCCCTGTCGAAGGGTCTGCCGCTGCGTGGGCGTTCGGGATCGACGGGTGCTCGGGACATGCGCGCAGGAACGGCTCGACCGCCGCTGGCGTTCCCGATCCGCGCGAGTGACACGGCCACGTTGACCGGAACGCCATGACTATGCCATCTGGTCGCCAACCGGTCCGCGGGTGTAGCTCAATGGTAGAGCAGAAGCTTCCCAAGCTTACGACGAGGGTTCGATTCCCTTCACCCGCTCCACTTTCGCCGTAAGTATCGAACCCTCATTTGCTTGGGGTCGCTCCGCCCTGCCGGGCTGCGCTCTTGGTTCGATCCCCTTCACCCGCTCCACCTTCGCAGCGAGTACCGAACCCTCATTCGCTTTAGGCCGCTACGCCCTGCCGGGCTGCGCTCGGGATCAGTTTCCCCTCACCCGCTCCACATCCGCGCTGAACCGCTAAAGAATCGCCATTCCGGCGTCCGGCCGCGCGCGCGGGGCCTCCGGCCGGCGAGCATATCGCTCGATCTGTCGGTTCGACCATTGCCTGCATGATGGTGGACAGGGCTGGATTCGAACCAGCGTACGCTTGCACGGGCAGATTTACAGTCTGCTGCCTTTAACCACTCGGCCACCTGTCCGGATCGGCCGCCTTTTGGCGAGGCGGCTCAATGGCGAAGCGCCCACACCATGTCAACGAAGGAGGTTGCCGCGCGTCGCGTGTCCGCATAGCAGCCTCTTCATAATCAAGAGGGGAACCCGATGCGTCGTCTGCTGCTCGCCACTGCCGCCATGCTAGTCGCCGTGCCCGCGATCGCGCAGGACCGCACCGCGATCAACGGCATCATCGACGAGGGCACCAACCAGAGCCAGGTGATGCTGACCGCGCAGCATCTGACCGACGTGATCGGGCCGCGCCTCACCAACTCGCCGCAGGCTCGCGTGGCGGAGGATTGGACGGCGAAGAGGTTCACCGACTGGGGTCTGACCAACGTCCGCAAGGAGGGTTTCCAGTTCGGGCGCGGCTGGTCGATCGAGCGCTCCAGCGTGCGCATGACGACACCGCGCACGGTGCAGCTCACGACCATCCCGATCGCCTGGACCCCGGCCACTACCGGCGCGCTCGTCGCCCCCGTGATCGTCGCGCCGATGGTGCGAGAGCGCGATTTCGACAAATGGCGCGGGCAGCTGCGCGGCAAGATCGTCATGGTGACGCAGCCGGGCACCGGGGATGAGCCGACCACGCCGGACTTCAAGCGGCTGACGGGTGAGGACCTGTCGAAGCTCGACCAGTTCCAGCAGCCGCGCTACGATCCCGCCGCCGCCGATCGCCGGCTCAAGCGCGCCGACTGGGCGCGCAAGCTCGACGCGTTCCTCAAGGCGGAGGGTGCGGTCGCCTTCGCGACCAAGTCGTACCGCGACGGCAAGCTGGTGACGGGCGAAGGCTATCAGTTCGCGGTCGGCGAGACGCCGTCGATGCCGGGCATCGAGATCGCGGCGGAGGATTACCGCCGGTTGGCGCGCCTTGCGAAGGTCGGCCCCGCGCCGACGCTGGAGGTGGTCCACGACGTGCGCTTCCACGACGCCGACACGCAGGCGTACAACGTCATCGCCGAGATCCGGGGCACCGACCCGGCGGCGGGCTATGTCATGGCCGGCGCGCATCTCGACAGCTGGGTCGCGGCCGACGGCGCCGCCGACAATGCCGCCGGCTCGGCGATGATCATGGAAGCCGCGCGCATCCTCGCCAAGACAGGCGCGCGGCCCAGGCGCACGATCAAGTTCGCGCTGTGGGCGGCGGAGGAGCAGGGCTTGCTCGGCAGCCTCGCCTATATCGAGCGCCACCTCGCGCGGCGTGGGTCGACATCCGACCCGCAGCTGACCGGCGAGAAGCTCTATTACGGCTGGTCGAACCGCTGGCCGATCACGCCACTGGCTGGCCATCGCGAGCTGACCGCCTATTTCAACATCGACAATGGCTCGGGCAAGCTGCGCGGCCTGTACGCGGAGCGCAATCCGGCGGTGGTCTCGACCTTTCGCGAGTGGCTCGCCCCATTCAGCTCGATGGGCGCGACGACGGTGGCGGTGCAGCCGACCGGGGGCACCGATCACGTCTTCATGCAACAGGTCGGCATCCCGGCATTCCAGTTCATCCAGGACCCGCTGGATTACTTCCCGCGCATCCATCACACCTCGGTGGACACGTTCGATCACCTGAAGGCGGACGACATGCGCCAGGGTTCGATGGTGCTCGCCCACGTCCTGCTAAGCGCCGCCAACGCCGAGCGCACGCTGCCTAGACCGCCCGTGCCGCAGAAGCCGGTGACCACCGATCCGTTCGCGTACCCCGCCGATGACGATTGACCTGAAATCCTCGCCGCGACGGGGAGGGGCACCGCTCGCGAAGCGAGTGGTGGAGGGGGTAGGCCGCAAGGGCGCTGCCCTCGATTGCCCGCCCCCTCCGTCAGCCGCAAGCGGCTGCCACGTCCCCGTCCCGGGCAGGATTTACGCATGAAACGTCGCGGCCACCGTCCGTCGCTCGGCACTGCGGCGCGTCCCCGCTTCTGGGGTCGCCACGCGGTCACCGCGGCGCTCGCCAACCCCAACCGCTCGGTGCTGAAGCTATGGGGCACCCGCGAGGCGCTGGGCCCGCTCGACCTGCCGAGCACCCTTCCCGTCACCTTCGCCGAGGTCACCGATCTCGGCCGTCTCGTCCCCGGCGACGCGCCGCACCAGGGCCTGGTGGCAGAGGTCGAGCCGCTCGACGACATCTGGCTGGGTGACCTGCTGCTGGAGGGCCGCGACGATCGGCGGCCCCTCGTGATCCTCGACCAGGTCACCGACCCGCATAATGTCGGCGCGATCCTGCGCTCGGCGGCTGCGTTCGACGCGCTCGGCATCGTCACGCAGGACCGCCACTCGCCACCCGAGTCCGGCACCGTCGCCCGCTCGGCGTCGGGCGCGCTGGAGACGGTGCCGTGGGTCCGCGTCGTCAACCTCGCCCGCGCGCTGGAGGAGATCGCCGAAGCCGGCTTCTGGCGCATCGGCCTGACCGGCGCCGCCCCGCAGACGCTGGCGCAGGTGATGGGCAATCAGCGCATCGCGATCGTACTCGGCGCGGAAGGCGAAGGCATGCGCCAGAACACCGCCGCGCACTGCGACGAGCTGGCGAAACTGCCGATCTCGGGAAAGGTCGAGAGCCTTAACGTCTCCAACGCGGCTGCGATTGCGCTGTATGCGGTGGCGGCGCGGGGATGACGACGGCGAGGCGCGGTCAGTACGCCCGGCAGTGGCGATGACCCGCCCTCGCGGCGATCGGCTCGGGGAAAGCGGAACGGTTGCGGCATCGTCACGTTCTCGGAAGTGCAGTTCCGTCGTTCGCGATCCCCGCGGCCGACCCGTGTCGCTGCGTTCCTTGGGAGTATGACATGCGTAAACCTTTGATGATGTTCCTGACCGCGACTTCCCTGTCGCTCGGTGCATGCGCCACCACCGCCGATCAGGCGCGACTGGAAGGTGCGGGAACCGGCGTCGCGGTCGGCGGTGTGGTCGGAGCGGGCGTCGGCGCGCTCGCGGGCGATACGATCGCTGGTGCCGCTATCGGTGCCGGGATCGGTGGCCTCGCAGGTGCGGTCTGGGCCGACTCCAACGGTGATGGCTACGCCGACGGATACAGCCGCAACGGTCAATATTACCGCGGCACGCCGGCTGGCTATGACGCCTCGACCGGTCGCGCCTGCACCAATGTGCTGGGCACGGCGGCGGGCGGTGCGGCTCTCGGCGGCATCGGCGGTGCCGGCATCGGCGCGGCGACCGGGCTTGGAACGCTCGAAGGCGCGCTTGCGGGTGCGGTGGTCGGCGGCGTCGCCGGCGCGCTGTGGGCCGACAGCAACAATGACGGCTGCGTCGACGGCTACACGCGTGAAGGCCGCTACTACCAGGGCGCGCCGCAGCAACAATATCAGCAGCCGGGCTATGTCGCGCGTCGCGGAGAGCGCGGCTAAGCCTCCGGTCAGCCATGCCAAACAGGTGACGGCGCCGCTCGGGCTCCTCCGGGTGGCGCCGTTACCTCGTTGGCAGTCAGTACCGCCGCCGCCGCTGCCCGGCAGAACGGGCGAGTGCGGCGAGCTGGGCCGGATCGCGCCCGTAGACATCCGGTCGCAGGGCGACGCCGTGCGGCTCCGGAGCCGCCGTCAGATAGGTGATATAGACGGGCACCGGCTCCGGCAGGTCGAGCCGTTGCTCAGGAGTGCTGCCGCGCGCGACGGGCACGCGACCGAACAGCCAGCGCGCAAGTTGCGGCGCATCGTCCAGGCGAACGCAGCCGGCACTCACCAGCCGGGCTTCTTCCCGCAACAGCGACCGGTCCGGCGTGTCGTGCAGATAAATGCCGAGCTGGTTGGGGAACATGAACTTCATCCGGCCCATCGAATTGCCGGCGCCCGGAAGCTGGCGAAGGCGCACCTCGCGCCGGCCATCGACCACCGCCTGCCAGTCGATCGAGGCCGGCTCCACCTTGGCGGCGCCCTCGGTCCAGTCGGACAGGACCTCGTATCGCAGGTCGCGCAGATGCTGCGGTCCTCCTCGCACCACGCCGGGCGCAATGCGGCTGCGGGCCAGATCGGGGGGCACGTTCCAATAGGGATTGAGGGTGAGGTGACGGATCATCGCCGCCATCATCGGCGTCGGTTCGGTCGGCCTGCCCACGGCGACACGCATCGACCCAACCGCCTGATCGTCCTGGTACATCCATAGCCGCGCGGCCGCGGCGTCCACCAGAACATAGCGACGGCCGAGCTGCGCCGGCAATGCGCGGGCCCGCTCGAGATTGAGGCGAAGCAGAGCGCCGGTCTCGGCCGAACCCTGGTTCAGCAGCGCCAGGGTAAGCGGCCCGGCGGTGCCGTCGGCCGGTTGCCCGTGGCTGCGTTGCAGCGAGCGCACGGCGCTGGCCACCGCCGCGTCGTAGGAGCCGTCCGGCGTCAGGCCCAGGCGCAGGCGCAACAGCCTGACCCGCGGATCGTTCGAACCCGGCCGCAATATCGGGCCGGCCGGTACATGCTCGATGGGTCCGTCCTGCTGCTCACCATAGCTCGCCAGAGCGCCGCGCAACTTCGCGTAAAGCGGATTCATCCATCCGATCGTCTCCAGATATCGCTGCAGCCCCGGAGCCTGCGCTGCGCTCGTCAGAATGGCCGTCCTGCTCGGCACGATGGGTACGAAATGCGCTTCGGTATAGACGACGCCCATGTCGCGATGGCGGCGAACGTCGCGCACGTAATTGGCAAAGGTCGTGGAAAGCAGCGCTTCCGCCCGCGCCAGTTCGCGTGCCGATCCCGTGTCGGCGCGCTCCACTGCCTCCACGATCGCGTCGGGGCGATAGGCGCCCGGAGCCAGCCCATCCGCGGCAGCCGTGACCAACAGGCGGTGCAGCTGCTCCGCCTCGGCACCGACCCTGCCATCGTCCAGCCACAAGGGCCGGTAGCCGCGATCCTCATAGAAACGGGCGATCTCCCGGTCACCCCGGACCGCCGCGCGGATCGCCGCCTCCCAGCCGCCCGGCGCGGCTTGCGCGAAGGAGGGAGACGCAAGTGCCGCCAGAAGAGCCGCGCTGCCCGCGCCGCGCAAAATCGTTCGTCGGGAAAGCGCAAAGCTCACGGCTTCCTCATTCGTGAAAGGATACACGCCAACCCCGCAAAACTAAGACCAATCCGGCCAACCTATAATAGGCAAGGGTGTTCCACGGCGGCTCTTTCGTCACGCTGAATGGATTCGCCTGGCGATCCGCGGGTTCGCCCACGACAAGCCGACGCGCGAAGCGCGGTTCTTCCCGATGTCCGCTCTCCACCTGGAAGCGGACGTTCCAGGGCTGCAAGTGGCAAATGTCAGCTATCGCCAGCAGCCGACGTTCAGGCCGCCGTCAGCAATTTCCGATCCGCCGGACACTATTTGCGAACTTCGGGTCTGGTGATACGCTCTGTCCGGGTCTGCCGAGGAAATGCCATGTTCCGTCTCGCGCTAATCTTTGCCATCTCGGCGGCGATGCCGGCCGCGGCCCAGCGCGCAAACTCTCCGATCGCGCTTCCTGACGCATCGTCCAGTGACGACATCATCGTCAGGGGATTGCGGATACCTCGGGAAAAGCTCCCCACGGGTGTCTACTGGGACTATCAATCCATCGTTCCCAGCAGGATCGCCCGCGAAAACGCTGACATGTTCCTGCGATGCGCACTGAAGTCGAGCGATGTCGCATGGGTGCGCAAAGTGGTGGACGGCGAGCCCAACAGCGCAGAGGCCCGCTTTGCACAAGGATGGATCGTCGAAACCCATCCGGGTTGCTACCCACCCCAACGCTCGACCCGTTACGTCACGACGCCCGTGCCGACCGCAACAACCGAGGTCGGCGAAGCACGGCTGGATCGTGGCGTAATCGTCGAAATGGTGCTGAAATCCTACGCGACTGAGGCCGAGCTGACCGAGGCGATCACGGCCGACCCGAAGGTGCAAAGCCGCTTTCAGCAGCGCGAAGGCATACGCAATCGGCTGAGGCTTCCCGACGACCGTGCCGCCCTGGCGTTTGCCTCATGTCTGGTCATGCGAGAGCCAGTGCTGGCTACGCGTCTGTTCCGCTCCGAGCCCGGCTCTCTGCTCGAGCGCGGTCTGACCCAAACGATCATCGTCGAGGGTCGCGAATGCGTCGGGCGTTCGGGACGCGTGACGATCGATCCCAGTTTCGCGCGGGTCTACATCATCGACGCGTTCTACCGGTGGGTGGTCGCGGCTCGCGGAACAGACAGCCTGATCCCTGCCGACGCGTAAGAGCGGCCGGGGTACCGGTGGGGTACGAAGTCGGATCGGCGCAGGAACTACGGGGCGGCAAGGACGACCAGCGGCGGAGACGTCTCCGCCGCTGGTCGGCACTGACCGTTACGCCCAGTTACGGACATGGCTAACGGGCGAGGAAGCAACCTACGGCGTCGCCCCTCGGCCCAGCCAACACCAAGTTCGGCACGGTTCCGAGCGCGAACGCGAAGTCACCCTCTTCGCTCGCCATCGCTGCGCGAGCCGGCGGCAAAGGTTAGGCCGGATTGTATTTGGTCAAGAACGCCTCGAGCCGATCCATATAATCCTTCTGATTGGCCGCCTTGTCGAAGCCGTGGCCTTCGTCCGCATAGATGTGCGTCTCGTGCGGCTTTCCTGCTGCGGTCAGCGCCCTGTCGTACTGCGTCGTCTGCTTGGGCGGGACGGTTGAGTCCTGGTCCCCATGCACCACCAGCACCGGTACCTTCAGCCGCGCCACCTGCATCAGTGGCGAAACGGACGCGAGGTCGAAACCCTTGTCGCCCTGCACCTTGTTGCCGAACTTGCGGCGCGACTTCTTCGACAGGAAGAAGTCGGCCGAATAGTCGAGCTGCGCCTTCAGGTCCGATACGCCCGCGAAGCTGACCGCGCAGCGGTAGCGTTCCGGGTTGCGGGTCGCACCCCATAGCGCCGCATAGCCGCCATAGGACGCGCCGACGAGGCACACGCGCTTAGGGTCAGCGAGCCCCTGGGCGACGGCCCAGTCCATGCCGTCGTCGAGATCGTCCTGCATGGCGCGGCCCCACTGCCCCTCGCCCTTGGCGTCAAACTCCTTGCCGTAGCCGCCCGATCCCCGGTAGTTCGGCTGGAGCACGGCGTAGCCGCGATTGGCGAGCAGCTGCACCTCCGCGTCATAGTGGAGCTTGTCGCGCACGCCGAACGGGCCGCCGTGCGGCATCACGATCAGCGGCAGGGCCTTGGCCTCGCGCCCGACCGGCAACGTCAGATAGGCAGGGATCTCCAGTCCATCGCGCGCCTTGTACTTGACGTAGCGGGTAGCGGATAGTCCGGCGCGATCGACCTTATCGGCAACCTTGGCGAGCCGGGCGAGCGCTCCCGACCTCGCCTCGTACAGGTAATAAGTGCCCGGGTCGGTGGCGCTCCCGGCCCACACGATCATCCGGCTTCGGTCGCGGTTGCGCGAGACGACGAACGCCTGCCGGCTGGCGCCAAAGGTCTTGTCGAGTGTCGCCTGCATCGCCTTCATCTTCGGCTCGAACCACTCGATGCGGTCGCGATCGTCGGTGTAGCTGGCGCTGATCAGCTGGCCGGTGGCGGTATCGTAGTCATAGTCACTGACGTCGTTGGTCGGGCTGGCGAACACCTGTTCGCCCAGCGTGCGCGTCGCGAAATTATACTTGTAGAGCGCGTCGCGGCCGCCGCGGTTGGCGACGATGTAGCCGTCGTCCGAGTCGAAGATCAGTCGCCACCCGCCGACATTGTCGTCGGCATCCCACGACACTTGCGGCGACTTGTCAAAACCGCCCTTGCCCCCCCGGCGGTACATGACAAACCAGCCATATTGCTGAATACCGATGCCCGCGCGCAGATTGCCCTGGTTATCGGCGGACCAGAACCAGACGTTGTCGTACGGACCCTGTTCCAGCGTCGCCTTGCCACTGCCGAGGTTGACGCGGAACACGGAAGGGTAGTGGAACTGGTCGGGCTGGCTGACCATCAGCAGCGATTGCCCGGCCGGGTCGACCCAGATCACGTCGTCGCCGCGGAGGCCTTGCACCTTCGGGCCGACCGCCTTTACCGCGCCGGACGCCAGGTCATAAACCAGCATGCGCGTAATATACTTCTCTCCCTGGCCGTACCACGCGACCTTGCCGCCGAGGGTGATCAGGACGCGGCCATCGCCCGCCCAGCGATAGCCGACCAGGTCCTGGCCCGTGGGTAGCTTGATGAGCTCGAGCTTGCCGCTCGCCCCGAGTTCGGCAATCGCGAGGCCGGTCTGGCCGTTGCTGAACATGCGAGCCACCAAGCGCTGACCATCGGGGGAGAGCAGGGGCTGTCGGAACGCGCCGGGATCGGCAAGCGCGGCAGTATCCAGCTTCGGCGCGGCGGGTTCCGGAGCGCTCGCGATCAGCAGCGGCACCGCAGCGATCACGGCGAGCCTGACGAACCTGGACATGCGATACCCCTCTTGTTCTTTGCTTGCCGAAGCAAATCTGGCCGAGGCCGGATGGTTGAGCAAGAGCAAAGACGAGTCTGATCAGAGAGCCGCAAGCCGACACGCTTTCCGACCTTGGCCCCCTTGCTACAGCGCCTGTTGCGAGTGAATGACGCAAGAGCGCTTGATGACCTCCGCGCGGCGCGATCCATGCCTCGTCAGTGATTCTCCCGCAGACGTAGCCGCAGTTTCCTCACCTTCCGCGCGCGTCAGTCCTCCTCGGCGATCCGCACCTTGAGCCCGTCCAGCGAAGGCCCGAACAGGATCTGGCACGACAGCCGCGAGGTTGCGTCGCGCTCCGACGTGCTGTCGAGCAGGTCGTTCTCGTCCTCGCTCATCGGCTTCAGCTTGTCCCAATGCGCCGCGTCGACATGGACGTGGCAGGTTGCGCAACTGCAATTGCCGCCGCACAGCGCCAGGATCTCGTCGATGCCGGCATCGCGGATCACCTCCATCACCGACAGCCCGGCCTCGCCATTCAGTTCGCGTTCTTCCCCCTCGCGCGTGACGACGATAAGCTTGGGCATGACAGTCTCCGAATTTGGTCGCACGCGCCATGCCGCGCACGCGCAGGGCGATCAAGCATGAACGCCGAAGCGATCCGCGCCGGCTTGGATGCGCTCGCGCGGGTGGAGCCGGCGTTCGCGGCGGGACTCGCGCGGGTCGGCTATCCGGGGCCCCGCCTGCGCGAGCGTGGCTTCGCGACATTGCTGCGGACGATCGTGGGTCAGCAGGTCAGCGTCGCATCGGCCGACGCGGTTTGGCGCAAGCTCGACGCGACGGTCGGTGACGCGACCGATCCGCTCAAGGTCGCCGCCGCGACCGACGAGCAGCTTCGCGCCGCCGGCCTGTCGCGGCAGAAGTCAGGCTATGCGCGCAGCCTCGCGGACGAGGTGACGAGCGGCCGTCTGCCGCTCGACGCGCTGCCTGCCGACGACGAGCAGGCGATCGCCGCGCTGGTGCGGGTCAAGGGCATCGGCCGCTGGTCGGCGGAGATCTACCTGCTGTTCGCCGAGGGCCGCCCCGACATCTGGCCCGCCGGCGACCTGGCGGTGCAGATCGAAGTCGGCCGCCTGCTCGGTCACGACACGCGCCCGACCGAGAAGCAGGTGCGCGAACTGGCGGAGGCATGGCGCCCGCATCGCGGCGCGGCGGCGATCTTCGCGTGGCATCATTACAACAGCGACATGTCGGTCATTTAGGTCCGGGTTGTGACCATAGCCCTCATGCACCACAAGGCGCGCCGATGACCCCGCCCTCGCCGTTCGGCCGCTCGCTGTCCGAAAGCTACCGCAGCGTGCCCGTGCCCGCCGGTCGCGTCGGGATCGGCAATTTGCGCGCCTATATGGGCCCGGGTTTCCTGGTGGCCGTCGGCTATATGGACCCGGGAAACTGGGCGACCGACATCGCCGGCGGCTCCGCGTTCGGCTACACGCTGCTGTCGGTCATCCTGCTGTCGAACCTTATGGCGATCGTGTTGCAGGCTCTGGCCGTTCGGCTGGGCGTCGGCGCGGGGCTGGACCTCGCCCAGGCGTGTCGTCAGCGTTACTCGCGACCCGTCTCGTTCTGCCTGTGGGTGTTGGCCGAGATCGCGATCATCGCCTGCGACCTGGCGGAGGTTCTCGGCACCGCGATCGCGCTGAAACTGCTGTTCGGCCTGCCGCTCGCCTGGGGCGTGGTCATCACCGCGCTCGACGTGTTCCTGATCCTCGCGCTGCAACGCTATGGCTTCCGCAAGCTGGAGGCGTTCATCATCGGCCTGCTGGCGATCATCGGCGCGTGCTTCGTGTTCGAGCTGATCCACGCGCAGCCGGCGATCCGGGACATCCTGGGCGGGCTGGTGCCGTCGCCGGAGATCGTCACCGATCCGGCCAAGCTGTACCTCGCGATCGGCATCCTCGGCGCGACGGTAATGCCGCACAACCTCTACCTTCACTCCTCCATCGTCCAGACGCGCGCGTTCGACGACAAGCGGCAGGCGATCAGATGGGCGACGGTGGATTCCACGATCGCGCTGGCCCTCGCCTTCTTCATCAACGCGGCGATCCTGATCCTGGCAGCCTCGACCTTCTACACCGCCGGACGCACCGACGTGGCCGACATCGACGAGGCGTACCGCCTGCTCACCCCCATGCTCGGCGTCGGCGCGGCGAGCGCGGTGTTCGCGATCGCGCTGTTGCTCTCAGGGCAGAACTCGACGGTGACGGGCACGCTCGCCGGGCAGATCGTGATGGAGGGTTTTCTCGACCTCAAGCTGCCGGTCTGGCTGCGGCGCATGATTACCCGCCTGATCGCGATCGTGCCGGCGGTGATCGTCGTAGGCGCGACGGGCGATAAGGGCGCGACGCAGCTGCTGGTGCTGAGCCAGGTCGTGCTGAGCCTGCAGCTGCCGTTCGCGGTCGTGCCGCTGGTGGCGATCACCGGCAGCGCCAGGTGGATGGGCGAATATGCCGCGCCCAAATGGCTTCAGGTGCTGGCCTGGGCGATTGCGACGGTCATCATCGGCCTCAACCTGACGATGCTGTACGGGTTGTTGTAGCCCGCCGTCACCCTGAACTCGTTTCAGCATCCATGCGGATCATCAGCGACGCTCCTTGCGGTCGGCCGTCGCGCATGGACCCTGAAACAAGTTCAGGGTGACGAAGGGGTTACGCCGAGGTCTTTCCCCAATACTCATCGCGCAACTGCCGCTTGTAGAGCTTCCCCGTATCGTGGCGCGGCAGCTCGGCGCGAAAGTCGATGCGGCGCGGGCATTTGACGTGCGACAGATGCTCGCGCGCAAAGGCATCCAGCCGCCCCGCCAACGCCGGCCCCGCCTCGGCCATGTCGCGCGGCTGGACGACGGCGATCACCTCCTCGCCCATCTCTTCATGCGGCCCGCCGATCACCGCCACGTCGGCGACATCGGGGTGGGTGACGAGCAGGTTCTCGATCTCGGCGGGATAGATGTTCACTCCGCCCGAGATGATCATGAAGGACTTGCGATCGGTGAGGTACAGATACCCCTCTTCGTCCACCCAACCGATATCACCCAGCGTCGTCCAGCCGTGCCGGTTCGCGGCGGCGGCGGTCTTGTCGGGATCTTTGTGGTACGCGAACTCGCTGCCGCCGGCGAAGTACACCGTCCCCTCGCTGCGCGTCGGCAGCTCGTTGCCGTCCTCGTCGCAGATCTTGGTCTGTGCCGTCAGGTTTCGACCGACCGAGCCGGGGTGCTCCAGCCATTCGGGCGACGAGATGGCGCAGAACCCGTTGCCTTCCGTCCCGGCGTAATACTCGCCGATGATCGGCCCCCACCATTCGATCATCGCCCGCTTGACGGGCACCGGGCATGGCGCGGCGGCGTGCCACACCGACTGCAGCGACGAGACGTCGTAGCGGTTGCGGACCTCCTGCGGCAGCTTGAGCAGGCGGACGAAATGCGTCGGCACCCATTGCGCGTGCGTGACGCGGTACCGCTCGATCGCGGCCAGTGCGGCTTCGGGATCGAAGCGGTCCATCACCACCACCGTGCCGCCCAGCTGCTGCACGGCCATCGACCAGCGCAGCGGCGCGGCATGATAGAGCGGCGCCGGCGACAGATACACCATATCGGGCGAGAAGCCGTACAGCGCTCGGCCCAGCTGAACGAGGACGGACGGGCTCTCGCCGAACGGCTCGTTGGGCAGCGGGTGGCGAACGCCTTTGGGTACGCCGGTCGTGCCGGACGAGTACAGCATGATGCCGCCGGGTTGCGGGTCAGCGATCGGCGTCGCGGGCTGCGCATCGCGCGCGGCTTCATAACTGGAGTAGCCCTCGGCCACACCATCGACCATCAGCGTGGCCACATCCGGGATCAACGGGCGGAGCGCGATCGCGCACGCTGCGACCCCGGCACTCGCGATCAGCAACCGGCACTCGCCGTCGCGGACGATGTATTCCGCCTCCGCCGCGGTCAGCTTGGACGAGATGCAGGTGCAATATACGCCGGTGCGCTCGGCCGCCCACATCACCTCCAGATAGCGGGCTGAATTGTCCATCAGCACCGCGATACCGTCGCCGTGCTTCAGTCCAAGCGACCGGATCAGCTGCGCGCCCTGGTTGGCACGCGCGTCGAGTTCGGCCCAGGACACCGTCTCGCCCGTCGCCGCCATGACATAGGCGGCACGATCCGGCATGGTCTCGGCGTGCCGGACGGGGTGCAGCATGGCCTCTCCTTCAACCTTTACCGGCGCGGCGTTGCGGCATAACATTCGTTATGGCCTTCACCCTGTCAAGCATCGCCGGTTCGGCCAGGTCGCCCGACCTTAGCCCGGGCGACTGGCTGGAGGCGGGGCAGACGCTACTGCGGCGTGGTGGCCTGCGGGCGCTCAAGCTGCGGCCACTCGCGGACGAGCTGCGCGTGTCGACGGGCAGCTTCTACCACCACTTCGTGGATTTCGATGCCTATCAGGGTCGCCTCGCCGAGCATTTTGCGGAAGCGCAGGTCGGCGATCTGGTGGCGGCGATCCGCAAGGCGGAGGCCGATCCGGTCGGTCGCATCCGGCTGCTGGCGCAGACCGTGCGGCGGCGCGGGCTGTCGCGGCTGTCGATCGCGATGCGCGCCTGGGCGGAAAGCGACGCGCGCGCCAAGGCGGCGGTAGAGCGGCACGACGAGATCGTGCTGGGCTTCCTGACCGATTGCGTCGAGGCGAGCGGGTTCCCCCGCCACGATGCCGCGGTAAGGGCATACGCGCTGATGATGCTGGGCCTGGGCAAGGTGCACGCACCGCACCTTCACATGCCGACCTTGATGGAGGAGCTGATCGGCATCCTCGCGCGGCCCGCCCATTGAAGGCGTTGCTCGTATCGACGCTGAGCGACGACCTGTCGGGCGTGGCGCTCGCGGATGCGCCGGAACCGATGCGCGCGCCGGGGCAGCTGCTCGTGCGGGTTCGTGCCGCATCGCTGAACTACCCCGACCTGCTGATGACGCGCGGGAGCTATCAGCTGAAGCCGGCGCTTCCCTTCACCCTCGGCATGGAAATGGCGGGCGAGGTGATCGAGGCGGACGCGGACAGCGGGTTCGCAGCCAGTGATCGCGTGGTGGCGGGCACGCGGCTGGGCAGCTTCGCGGAGCTCGTGGTGGTGGACGCCACGACAGCGCGACACGTGCCGGAGTCGCTCTCGTTCGCACAGGCAGCGGCGGTCGGCGCGGCGTACCTGACTGCCTATGTAGCGCTGGTGGCGCTGGGTCGCATGCAGACCCGCGAGTGGGTGCTGGTCCACGGCGCCACCGGCGGCGTCGGGCTCGCGGCGGTCGATTTGGCGCACGCGTTGGGCGCGCAGGTGATCGCGACGTCGCGATCGGCAGACAAGCTCGCGATCGTCGCGCGCGAATACCCGGTTGCCGCCACCCTGCCCGCTGCCGGCTTTCGCGAGGCGGTGAAGGACCTGACCGCTGGCGGCGCGGACCTGGTGTTCGACCCGGTCGGCGGCGACGTGTTCGACGAGTCCACCCGCTGCATCGCCTGGGGTGGGCGGCTGCTGGTGGTGGGCTTCACCTCCGGCCGGATCGCCAGCGTGCCGACCAACATCCCGCTCATCAAAGGCTTCGCCGTGATCGGCGCCCGCGCGGGCGAATATGGCCGCCGCGACCCCGTCGCCGGGCGAGCCGCCGCCGATGCGGTCTGGGCGCTCGCCGCCGAAGGTCGCATCCGGCCGAGGGTACACGCCACCTACAAGCTTGCCGACTGGCGTGCGGCGTTCGACACGATGGCCGCAGCCACGCACATCGGCAAACTGATCATCGAGCCCTGAAGGAGCTTAGCCCCATGGACGCTTACGACTATATCATCATCGGCGGCGGCTCGGCCGGATGCACCCTGGCGGCGCGACTGTCGGAGGATCCGGCCGCGCGCGTGCTCCTGCTGGAGGCGGGCGGGCGCAACGATAGCATGCTGGTGCGGATGCCCGCCGGCGTCGGCGAGCTGATCAAGCAGAAGAGCGCGCAGAACTGGGGCTTCTGGACCGAGGCCGAGCCGAACCTCGACGACCGCAAGCTGTGGTGGCCGCGCGGCAAGGGGCTGGGCGGAAGCTCCGCGATCAACGGCATGATCTACGCGCGCGGCCACCCGCTCGATTATGACGAGTGGCGGCAGCGCGGGCTGACCGGCTGGGGCTGGGACGACGTGCTGCCCTATTTCCGCAAGCTGGAGCGGCATCACCGGGCCGACGGCGAATGGCATGGGAGCGACGGTCCGCTGCATGTCTCGGCCGGCGAGAGCGACAGCCCGTTCTTCTCCGCCCTGATCGAGGCGGGAAAACAGGCGGGCTACCCGACCACCGACAATTTCAACGGGGCCGAGCCGGAAGGGTTCGGCCCCTATGATCTCACCATTTCCGACGGCAAGCGGTGGAGCGCGGCCGCCGCCTACCTCGGGCAAGCGCAGGAACGCGCCAACCTGGACGTCGTCACCGACGCCCGCACCACCCGCATCCGCGTCGAGAACGGCCGCGCGACGGGAGTCGATTACGTCGTCGGCAAACGGCGCCGGCCGCAGAGCGCCACGTCGACACGCGAGGTGATGTTGTGTGCGGGCGCGGTGCAGAGCCCGCACATCCTGCAGCTGTCCGGCATCGGCGATCCCGAGCGGCTACGCTCAGCGGGCGTGGAGGTCGTGCACGCGCTGCCCGGCGTGGGCGAGAACCTGCAGGACCATCTCGACATCATCATGAACTGGCGCAGCAAGGACTTGCTGAGCGTCTTCGCGGTGACGCGTGGGCTGCGCCAGCTGACCGTCGGCCTGCGTTACCTGCTGCGCGGCAGCGGGCCGGGGCGACAGAATTTCCTGGAGGCCGGCGCGTTCATCCCCTCGCGCGAAGGTCTGTCGCGGCCCGACATCCAGATCCACGGCGTGCTCGCGATCATGCGCGATCACGGCAAGGTGAAGGCGACGGAGGACGGCTTCTCGCTGCACCTGTGCCAGCTGCGCCCGGAGAGCCGCGGGCGTATCGGGCTGCACTCGGCCGATCCCTTCGCCGACCCGAAGATCGAGGCGAACTACCTCGCGACGCCGGAGGACCGGCGCGTTCTGCGCGAGTCGGTGCGGATCGGGCGGCGCGTCGTCGCCCAGGCGGCGCTGACGCCCTATCGCGGCGACGAACTGGCGCCCGGTCCGGAGGTCGTCAGCGACGAACAGATCGACGCCTGGGTGCGCGCGACGTCCGAGACGATCTATCACCCGGTCGGCACCTGCAAGATGGGCACCGCCGACGATGCGCTCGCGGTCGTCGACGCCGAGTTGCGCGTGCGGGGACTGGCGGGCCTGCGGGTGGTGGACGCCTCGGTGATGCCGGCACTGGTCAGCGGCAACACCAACGCGCCGACGATCATGATCGCGGAGAAGGCAGCGGACATGATCCGTGCTGCCGGCCGGCTACGAGCGGCCGCATAGCCGCTACACGCCGACTGGACCGATCGGTTACACCTTGCCGCCGGGCCTCTCCCATCGCGGCATGGGCGGCAGTGGAGAACGACATGCAATGACCTTGTTGATCGGATTGGCACTTGCAGCAGGCGCGGCCACCCAGGAACGGCCGGCGATCCATCCGATGGTCGAGGACCTCGCCCGATGCCGGTCGGCGACCGCCGATTCAGCGCGGCTCGCATGTCTGGACCTGGCGGCCGGCAGCCTGGTCGCCACCACCCGCAGCAACAAGGTCGTCGTCACCAGGGAGGTGAAGCGCACGCGCCAGTCGCTGTCAGACTCGTCGGTTAACGAGAACGATGTCTTTTCCGGGCGCGCCGCCCGCGCCGAACGGATCGAACAACTCCGGATCGCATTGTCGGCGATGGTGGAGACCTGCGCGGGTGTGCTGGCGCTGGCCGACATCGCGCGCGCCGCCGACGCGAACGGGCTGACCGCGCTGGTAGCGGGGACCAACGACCTGGCCCAGGACATGCGGTGCCGCCCCGACGCCGCGCCGACCCCGTTCCTGCCGGCACTGTAGCGGATCGCGATGCTGGGGTTCGCCGGCAAGTCGCTGATTCACCCGGAGCAGATCGCCGCGGCGAACGCCGCGTTCGCGCGCCGACGCCCGAGGAGTTGGCCTGGGCGCGAAAGCTAGTCGCTGCCTTGCCGATCCCGCCCTCGCAATCGGAGCGCGATCAGGCTGAAAGGGGCAATGGTCGAACGACTGCATCTGGGTGGAGGCGGAGCGGATGCTGGGCGGCGGGCGAGTTGAAGCCCTCTCACGCCTTCGCGGGAGAGGAGCGAGACTTGGTGACTGCACTTGCAGGCACCTAGTCGCAGCGGTGAGGGTCTTCTTCTAGCCGCTCGAAGAAGACGACCCTCACCTTCCGCAGGCTACGCCTGTTCCCTCCCCTCCCGCAAATGCGGGAGAGGGCTTAGCAGACTCACTCCTCCGCCGTGCCCGGCTCGGCCATGCCGCGATGCCGTTGCGCCAGCACCGCGTTGGGCGTCACGTTCGCGATCGCCGACTGCAGCTTGTTCCTCCAGCCCGAAACCACATAGGCCTTGCCGGCATTGAGGGCGTCCCAGCCGTTCTTGGCGGTCACGGCAGGATCCTCCTTGTTCGGGTCGGTTCCGACGGAGGTGTCCATCATGTCGCCGCGCTCGAAGAACTCGGTCTCCGTCGGCCCAGGCATCAAGTTGGTCAGCGTGACGCCGTCGGAATCCTTGATCTCGTTCTGGATCGCCGCGACGAAGCTGTCCACGAACGCCTTGGTGCCATTGTACACCGCCTGGAACGAGCCGGGGATGTAGCCGGCGATAGAACCGGTGACGAGCAGCTTGCCCGCATTGCGCGCGACCATCTGCTTCAGCACCTTCTGCATGAGGTACACGGTGCCGGTCACATTGGTGTCGATCACGTGCCGCCACTCGGCCGGCTCCTGATCCAGGAACGCGCGCCCCAGCCCGTGGCCGGCATTGGCGCAGAGCAGGTCGATCTGCCGCCCGCCCGCCGCCTCGAGCAGCCGGTCGACGCCGTCGAAGGTCGACAGGTCCACCTCCAGCGTCTCGACCTTGCCACCAGACGCGAGCCCGGCGGCGGCATCGACAAACGACGTGTCGGCGACGACTAGCAGGTCGTAACCGTCGGCCTGTGCCAGCTTGGCGAGCTCCAGCCCGATACCGGACGACGCACCGGTCACGATCGCGAATTTGTTGGGCATGACGATCTTCTTTCTTGCTCCCCTCCCGCTCGCGGGAGGGGCTGGGGGGGCTTGTCGAGAAGTCAGCCGAGGAGGGGACATCCCACCCAACCCCTCCCGAAAGCGGGAGGGGAAACTACGCGGCCATGCCGGGCTTCAGGACGATCTTGGTGTATTCATTCTGCCGGTCGTGGAACATCTTGTAGCCCTTGGGCCCGTCATCGAGCGGCATGCGGTGCGAGATCAGGAACTCGGTGTCGATCTTGTCTTCCATGATCGCGTTGAGCAGCGCCGGCATGTAATGCTGGACATGGGTTTGCCCGGTCTTGAGCGTCAGCCCCTTTTCCATGAACGCGCCGAGCGGGAACTTGTCGACAAGGCCCCCATAGACCGCCGGCATCGACACGCGCCCACCCTTGCGACAGGCGATGATCGCCTGACGGATGGCGTGGATGCGATCGGTCGCCAGGAACGCCGAGACCTTGATCTGATCGACGATGTTGTCGACGAACATGCCGTGCGCCTCCAGGCCGACGCAGTCGATCACCGCGTCCGGGCCGATGCCGCCGGTCATCTCCATCAGCGCGTCATAGACGGCCGTCTCCTCGAAGTTGACCGTCTCCGCGCCGAAGCGCTTCGCCAGTTCGAGGCGCTTGGGAAAGTGATCGATGGCGATCACGCGCTCGGCACCCATCAGGAACGCCGACTGCACCGCGAACAGCCCGACGGGCCCGCAGCCCCAGACCGCCACCGTATCGCCCGGCTCGATCTGGGCATATTCCGCCGCCTGCCAGCCGGTGGGCAGAATGTCGGACAGAAACAGCACCTTGTCGTCGGACACGCCGTCGGGGATAACGATCGGGCCGACGTCGCTGAACGGCACGCGGACATATTCCGCCTGCCCGCCCGCATAGCCGCCGGTCATGTGGCTGTACCCGAACAGCGCGCCCGACGGATGACCATAGACGGTCTGGGCGATGTCCTGATTGTCGGCGGGATTGCCGTTGTCGCACGCGGAATACTGGTGCTTGCCGCAGTGATAGCAGCTGCCGCACGAGATGGTGAAGGGCACCACCACGCGCTGGCCCTTCTTGAGCGTCGATTTCGGACCGACCTCGACCACCTCGCCCATGAACTCATGGCCAAGGATATCGCCGGACTGCATCGTCGGGATGTAGTGGTCGTAGAGATGAAGGTCCGAACCGCAGATCGCGGTCGATGTCACCTTGATGATCGCATCGCGCGGATTGACGATACCGGGATCGGGATGCGTGTCCATGCGGACGTCGTGCTTGCCGTGCCAGGTGAGCGCCTTCACAGCCCCATCTCCTCGAATTCGCGGGCGTTCTTGGCGGGGGTGGCGATCTCGCCGGTTTCCATCAGCTGCTTGAAGCGGCGGAGGTCGCGGCGCGCCTGGATCGCGGGTTCGCGCTGGAACAGCTTGGCGATCAGCTTGCCGACGACGCCGACGGGGGGATCGTAGACCAGGTTGAGCGTCACCACCGTGCCGCGCGCGCC
This sequence comes from Sphingomonas bacterium, assembly GCF_028292945.1. Taxonomy (GTDB): domain Bacteria; phylum Pseudomonadota; class Alphaproteobacteria; order Sphingomonadales; family Sphingomonadaceae; genus Sphingomonas. Next base: position 18,716 of record NZ_JAQGLJ010000102.1, on the reverse strand, counting down.
GGCGGGCTTGAACTCGATGCGGCCCGCATTCTCGACGTCCGCGCCGGGCTGCGACGCCCACGCGATGTACTGCCCGTCAGCCTCGTCGGTGACCCGGGCGTCCCACTCCACCGTCTCGCCGGCAGGCGCCTTGACCACCCAGTGCGACGTCTTGTCGTCGCGGACGTCGATCGAGACGACGTTCTCCATGAAGTGCGGCAGGTTGGCGAAGTCGCGGAAGTACGCGAACAGCTCAGGCGCCGGCTTGTTGATGGTGACCGACTTGGCGATCACCGTGCCGCCCGCATCGCCCAGCGCGGCACCGGCGGCGGTGGTCACGGCAGAGCGTTTCGAACTCGACGGCGGCGCCTCGTCGGCGGCTGGAGCGTCAGCCATGCGTGCATTCTCCCGAGTGTACTGTGCGCCGTTAACCGTGCGTGACCCGTCGCGGTTCCGCATATTCCGGCGGGATTGACGCAGGTTAGCCGGGAACCCGGACGGCTGGTGACGCGCTTGGCACCAGCACGATCAACGGAGCGAACATGAGCGGGAAGGACGCCGAGATTCACGAGGACGGGCTGCCGGGTCACGAGAGCCGGCTGCATCCAGCGCCCGAATGGCGGCCGCGCTATCCGGGCTCGGGGCGGCTCACCGGCAAGGTTGCGCTCGTCACCGGTGCCGATAGCGGGATCGGCCGCGCGGTCGCGGTGCTGTTCGCACGCGAAGGCGCCGACGTCGCGATCCTGTACCTGTGCGAACATGATGACGCGGCGGAGACGGCGCAGGCGGTACGCGACGAGGGTCGGCGCGCGGTGACGATCGCCGGCGATGTCGGCGACAAGTCGTTCTGCGAGCGCGCGGTGGCGCAGGTGGTGAACGAGCTGGGCGGTCTGCACGTGCTGGTCAACAATGCCGGCGAGCAGCACCCCGATCAGGACATCGTCGACATCACCGAGGAACAGCTGCGGCGCACGTTCCAGACCAACATCTTCGGCATGTTCTTCATGGTTCAGGCCGCGCGCCCGCATCTGTCGGAGGGTGCCGCGGTCATCAACTGCACCAGCGTCACCATGTACCAGGGCGCGTCCGAGCTGCTCGACTATTCGTCAACCAAGGGCGCGATCACCGCGTTCACGCGGTCGCTCTCCGAAAACCTGATCAAGGACAAGATCCGCGTCAACGCGGTCGCGCCGGGACCGATATGGACGCCGCTCAATCCAAGCGGGGGTGCGAGCAAGAAGAAGCTCGCAACGTTCGGGCAGGACACGCCCATGGGGCGACCGGGCCAGCCCAACGAGGTCGCGCCCGCATTCCTGTTCCTCGCATGCGAGGACGCGAGCTACATGAGCGGACAGGTGCTGCACCCCAATGGCGGCACGATCGTGAATGGATAGGAGAAGGCGCATGACCGACGAGCCCATCAAGCCGACCACCGAGACCGAGCAACCGAACCTGTCGACCGAGCATCAGCAAGACGGCGACGCGCGGCGGCCGAGCGACACCCTCGACAAAGGGCAGCCCAACCAGGAGACGATCGCGCGCAAGTCGTCGCTGACCTGAGCAGAGCCCCGGGATCGGAAACACCGATCCCGGGGCGATCACCCTACCGGCAGCGCACGTTACGGTTGTTGCGCTCCGCCGCCGAACCCGCTGCGGCGCCTGCGGCCGCACCGAGCAGCACGCCCAGGATTTCCGAACGGCCCGACGTCAGCGCCGCGCCCAGCGCGCCACCGGCGATGCCGCCGATCACCAGCCCGGTCGTGCCGTCCGGGCGACGACAATAATACCGCCCGTCCTGACCGACATAGACGCGGTCGTTGCTCGACAGCTGACGCTCGCGATAGCGGCGGTTCTCGACATAATAACGGTCGGCATAATAGCCGTTATAGGTCGGATCGGGCCGGTCATAGTCATAGCCGCTATAGCTCGCATAGCGCGGGTCCGCACCGTCCGCATAGGTGGTGCAGGCACCCAGCATGGTCGCGGCCGCGGCCAGACCGAGAATGGGACCGATGGTGGCGATACGCATGATACTTCTCCCGTTGAGGCACCGGTAACGGCTCGCCGTCCATTTAGGTTGCACTCGCCAGGAGAGGCCGCGCCCTCCCCGTCAGACGCTGTCGCCGCGATCGGCGACCAGGCTCGGCGACGGGCCGGTAGCGGGGCGCAGCGCCTCGCGTTCCGCAGGCGTCATCGGGGCGTCCATGTCGGGGCGGAACGCCGCCGGCGCGCGGGTGTCGGGGCTAAGACCGCTGCCGCCGGCAAGATCGGGAGCGGCGTGGCCCTCCGCTCCCGTCGGTGCAGGGGCGTGGCCCGTCGGGCCGTTCGCCGCCGAGGCATGGTCGGCGGGTGCCTTCGTGGCCGTTCTGGATACGTCTTCATCGCGGTTCGACGCACTGTCGACCGCCTTGGGCCTGCCGCGCGCGGCGGCGACGAACGCTACCAGTGCAGCGATGGCCGCGCCTCCAAGCCCCAACGTGGCTGCTTTCCTGTTCATTCCGTCATCCCTTTCGTCGTCGGACCGGAAAACGGCCCTCCGCCCCGCCGGGTTCCGCGCCGCTCCGGCAATCACCGGAGGCTCCAACACGATATCTGCCTCGCCTAGCCAAGGTTGTGGCAGTGCCTACATAGCGGTCATGCCCGATCAGCCCATTCCCGCCGCGACGGTGGTCATCCTTCGCGACACGCCCACGGGTCCTCCCGAGATCCTGATGGTAGAGCGCGCCAAGGCGATGGTGTTCGCGGGCGGGGCGCTGGTCTTCCCCGGCGGCCGGGTCGACCCCGGTGATCGCGAGCTGGCAGCGTCGCTTGCTGGCGAGGGGCTGGGCGGCGACCGCGAGGATATGGCGGGGCGCGTCGCCGCGATCCGAGAGACCATCGAAGAAGCCGGCCTGGCGATCGGCCTCTTCCCGCTGCCGGGTCCGGCCGCGCTGGCGTCGCTGCGCGCGGCGCTGCATGCCGGCACGTCGTTCAGGGAAGCGCTCGCCGCGACCGGCACCACGCTCGACCTCGACCAGCTCACCCCCTTCGCTCGCTGGCTGCCCGCGCACGCGCACATGCGCATCTTCGACACGCAATTCTACCTTGCACGCCTGCCCGCCGACGCGCCGGCCGCGAGCGTCGACGACACGGAGAATGTCCGCCTGCTCTGGGCCACCGCCGCGCAGGTCCTGACCGACGCCGACGCGGGCCGCGTGACGATCATCTATCCGACGCGTCGCAACCTGGAGCGCCTCGCCCAGTTCGCGAACTTCGACGAGGCGGCTGCCCAGGCGAACGCCATCCCGGTCCGCACGATCACGCCATTCGTGGAGCAACGCGATGGCCAGGCGCATCTGTGTATCCCTGACGGGCTCGGCTATCCGGTGACCAGCGAGGCGATGAACAGCGCCACGCGCGGCTGATGAAGCGCGCGCGTGGCTTGGTCAGGTGGCTGACGGTCGCGATGGTGCTGGTCCTGGCGGCAGCTTTGCTCTGGATGGTCGTGCGTGGTCGGCCGCAGGATCTGCCCTGGACGCCGCTCGATCTGGGCGAACAGCCGGGGATGTTCACCGGCCGCAAGCTGGCCGCCTTGGGCGACGACCCCGCAGCGTGCCGTGCGCTGCTGACCCGCGCCGGCGTTCGCTTCGAACCCCTCACCGCGCGCCGCGACGGGCCGTCCTGCGGCTACACGGCCGCAGTGCGGCTGAGAACCGACGGCGCGCGCCGGATCGCGCTGGACCCGCGCGAACCGGTGCAGGCCTGCCCCGTCGCCGCCGCGCTGGCGATGTGGGAATGGACGGTCGTGCAACCCGCCGCGCGAAAATATCTCGGCACGGCGGTCACGCGCGTCGAGCATCTGGGCACCTACAATTGCCGCCGCATCGCTGGCCGGGAAAGCTGGAGCGAGCACGCCACCGGCAATGCGATCGACATCGCCGGCTTCCGCTTCGCCGACGGGCGTCGCCTGACCATATTGGCGGATTGGCGGGGCGATGGCCCCGAAGCGACATTCCTGCGTCAGGTCAGGACCGGTGCCTGCGACCTCTACGCCACCGTGCTTTCCCCCGACTACAACGCCGCGCACCGTGACCACCTCCACCTCGATCAGGCCGACCGTGGCGCAATGGGTTGGCGGGCGTGCCGTTAGCCCATCCCTCTCCCGCAAGCGGGAGAGGGACTAGCTCAAGCCGGCAAAGCCCCGCTCGCATCCACCTTCTCCACCCAATAGGGGTAAAAGGCCGGTTGCCGGTTCGACCAGCCCGACGCCGTCGCGGCCGCCTCGCTGATCGATTGCAGCAGCTTGCGCCGCAGTTCGGGATGAAGATGCGGCAGGGCCGCCGCGGCGCAGAACGCAGCGGGCAGCCACGGGCGAACCCCGGCCCCGATCAGCCGCTCGTACAGGAAGCGATAGCTGGCGAAGCTGGTCAGCCGGCCCTGCCCGAGGTCGAAGGCGCTCAGCGTGATCAGCGGCGCCAGGAACGGCTCGACACTGTCCAGGCCGCTGTCGTCCGGCACGATCTCGCGCAGTTCGGGAAGCATGCGATACAGGCGCGCCTGCGCGCGGATGCTGGCGGCCTCGACTACATCGCGAGACCAGCGGCTCATGGCATCCTCGCGGTCGAGCCCGATGTCGAGCGCGCGGCGGACATAGCGTTGGGTCGCGGCGCCGAAGCCTGCGAACTCCTTCATCTCGGCCAGCGTCATCACGCCTTCGGCCTGCTTCACTCTTGCCATCTTGCCACCCCGCCCACGAGATTGCCGGAACCGGATGATCATGCGCCAGGATGGTTAACAAATCCCTGAACGCCTGCGTCAGCCGGCGTTTACCAAGGCATCATGAAAACCGCCGCGCCGCAACGACGGATGCGGCGATAGGAGTCGACGGCGAAGGTTATGTGGCAAGCTGAGGCTTTTGAGTCACAAACGTACATACGGGGAGCGCCTCCCCGGCGGAAGCCGGGGCCCAGTCGGCCGGGCCGGCGGCAAAGCGCGATCACTGATCGGCGGACGCGCGACCCGCGCGGCGGACTGGACCCCGGCGTCCCGGGGAAGGAGCAATGGCGGGCTCAATGCTAGACCCCCAAGTCCTTCCCCGGCTTCCGCCGGAGAAGGACTTGGGGTCGTCGTCCAGAAGTTCAGTTCAGTCCCTGCAGCTTCGCCTCGGCTTCTTCGTCGAAACCCGACGATGCGGCGGGGCCGGTATTATGTACCGGCTGCGTCGAGGAAGGCGGATCGCTGGCGTCCATCGACTCGTCCAGCGCGATGTCGAGCCGCGCTTCCTTGCTCTCGGGATCGCGCTCCAGCCGCGCGATCATGGAGGCGTCCTGCCCGGCATCCTGACGCGGGTCGCGCTCCTGATTGCTGGCGCTTGGCGCGTTCGCCGCGTCGGAGAGGGTGTCGAGCGGCTTGTCGGCGGTGTCTGGCATGATCTCGCTCCTGAATGGATCGTCAGAATACCCAACGAGCAAGGCGTGTGCCCGTTCCTACGCCAGCCGCACTACCCGCACCGTCTGCCGCAGCAGCGTCGCGCGGCCGAACACGGTCATGAACGCAATGTCGACCGCGTCGCGCCCGACCGCAACGCGCGCGATCTCGTCGGCGCACGCCATGCCGGTCGCGTCGACCAGGTGCCATGTCCCGTCCAGCCACAGCTCGGCGACGGCGTGGAAGTCGGGCGGATCGACGCCGGGCGCATAGGCCGCGACGCAGCGCGCCGGGATGCCGCCCGCCCGCGCCAGGGTCACCAGCAGGTGCGCATAGTCGCGGCACACGCCCGCGCGGGTGGCGAACGTGTCGAGCGCGGTCGTGTCGGACGTCGTACCCTCGCAGCTATACTCGATCTCGTGAGCGACCCAGTCGGCCAGCGCCGCCGCCAGGTCGCCGCCCTCTAGTCCGTCGAACGAGCGCCGCACGAAGCCGTCGAAGCGATCGACCGGACAATAACGGCTCGGCAGCAGATAGGCGGTCAGTTCGGTCGGCACTAGCCGCGGCGGCGTCGCGGCCAGCCCCGCCAGCGTCACCGGCGGCCGGTCCACCGTCACCGTCGCGCGATATCGCGCCTCCAGCCGGTCCTTCGCCTCGACCCAGCAGCGCTGCCCGATGCCCTCCTCGCCCCGCTCGGCCCTGATCGGCTGGTCCGACCAGACGATCAGCTCCTCCGCCTCGACCCGCTGGTCGGGCAGCGCCGCGACCTCGATCTGCAACAGCACGTCCGCTGGTTCGGGCACGGCATAGTCGAGCTCTACTTCGATCCCGAGCCGCATAATCCCTCCCTGAAAAGAAGAAGGCCCGGCGAGTCTCCCCGCCGGGCCTTCCGTCACGATCGTGAATGCGAGGGTTAGTCGCGGTTGCCCAGGAACGAGAGCAGGAACTGGAACATGTTCACGAAGTCGAGGTACAGCGACAGCGCGCCCATGATGACCGTCTTGCCCATCATGTCGGTGCCCGCGACATGCGCGTACATCTCCTTGATGCGCTGCGTGTCATAGGCGGTGAGGCCGGCGAACAGCAGCACGCCGATCCCGCTGATCGCCAGGTTCAGCGCCGGCGACTGGAAGAAGATGTTCAGCAGCGAGGCGACGATCAGCCCGACCACGCCCATGATCAGGAACGTGCCAAAGCCCGACAGGTCCTTCTTGGTCGTGTAGCCGTACAGGCTCAGCGACAGGAACGCGGCGGCGGTCGCGAAGAAGGTGATCGCGATCGACGGACCGGTATAGACCAGGAAGATGGTCGACATCGACAGGCCCATGACGGTGGCGAACGCCCAGAACAGCAGCTTCGCCGTGCCTTCGGACAGCTTGTTGATGCCAAAGCTCAGCACCATCACGAACGCCAGCGGCGACAGGACGATCAGCCACTTGAGCGGCGTCTGGAACACGATGGCGGCATAGCCGGAGGCGGCGAAGACGAGTGCGACGATACCCGTCAGCAGCACGCCCGATGCCATGTAGTTGTAGACGGACAGCATGTAGGACCGCAGACCCGCGTCGTACGACGCCGAGCGGGTGCCGGCCAGCGACGCCGCGAACGGCGCGGCGTTTGCGCGAGGGTCAGACCAGTTGGCCATTCGAAACTCCTTTGCCCGACATGAAAGCGCGTCGGATGTTCTGCGATATCGGCTTGTTCGGGGCTTGTTTCAAGCGCCGCTTGCATGTGCGGGGGGCAGCCTCAAAATGCGGTGAATGCCCGTCCGCCTGTTTATCGCGCTACGCCCGCCTGCCAATGTCCGCGAACAGTTGCTGGACCTGATGGAGGGCGTGCCCGGCGCCCGCTGGCAGGACGACGAGCAGCTCCACCTGACGCTGCGCTTCATCGGCGAGGTGGATGAGTCGGTCGGCGAGGACGTGGCGGCCGCACTCGGGCAGGTACACGCGCCCGCGCCGACTTTGCGGCTGTCGGGTACGGGCGCCTTCAACAAGGGCAGCCGATCCGGCGCGCTATGGGCCGGCGTCACTCCTCATGATGCCTTGCACGCATTGCATCGCAAGGTCGACCACGCCTGCGTCCGCGCGGGGCTGCGCCCCGAGCGACGTGCCTTCCTGCCGCACGTCACGCTCGCGCGGCTGTCCGGCGCCGCGATGCGCGATCCTGCGGTCGACCAATGGCTGGCGACCACCGCCGGCCTCGCCGGCCCGGCGTTCACGCTGCCACATATGATCCTGTTACAAAGCCATCTCGGTCGCGAGGGTGCATCATATGAGCCGGTCGTGCGTTGGCCGCTCGAACCTTGAATACCGGAGATCGTTCCATGCGCCTGTCCCTGCTGCTGCTCGTCCCTGTCGTATTGGCTGCCTGCAACAAGGCCGAGCCGATGACCGGCGCCGTCCTGCCCGGCGGCCGCATCGCCACGGCGCAGCTTCTCACCGCCAGCGGCGCGCCCGCCGGTCGTGCGGTGGCGACCGAAGTCGCAGGCGGCGTGCGCGTCACGCTCGACGTTCGCAACGTGCCCGCCGGCACGCACGGCGCGCATGTCCATACCGTCGGCCGCTGCGACGCGCCCGGCTTCGAGAGCGCCGGCCCGCACTGGAACCCGGCCGCCAGCAAGCACGGCACGATGAACCCGCAGGGGCCGCACGCTGGCGACCTGCCCAACCTGCTGGTCGGCAACGACGGCCGCGGCACGCTGGGCGTGACGCTGGCGGGCGCGACGCTGGGTGGCATGCTCGATGGGGACGGCGGGGCCGTGGTCGTCCACGCCACCGCCGACGACCTCATGACCGATCCGTCGGGCAACAGCGGCGGGCGCATCGCCTGCGGGGTGTTCGCGCCCGCCTAGATCGGCTCGCCCGCCGCCCGCGCGCGCTCGACCACCGAGCGCGCGGCCAGCGGCACCAGACGGTAGGCCGCCGCCAGCAGCGCCAGGCCGATCGGCACGATCAGCAGCACCGACTTGACGCCGGTCGCCAGACTGCCCGTCGTCGCCGACACATAGCCGGCCAGATATGGCCCGAGCGCCAGCCCGACCAGCGTGGTGGCGAGGAAGAAGGTCGCCGTCGCCGCCCCGCGCATGCGTGGCAGCACCAGATCCTGCGTGGTCGCCGCCGCCGCGCCCAGCGCGGAACTGGCCAGCATGTTGGCGAGGCTCGCCAGGATGACGAAGTGGATGAAGTCGTTGTCCCCCGGCGCGGACACCGTGGAAAAGGCCAGCCAGATCGGCAGTGTCGGCGCGATCAGCCCGAACACCACGACCAGGATGCGTCCCCCGCCGTTGCGACGCAGCAGCGCGTCGCTCATCCGGCCGCCCATGATCACGCCCAGGAATCCGCCCAGCGCGCCGAAGCCGCCGACCCACGCGCCTGTCACCACCGCCGACGCGCCCAGCACGTCCTGCGCGAACACGGGGGCGAACGCGGTCGAGGCATAGGACAGGAACGACACGCAGCCATAGCCCAGGATCGTGCACAGGAACGCCGGCGACCCCCAGATCAGCGCAAAGGTCGGCCGATCGCGCACCCGCAGCGAGGTCACCCACGAGAAGATCGCGTAATAGCCGAACGCGATGCACGTCCATTGCAGCGTGCTGCCCGCGAACCGGTCGAGCGAACCGCCGGTCAGCAGGATCAGCCCCACCGCCGCTGCCGTCAACAGACCGCCCGCCAGCAGGTTTACCGCCAGCGCGCTCATGCCACGGCGCGCGGCGGTGACGAGCGTGAAGGGCGGAATGACCGCGAACAGCTCGGTCCCGAAGTCGCGGAACGGATGCTCGGCCGGCGGCGTGCGCAGCCCGTCGATCAGGCCGCGGATCGGCTCGCGCAGCGTCGATACCCACAATGCCAGCAACAGCCCCGGGAGGCCCACGGCCAGGAACGCCGCCTGCCACCCGGCCAGCCCCAGCGGGCCGCCGCCCGGATAGGCGTTGTTCCAGGCCTGCACCACGCCGCCGCCGATCATCAGCGACACGCCGCCGCCGACGTACAGCCCCGACGAATAGATCGCGAGCGCGGTGCCGCGCTTGCCCTTGGGGAACAGGTCGGAGATCAGCGAATAGGCCGACGGGCTGGCGGTCGCCTCGCCGATGCCGACGCCCATCCGTGCGACGCCCAGCGTCACGCCGCTACGCGCGAACCCCGATGCCGCCGTCATCGCGGACCACAGTCCCAGTCCGATCGTCAGCAGCCTGATCCGGCTCCAGCTGTCTGCCAGCCGCCCCAGCGGAATGCCGAAGAGCGCATAGAAGACCGCGAACGCGGTGCCGTACAGAAAGCCAATATCCGCGTCGTTCAGCCCCAGATCGCGCTTGATATCGGGCGCCAGGATGGTGATGATCTGCCGGTCGACGAAATTCAGCACATAGACGAGCACCAGCACGCCCAGCACATACCAGGCATAGGGCGACGCCGGCGTTTCACCGGCGTCGGGCGCGGGCTCCGGCGCGGTCGTGGTGTCGGTCATGCGTCCTCCGGCTTTTGCCGGGGTGCTAACAGCAGAAGCGGCCGGGATGAAGCGGTTTAGCGACGGTTACCCCGCACCCGTTTCATCCCCGCGCCACGCGCCGCTGCGCGCCCTGCTCCAGCCGGCGCAGCAGCGCATCGATGCTCGGCGGTTCGTCGGATGGCGGCGGGGCGGGCCGCGCAGGAATGGCGAGCGCGAAGGTCTCCATCCGCTCTCCGGGTGCAAGCGCGGGTGCCAGCGGCTTTACCGCTTCCGACGGCGTCATCGGCACGGGCAGCACCGCCGCCGGATCGAACGCCGCGAGCGGCATGTCCAGATCGGCGGGCAGGTCCTGCTGAACCGGTGCGACCGCCACCGGCGGCGGCGGCGCGGGCAGTTCGGTCGCCGACAGCGGCCAGCGCGGCGGCGCGTCGGGGTGCGCATCGGCGCGCCGCACCGTCGGGGTCTGCCTGCGCGCCGAACCGGAAGTCTTCTTGGCGGCGAGCGGGCCGCCCGGTCCCATCAGCAGATACAGCGCCGCCCAGGTCACCGCCGCGAACGCGACTCCGCCGACCAGCGCCAGCACCGCGCGTGCCGTCGCGCCCAACGGCGGTTCGGCGACCGTCAGCACCGCCGCGATGGCGCTGCCGGTCACGGCATCCTCCAGCCACGCGGTCGGCAATGCGATCGCACCAAGCGCGAACAACCCACCCGCCAGGCCCGCGCCAATGAAGGGCGCTTGCCGGATCAGGTCGGACTTTGTCAGGCGGGGGCGGATTGGCTCAACCATGGGGTACTCGCTCGCGCGGCCTCGACCAGCCGCTGGTAAACAGGCTCGTAACGGCCAATGTTTGACGCCCAGTTACGCTCGGCTTCGACAAATGCGCGAGCCCGGGCCCGCCGCGCGTCCCAACCGGAGCGATCCGCGAACAGCCCCGCCAGCGCGCGAGCGATCGCGGGAGGGTCGTCGGGCGCGAACAGCGTGCCCGTGTGTCCGTCCCGGATCAGCTCGCGATGACCGCCGACATCGGATGCCGCCACCAGCTTGCCCTGCGCCATCGCTTCCAGAGGCTTCAGCGGGGTCACCAGATCGGTCAGCCGCATCGCCTTGCGCGGGTAGGCGAGCACGTCGATCAGCCCATAATAGCGCTCCACCTCCGTATGCGGCACGCGCCCGACGAACCGGATGCGATCGGCCACCGGCGATGCCGCCGCCTGGACGCGCAAGGCATCCTCCGCCGGCCCGCCACCGACCAGCAACAGCGTCGCGCGCGGCCGCGCCGCCACCAGCGCCGGCATCGCCGCGAGCAGGTCGTCCAGCCCCTCATAGGGATAGAAGCTGCCGATAAAGCCGACCACATCGGCCCCATCCAGCCCCAGCTCGGCCGCCAGTGCCGCGTCGCGCGGCGGCGGCGCGCCAAACAGCGTCAGGTCGACGCCGTTGGGCGACACCGTGACCTTGCCCGGCGACACGCCGCGCGCGATCAGGTCACCGCGCAAGCCGTCGCAGATCACCGCCACCGCATCCGCGCGGCCGACCGCCCAGCGCTCCAGCGCGCGGGTGGCGCGGTAGCGCAAAGATCCCTCGCGCCCCGTGCCGTTGCCGACGGCCGCATCCTCCCAGAACGCGCGGATCTCGTAGACCAGCGGCAGCCCTCGTCGCCGCGCCACCGGCAGTGCCGCCAGCGCGTCCAGCACCGGAGAATGCGCGTGCAGCACATCCGGCCGGAACATGTCGACCGCCGCCGCGATGCTCCGCGCAAATGCCGCCAGGCCGCGCAGCTCGCCGCCGGGCGCCGGCGTCCGGAAAAAGCGCAGGCCGTCCACCGCTTCCCAGCCGCTCGCCGCCGTCTTCTGGCGCGGTCCGGTCACCCCTGCGACCTCGTAGCCCCGCGCGATCTGCGCCTTCAGGATCGCGCGCGTGCGAAAGGTATAGCCGCTCTGCAGCGGCAGCGCATGGTCGAGGACGTGCAGGATTCGCATGGCGCCGCTGTGCCATGACGACCGTTAAGAGCCGGTCACCACCATAATCCCGATTAACGCACATCGGCCGTGAACATTCGCGCGGGGTGGCGAGTTAGGGCGGCACCGAGACAGGATTGTTGGCGGCTGCCAGTCGCCGGCGGCTCCATCGGCCCTGTAGAGTAAATGGAGAGAATCACATGAGCATCGACGATCCCAACCGCGGCCCCCTCGATCGTACCGCCAACGCCCTGCGCGGCCACGACGATCCCAACCGTGGCCCTCTTGATCGCGCCGCGAACGCGATGACCGGTCATGACGATCCCAACCGTGGGCCGCTCGACCGCGCAGCCAATGCGATCACCGGTGGCACCGGCGGCATCGCCGCCGCGACCGGTTCGAGCAGCAGCAGCAGCAGCAGCTACGGCTCCACGTCGGGTTCGACCGGCGGCGTCGCTTCCGCGCTGTTCGACAGCCATGAAGAGGCACAACGCGCGGTCGCCGAACTGCGCCAGTCGGGCGTCAACGACAGTGCGCTGTCGATCATCGCGCAAAAGGGTCGCACGATGACCACCCGCGATGTCGACGGTGAAGTCACCGACGAAGAGCACACCAACCTGCTGCGCGGCATCCTGGGCGGCGGAGCGCTCGGCGCCGGTCTCGGCGTCGCGGCGCTCGCCATTCCCGGCGTCGGCCCGCTCGCCGCACTCGGTGCGATCGCGGCCTCCGCGGTGCCCGAAGCCATGGCGATCGGCGCGGCGGTCGGCGCCACTGCCGGCACGTTCAACGAAGTGCTGCTCAAGCACGGCGTGGACGAGGACGACGCCAAATATTATGGCGCAGGCATGAAGAACGGTGGCGTGCTCGTGACGGCCAATGTCGGCGGTTCCGAAGCCCAGCGCGTCCGCGACATCCTGTATCGCAACGGCGGCCATTCCGCCTCGCGCGCCAGGGTCTCGGCCTAACCTGGATCGGGCCGGGGTTCAGCGAGCCCCGGCCCACCTTCAGCTCTGTATTTCGAGACTATCACCGCCACGTTCAGGGTTGAGGAACGGACTCGTTCTGATCGTTCCGGGCAGCGATGAAGTCCGCAGGCTCGCGACAGTTCAGCCCGTTGTCGCACCCGACCTCCCGGGCGCCAAGGGTCACGATCCTGCCCGGCTGCGGCGGCGATGGCGGCTCGGCGGCAGCCCGGACCCAGAACGCACGCAACTGCTCGAGGCCGGATGACATCGCCGATCGCGCGCAGGCCGCACCTGCCCAACCAACGATAGCCAGCAACAGCGCAAGGGCATTGGCACGGCCGGAAAGCCTCGACATCGCCCCACCATGACAGGGAACAGCCGCAGCGACAGGCCGCCGCGGGGTCCTTAACGCGCCCGCAACCCCGCCCCGCTAAGCGGCGACGATGCGGAGCGCGGGCCAGTGATCGACAATTTCGCGCTCGCCGTGTCGCACGGCCTGATCCTGCTCGCCGCCTGGCTGCTCGCGCGACGCGACGATCTCGACACCGAGCCGCCACCCCCCGACGCCGGACGTCCGCCGCGTGCGTGACCTCGCCTTTCTCGCCTTTCTGCTGGCCCTGTTCGGACTTGGCTTGCGTCGGCCGTTCCTGCTGGTGCTCGTCTATGTCTATATCGACATCGTCGCGCCGCAGCGGCTGACCTATTATCTGCTCAACGCGCTGCAGATCTCGCTGGTCGCGGTGGCGCTGGCGGTCGGCGGCTGGCTGATCGCAGACGCAAAGCGTGACGTCCGTGTGGCGCCGCGCCAGATCATGATCGCCCTGCTGCTGGTCTATTGCGGCCTCACCACGATGGCCGCCGATTTCCCGCTGGAGGCGCGCGACAAGTGGGACTGGGTGTGGAAGGCGCTCGCCTTTGCCGCGTTCCTGCCGCTGACGCTCCGCACCAGGCTGCGCATCGAGGCGCTGCTGCTGGTCATGGTGCTGTCCGCCTCGTCAATCATCATCGTCGGCGGCATCAAGACGCTGGCGTCGGGCGGTGGCTATGGCCAGCTCAACCTGATGGTCGACAACAACTCCGGCCTCTACGAAGGCTCGACCATCTCCACCGTCGCGATCGCGATCATCCCGCTGATCGCCTGGCTGGCGCGTCATCAGACCGTGTTTCCGGCGGACTGGCGCGTGAAGGGTTTTGCAATCGCGCTCGGTTTCGCCTGTCTGCTGATCCCGGTCGGCACCTCGACGCGCACCGGGCTCGTCTGCATCGCCCTGCTGGCGCTGCTGTCGCTGCGGCTAGTGAAGCGCAGGCTGCTATACCTGTCGGCGCTGGCGGCGCTGGCGCTCGTCGCGGTGCCGTTCCTGCCCGCCACCTTTACCGCGCGGATGAGCACGATCGGCAGCTACCAGGCCGACGAGTCCGCCTCCACCCGCGTCGCGGTGTGGAAATGGACGTGGGAGTTCGCCCAGCACAACCCGCTGGGCGGCGGGTTCGACGCCTACCGGCAGAACCGCATCGTCTACGACCTGAAGGACAAGGGCGCGACCGGCGACCAGCCCAAACTCGCCTCCGATCAGGGCCGCGCCTATCATTCCGCCTATTTCGAAATGCTGGGCGAACAGGGCTGGCCAGGGCTTGGCCTGTGGCTGCTCATCATGGTCGGCGGCCTGCTGCGCATGGAGGTGTTGCGCCGTCGCTATCGTACCGGCGAACAGGCGTGGGCGGGCAGCCTCGCGGCCGCGCTGCAATCGGCGCAGCTCGTCTATCTGCTCGGCGCCGCGTTCATCGCGATCGCGTTCCAGCCCTTCATCTACATGCTGATCGGCGCGCAGATCGGCCTCGACACCTATCTCGCCCGCCGCCGCGCCGAAGCTGTGCCGCGTGGCTTCGCGCGCCCCGCGCAGCCGGCGGCGCGGCATCTCACCGCATGACCGAGCTGCGCCAGTTGACCGGCGCGCGCGGGCTCGCCGCCTGGCTGGTGGTCTTCTACCATCTGCGTCAGTCGATCCCCGGCCTCCCCGCGCCGATCGAGGCGGTGCTGGCCAAGGGCTACCTCGCGGTCGACTTCTTCTTCCTGCTGTCGGGCTTCGTGATCTGGCTCGCCTGGCACGATCGCGTCGCGGGCGAGACCCGGCGCTTCTGGCAAAAGCGCATCGCGCGCATCTGGCCGCTGCACCTGACGATGCTCGCGCTCGCGATCGCGCTGGCGATGGCGATGGAGCTGCGCGGCACACCCGACCCCGCTTTCCCGTGGCGCGAGCTGCCGCTCCACCTGCTCCTCCTCCAGCAATGGGGCACGACGACCGCGCTGCACTGGAATGATCCCGCCTGGTCGATCAGCGCGGAATGGGCGGCGTATCTCCTCTTTCCGCTGCTGATCCGCTGCGTCGACTGGCGGCGCTGGTCGACGCCCGCGCTGATCGCCGCGGCGGCGGTGGTGCTCACGGTGCTGCCGCTCGTGATGGGCTGGGGCTCGCTCGGCCAGGGCATCCCGCGGTTCGGGCTGCTGCGGTGCCTGGTCGAGTTCACCACCGGTACGATCCTGGCGGCACTGTATCAGCGCGGTGGCAGCGTCCGCCTGCCCGCCGCGATCGGCGCGACGCTGCTCGCCGCCGCGGTGCTGGGCGCAGCGGAAACGCTGGTGATCCCAGCCGCCTTCGCCGCGCTGTTGCTGGCGCTCGCCCGCGCCAAGGCGCGCCCGCTGGCAAGCCGGCCGCTGCACTGGCTCGGCGAGATCAGCTACGCCACCTACCTGTCGCACTTCCTGCTCTGGAAGCTGGTGAAACTCCTCCTCCCCGCGGGTCCTGCCCCGACCGCGGCGATCGTCGGCTATGTGCTGCTGGTGCTCGCCGCCTCGCACTTGCTCTACCGGTATCTTGAGTTACCCGCACAAGCGTGGCTCAACGCACGGGCCTTGCCCCGCGGGAACGATCGCCCCGGCCAGTCATTGCCCGCCCATGGCCCTCAAGATCGTCTACTCCGATGACTCAAAGCCCGGCATCACCCGCAGACGCGTCCGCAACGGCTGGGCCTATTTCGACTCCGCCGGCGAGCGCATCGTCGACCGCGACGAGATCGACCGGCTGAACGCGATCGGTCTGCCGCCCGCCTATCGCGACGCCTGGTTCAACCCCCGGCCGCACGGTCACATCCAGGCGGTCGGCTGGGACGAAAAGGGGCGCAAGCAGTATCGCTACCATCCCGGCTATCGCGAACAGCAGGAAGCCGCGAAGTACGAAAAGACCGCCGAATTCGGCCGCGTCCTGCCCAAGCTCCGCAAGCGCGTCGCGGAGGATCTCGCGCGCCGGGCGCTCGACAAGGCGCGCGCGGTCGCCGCCGTCGTCCGCCTGCTCGACATCGGCCACATTCGCGTCGGCAACGAGGATTACGTCAAGCAGAACGAGAGCTACGGGGCCACCACGCTGCGCACCGAGCATGGCGAGGTGAAGGGCAACACGCTGAGGCTTCAGTTCAAGGCCAAGTCCGGCAAGATGTGCGACAAGAAGGTCACCGACCGTGGTCTCGCCCGCTTCGTCAAGGCGTGCGAGGATCTGGACGAGCAGCATCTTTTCGCCTGGGTGGACGATGCCGGCGAGGCGCACCCCGTCACCTCGTCCGACGTCAATCTCTACATCAAGACCGCGACCGGCGGCGACTTCACCGCCAAGAACTTCCGCACCTGGGGCGCAAGCCTGATCGCCTTCGAGGCGCTGATCGGCGCTGACAAGGACGTCACGCTCAAGCAATTGCTGGAGCCGGTGACGCAGAAGCTCGGCAACACGCCCGCGATCGCGCGCAAATCCTATGTCCACCCCGACCTGATCGACCTCGTCAAACAGGATCAGGCTGTGTTCAGGCGCGCGCTGCGACTGCCCCGCGCCGCCGGCCAGCTCACCCGCGAGGAACGCGGGCTGATCGCCTTTCTGGAACGCGACGTCGTTCCGAAGGCGAAGGCCGAGGCGAGAGAGGCCGCCGCCGCGGCGTAACACGAAGCGAGTTGATGACGACGACCAACACAGCCGCGATCGCGGCCGCCGAAAAGAAGCCGATCTTCAGCGCCGCCGACGTCGCCAGCCAGTTCGAACAGTTCCTGGCGAGCAGCGCGGCGTGGATCACGTCGCACTGGCTGCAGATCCTGATCGCGACCGGCATCGCCACCGCGATCGTGTTCGCGCTGCACGGCCTGCGTCGCTGGGCGCGGCGGCTGTGCGATCGCAACCCCGGCTCGATCGACTGGCGCGTGGTGATCGGCCGGGCGATCATCCGGACCAACAACTTCTTCATCGTCATGCTGGCCGCGAAGCTGGTCGGCGACACCTTCGCCTTCGCCGCGCCGCCGAAGGAGGTGGCGACGACCATCAACTTCCTGTGGACGATCGCGGCCGCGTTCCAGGTCGCGATCTGGGTGCGCGAGCTGATCCTGGGCGCGGTCGAGCACCGCACCAGCGCGGACACCTATCACGGCGAGGCGCTGACGTCGGCGATGGGGCTGATCCGCCTGCTCGTCACCTTCGCGCTGTTCGCGATCGCGCTGATCGTCGTGCTCGATAACCTGGGCGTCAACGTCACCGGGCTGGTCGCTGGGCTGGGCGTCGGCGGTATCGCCATCGGCCTGGCGGCGAAGGGCATCTTCGACGATCTGTTCGCCGCGCTTGCGATCATCTTCGACAAGCCGTTCCGGCGCGGCGACACGATCAGCTACGACCAGACGACCGGCACGGTCGAGGAGATCGGCCTGAAGTCCACCCGCATCCGCTCCGCGACCGGCGAGGAGCGGATCATCGCCAACAAGCAGCTGCTCGACAAGGAGATCCAGAACATCACGCGGCGCAACTATCGTCGCGTCAAGTTCGTGCTCGGCGTGGTGCAGTGGACGCCGGTCGACAAGATGCAGCGCCTGCCGGAGATGATGAAGGAAGTGGTGGAAGCCGAAGGCAAGACCTTCGTCCGGGCCGGCTTCATGCAGTTCGGCGCGTCGTCCTACGACTTCGACGTCGAGTTCGACTCGCCCGAGGCCGCGTTCCAGCCCTTCTTCGACGCCCGCCACCAGGTCGGCCTCGCCATCATCCGGCGGCTGAACGACGAGGGCATCGCGCTCGCCTATCCCACGCAGACCGAGTTCAGCGCGCCTGACGAGGCCGTGCAGGCGAGCGCGTGGCCGTCGCCGCATCGGGCGGGAACGACGAGCCCGGCCGCCACGCCGGCGCCGCGCCGACCGGGCGAAGGGGACTAGATCCCGCCCTCCTCCAGGCTCAGCAACGTCGCATTGCCCCCTGCGCTCGTGGTGTCCGTCGACACATGCCGCTCGACGCAGAACCGTTGCAGATAGTGCGGTCCCCCCGCCTTTGGCCCCGTGCCGGATAGACCCTCGCCCCCGAACGGCTGCGAACCCACCACCGCGCCGATCATCGACCGGTTGACGTACAGGTTGCCGACCTGCGCCTCCGCCTCCGCAATCTCGGCGGCGCGCGCGATACGGCTGTGCAGCCCCATGGTCAGGCCATAGCCCTTGGCGTTGACCCGCGCGATCGTCTCGCTCAGCTGCCCTGCCGGCCACGTCGCGACGTGCAGCAGCGGGCCGAACCATTCGCGGTCCAGATCCTCGATACGATCCAGTCGGATCAAGGTCGGCGGCACGAACAGGCCTTCCGCCGGCGCGTCCAGCGTCTTCAGCCACTGCCCGCGTACCCGCTCGCGATGACCCATGAGATGATCGTACGCAGCCCGATCGATTACCGGCCCGACATCGGTCGCCGGATCGCCCGGAGCGCCGATCACCAGCGTGTCCATCGCGCCGGCGAGCATGCCGAGCACCGTGTCCGCAACCTCCTCCTGCACCAGCAGCAGCCGCAGCGCCGAGCAGCGCTGCCCCGCCGAGCGGAACGCCGACGCGATCACGTCCGCCACCACCTGTTCGGGCAAGGCGGTGGAGTCGACGATCATCGCGTTGATGCCGCC
>NZ_JAQGLJ010000072.1 GCF_028292945.1 Sphingomonas bacterium | reverse complement strand
GCGTCGATCATGACCGTCTTGGGCTCGGCGTCTGCCGTAGCCAGCCCCTCCATCATGCGGGCGAATACGCCTCGCTCGCCCCAGCGCTTCCACCGATTGTACAGCGTCTTGTGCGGGCCGTAGTCCTTCGGTGCGTCTCGCCACCGCAGCCCATTGCGGTTGACGAAGACGATGCCGCTCAGCACCCGTCGGTCATCAACCCGCGGCCTGCCGTGACTCTTGGGAAAGAACGGCCGCAGGCGCTCCATCTGCTCGTCCGTCAGCCAGTACAGGTCGCTCATCCGCAGCCTCCTTGCGGAGCCTGAATCAGATCGCGACGATCACATCAATGGGTCCTGACCCTAGCCTCCACGCCTTCGGCAATCGCGGCTCGCCTGGCAGGTTCAGCTACCTGCTGCCGCAGGATCAGCCAGCGCGACGGGGCGAGCTTACAAATGACCGCTGGGACCAAAGCACCCGGGACCTGCTTTTCACTCCGAGAGAGCCGAGCGACGGGCCTGATCCCGCCATCGGCGCCAAGGACGTCGGCGTTGAGGGTGGCGATCCGATCGAGGAAGAGCAACAGGGGCGCTCCGTCATCGGCGAGCGCCGGGATCGTCCTCCGGGTGCTGGATGGTAGGCATCGGCTTTTCGTCGGCACGGACGCGATAGGGTCCGCGGAAATTCATCGCGAGCATGCTGATGCTCCTTCTGGTTGCGGTGTCTAGGCGGTGTTGCCATTCATGGTTCGAGCGACGCGCGTATTCGCTTCCCACTTGCAGCGATCACCCATTCCCGAAGCGGTCTCGATACTGGCCAACCCCGCGACCGGACGCACGGAGCAGGGCACCGCCGGCACATAGATCGCGCGTCCGCACCAGCCGCACATGACGTGGCCTCGATCCGTAGGCGGCGTCGCCCAAGGCAGTGCCTGGGGTTGAGACATGGCGATCCTGACGTGAACGGCGTGTAATGGTCGATGCTCGAGCGGCTCGGCTCACTGTCTGACGGTCTGTCGCAGCGGTGCGGTGCGTTGCGGGCGCGAGGCGGACGTCGCCGGAGCCAGCATGAACGCAGCCTCCTTGTTTTTGGCCAGCTTGCCGGCGAGGCGGCGGTACGTCGCCAGGGCCTGCCCGACCACCTGGTCCATGTTATAGTAGCGATAGGTCGCCAACCGCCCGACGAACGTGACGTCGGGCTGCGCGATCGCCAACGCCTCGTAGCGTTTGAACAGCGCCTGGTTCTCCTCGCGCGGGATCGGATAGTAGGGATCGCCGACGGCACTCGGGATCTCGAAGGTGATGCTGGTGCGCGGCGACTGCTGCCCTGTCAGATATTTGTACTCGGTGATGCGCGTATGCGGCACGGCTTCCGCCGGGTAATTGACCACCGCGACGGACTGGAACCACTCGCGATCGTGCGACTCGTGGCGGAACTGCAGCGAACGATACGGCAGCTTGCCGTAGCGATGGCCGAAATACTCGTCGATCGGTCCGGTGAAGACCAGATGATCGTGCGGATAGGCCGCGCGCGCGTCTTCGTAGTCGACACCGAGCAGCACATCGATGTTGGGATGGTCGAGCATCCGCTCGAACATGCGCGTATAACCCTCCAGCGGCATCGCCTGGAACGTGTCGGTAAAATACCGGTCGTCGGTATTGGTGCGGGTCGGGACACGCGCTGTCACGGACTTGTCCAGTTCCGACGGGTCGATCCCCCACTGCTTGCGGGTATAGCCCTGGAAGAACGTCTCGTAGAGTTCGCGTCCCACCTTGGAGATCACGACGTCCGCCGAGGTGCGCACGGCTTCGACCGGTTCGGCGCGACTGGCGAGAAAGGCCTCGGCTTCCTCATCGGTGGCGAGCGACAGATCATAAAGCGCGTTGAGCGTGGTCCGATTGATCGGCATCGGCACCAGCTTGCCGTCCACATCGGCCAGAACGCGATGCTCATAGGGTCGCCAGTCGGTGAACCGCGACAGGTAGTCGACCACGTCAGCTGAGTTGGTGTGGAAGATGTGTGGCCCGTACTGGTGCATCAGGATGCCCGCATCGTCGTACCGGTCGTAAGCGTTGCCCGCGACATGGGGTCGCCGGTCGACGACCAGCACGCGTTTGCCGCCCTGCGACGCCAGGCGTTCGGCCATTACAGCGCCGGCGAAGCCCGCGCCGACCACCATTACGTCATAGCGAACGGGCGCGGTCACCGGCCAGACGGTGGGCGACACAATCGGCTGCACGTCGCCGTGCGACGCGATGACCGCCTCGATCAGATCGTTCATGCGCGCGAAGGTTTGATCCCAGGAAGTCTCCGCCAGCATGGCATCGGCGGCGTCGAGCCACGCACCGTCGGGGCGCAACGTCAGCGCCTCCTCGCAAGCCGCGACGAACGAGGCCGGACCGTCGGCAATACAGACACCCTCAAGTCCGCCATATTGCCGCACGACATCCGCGATCGGGGTGGATACGACCGGACAGCCGGCGGCGAGGTATTCTGGTGTCTTGGTCGGGCTGATGAAGCGCGTCGCCTCGTTCAGCGCGAACGGCATCAACGCGACGTCCCAGCCACGCAGATAGCGCGGGAGCTCGGCGTAGGACTTAGCTCCAAGATAATGGATATTGGCGCGTCGCGGCAGGTCGTCCGGCGAGATCTTCACTACCGGGCCGACCATGACGATCGACCAGTCGGGATGCGCATCCGCAAGGGCAGCGACGAGATCGAGGTCCAGCCGCTCGTCGATGACGCCGCAATAGCCCAGCCGGGGTCCCGGAACGCTCTGTTGCTCGTCGGGCACTGGCCCGGCTTTCCGCGCGGTGGCGAAATGCGACACGTCGACGCTCGACGGGAACAGATGGACGTTCGGGTGCCGGTCGCGCTTCGCGTCGAACAAACTCCGGCCGCCGGTGAAGACGAGGTCGGCTTGGTCGAGCAACCGGGCCTCCAGTTCGACCAGCCCGGCGGGGGCGTTCCTGAAGCCACTCAGTTCGTCCATGCAGTCGTAGACGACGCAAGCGGCCGGGATCCCCTGAGAGACCGGCAGCATCATCGGCGTATAGTACCAGCGCACGATCGGCTGCGGGATGTCGGCCATCCGTGCACTCAACAATGCCCGAACCGCATCGTCCGCAGCCTCCTCGGCCAAGGCGGCGGGAAGCACCGGCGTCAGAACGATCACGCCCGTGGCCGGGCAGATTACGCTCCGCAGCTCGGGAACGCTCGCATCGGCGGAGCGGATCGGCTCTTCCCAGAACAGCACGGGCATTGCCCGAGCAAAGCGGCTCATCAAATGCTGCGGCCTCTGGAACACAAAGTCCCATCGCAGGTGACTAAAGCAGATCAAGGTCGTCGTCTCGGTAGTTTCAGCCCGCCGTGCAACGTCGCTCCCGAGAACCGTATCAGACATCGACCTACTGCCTCTCCGATGAGAAATCCCAGCTGAAAAACTAGTCTGTCGTCAAAAGTATCCGGCGCTAATCCAGGTGAATCGCTTTTGTTGCTTTGACAATTATCAAGACGCGGTGTGGGAACCTTGCGTTGGCAGTTTGATTAAACCTGGCCTGCTCTGATTCCATAGGCGCGCTGATGAAGGCACTCGAACTCTGGGGCGGTCCGGAATGCACGCTCAACCGCGTTGGCGACGGCTATCGCGATCAGTTTGGGGATCTGGGTCACTACGCACGAGACGGCGACCTCGCTCTATTCGCCGAGCTTGGCGTCACCGCGCTGCGCTATCCCGTGCTGTGGGAGCGGGTCGCCCCGGATCGTCCGGACGAGTGCGACTGGCAATGGCCGGATCGTCAGCTCCATCGGCTGCACGCCGCGGGCATGCGGATCATTGCGGGCCTGATCCACCATGGCAGCGGGCCGCGATACACCGATCTGCTCGACCCCAGTTTCGCGACCGGCCTCGCCTTGTTTGCCGCCAAGGTAGCGCATCGCTATGATTGGGTGGAGGATTGGACGCCGGTCAACGAGCCGCTGACGACGGCTCGGTTCTCCGCTCTGTACGGCCATTGGCATCCCCACCATCGTAGCGAGCGGTCATTCTGGCACGCGCTGATTAATCAGGTGGATGGCACCCGCCTGGCGATGCGCGCGATCCGGCGCGTCAATCCGAAGGCGCGGTTGATCCAGACCGACGATCTGGGCCGAACCTACGCCACCGTGGCGATGCGCGAGCAGGCGGCCTTCGACAATCAGCGGCGCTGGATGGGATGGGATCTGCTGTGCGGCAGGGTCACATCGGATCATCCGTTCTGGAAGCGGCTGACGGCGTTCGGGCTGGAGGACCGACTGCGGGCGATCGCCGACGATCCCTGTCCTCCGGACGTCATCGGGCTGAACCACTATTTGACCAGCGACCGCTTCCTGGATCACCGCCGTCAGCGCTATCCGGCGACCACGCATGGCGGCAACCACAAGGTCCGCTTTGCCGATGTCGAAGCACTGCGCGTGCTCGAGCCGCCGCCGCCCGGACTGTCGGGAGCGGTGCGCGAGGCATGGTCGCGGTACGGCATCCCGATCGCGATCACCGAAGTTCACAACGGCTCCACGCGCGACGAGCAGATGCGCTGGATCGCGGCCGCCTGGGATGATTGCCTCGCGCTGAGAGCGGAGGGGGTAGAAGTGCAAGCAGTGACCAGCTGGTCGCTGCTCGGTAGCGCGGGGTGGAACACCCTGCTGCGCGAGCCGGGCATTTATGAAGTCGGCGCCTACGACGTCAGCAGCGGAAGCGCGCGACCCACCGCCGTGGTGCCGCTGCTGCGAGGACTGGCCGCGCAACAGCCTCGGCACCCGGTCCTGGCTGGGGCGGGCTGGTGGCAACGGCCCATCAGGCTGCTTCACGAACCCGCGTTCCGGCCAGCTCCCATGCTCGAACATGCGAGGGGGCGCAGCGTCGCCAATGGGCCGGTCCCTCCCCCCTTGATGATCTGCGGCGCGACGGGGACGCTGGGACAGGCGCTCGCACGCGCCTGTGCGCACCGCGACATCGCCCATGTGCTGACCGACCGAGCCGCGCTGGACCTAGCCGACGAGGCGAGTGTCGCCGCCGCGCTCGACACGCATTCGCCCTGGGCGGTGATCAATGCGGCTGGCTGGGTGCGCGTCGACGAAGCGGAGGAGCAGGAAGCCGCCTGCCGACAGGCGAACACCGTGGGCCCGATCGCGCTGGCGCGCGCCTGTGCCGAGCGGAACATAGCAACCGTCAACTTTTCCAGCGATCTGGTGTTCGACGGGAGCAGGAGTGGCTATGTCGAAACCGACGAGCCATGCCCGCTCAATGCGTATGGCCGCAGCAAGGCGGCGATGGAGTGCGGCCTCCTAGACCTCCCCGGGGCTCACCTGATCGTCCGCACCGCAGCGTTTTTCTCGCCGCATGACCGCCATAATTTCGCGGCCGCCCTCGTGCGTGAGCTGGGAGCGGGGCGACCATTCCGCGCGGCGCGTGACGAGATAGTGTCGCCAACCTTTGTCCCGCACCTGGTCGACCGTGTGCTCGACCTCCTGATCGATGGCGAAACGGACATCTGGCATCTCGCCAACGACGACGCACTGTCATGGGCGGATTTCGCGAAGTGCCTAGCGAAGGCTTGCCGGCTGGATGAGGGGCTGGTCGTCGAGGTCGACGGTATCCATCTCACCCGCGCCCCACGCCCACGCTCCGCCGCACTCCGGAGCATCAAGGGACAGGGGCTGGGGTCGCTGGCGGAGGCGATCCAACATTTTGCCCAGCACTGCGCCAGCCGTTTCGCAATCGCCTAGAGGAGAGCATGATGAGCGACGACAAGATGAACCGGGGTGAGCCCGACCGGAGCCGCGTTGCAGCCGGTGAGGAGTATGAGGTCGGGTATTTCGCACGCAAGCATGGCATTACCGCCGAGCAGGCGCGTGAACTAATCGACCGCGTCGGCAACGACCGGGACGCGCTCGATGCTGCCGCAGCCAAGCTAAAGTAAGGCTCGCAGGTCGCAGCCGACGATGCCGCGACTCGGCATCGCTCTTGGGCCGACCACATGAGCTGGAGCATGATGGTTCCGCGCGATCTCGCACCCATGGAAGCCAAGCTGGTCGGCGAGTTGCCGGACGGCCCTGGCTGGCAGTTCGAGCCCAAGTGGGACGGCTTCCGCGCCCTGGTGTACCGCAACGGCGACGACGTCGACATCGTGTCGAAGTCGGGCAAGTCGCTGGCCCGCTATTTTCCGGAGATCGAGGCGCTGGTCGCAGCTGTCGCGCAGGATCGGTTTGTCCTCGACGGTGAGCTGATCCTGCCGGTGGGCGACATATTGTCCTTCGATGCCCTCCAGGCGCGCCTCCACCCGGCGGAGAGCCGCGTCAGGAAGCTTTCGGTCGAAACACCGGCGCAGCTGATGCTGTTCGACTGCCTGCAGGATGGTGACGACGACTTGCTCACCAAGCCGCTGGTAACGCGCCGTGCGGCATTGGAGGAGTTCCATTTTCGTCACGGCGGGGCGTCGTTGTTACTTTCACCCTGTGGCGACCTCAATGCCGCACGGTCTTGGTTGGTGCGGAGCGGCGGGGCGCTGGACGGGGTGGTTTCCAAGCGGCTGAACGAGCCGTACCGCGCAGGCGAGCGCGCAATGCTCAAGGTCAAGCAGCACAGGACTGCGGACTGCGTCGTTGGCGGCTTCCGGCGAGCGAAGGATGGCAGCGGCGTCGCCTCCCTCCTGCTCGGGCTTTACGACAATGCCGGTCGCCTGAACCATGTCGGTTTCACCTCCGGAATAGCGGCCGGCGAGCGTGCCGCACTTGCGGAGCGGCTCCGGCCGCTGATCGAGGCGCCGGGGTTCACGGGCAAGGCGCCTGGCGGCCCGAGCCGCTGGAACAACGGCGAAGAGAGCGCGTGGGAGCCGTTGCGCAGCGAATTGGTCGCCGAGGTGCTCTACGATCAGGTCACCGGTGCGCGTTTTCGCCATGGCACGCGACTGCTGCGCTGGCGGCTCGACAAGGCTCCTGCGCAGTGCACGATGGACCAGCTCGCTTATGAATTGCGGCCGGCCGAACTGGAGACGCTCGACCACCAAGCTGCCGGCTCGCCCAAACGATAGTAACAGGGCTCCGACGCTGGGACCAGAAATACGCGGTGAGAGGCCGATTCGTGCCTTATGCCGGCGAACTGCGCCTGCAGATCGACGCGACCGACACGCAGCGCGGAATTATTTCCGGTGACAGCCTTTTCTACGACTTCGCAGCGATGCGAGGCCGTTGTGCATTGAGTGTTCCCCGACTTCTCCTTTCAGCGACTGCTTGAGCTTAGGTGCCGCTTGGGGCCTGGGATCGGGGCTGGCCTCTAAGTGGACGCCCGGGACCACTTGTCAGTGTTCGAGAGCGTTGTTTCGTTCATGGCGACCAGGTTCCGACCGAACCGGCTACCGATCTGGCGGGTTTAGCGACGGCGACATAGGATGCGCGCATGCTCTACCTCGCTGCCAAGGCCCTGATCTCCGGCATCCTCATCGCGGTTGCGTCCGAAATCGCAAAGCGTCAGCCCGGCTTCGGAGCGCTGATCGCCTCTCTTCCTCTGGTGTCCGTGCTGGGCATGATCTGGCTCTGGCACGACAAGCCCGATGCGCAGAACATGGCTGATCATGCCGGCGCAACCTTCTGGTACGTGCTTCCCTCGCTGCCGATGTTCCTGCTCATACCGCTCCTGCTCAAGCGCGGCGTGCCGTTCTGGTGGGCGCTCATCGCTGGCTGCCTGCTGACGATCGCGCTGTATCTGGCGATGACCTGGATCGGACCGCGGTTGGGTCTTCGCCTCTGAGGCTCCGGTTCAGGCAGCGTCGAACGCGGTCAGGATCGGACACGGTCCGGCAGAGCCGGCCCCGCACTCTTCCGCCAGCCGGGTGAGCGCCGCCCGCGCCGACACCATCTCGGCGATGCGCGCGTCCAGCGCCGCGATCTGCGACCGCGCCAAGGCGTTGACCCGGGTCCGATCCTCCGTCGCGTCCAGCATAAGTAGTTCGCGAATCTGCTCCAATGTAAAGCCGGCCGCCTGTGCATAGCGGATGAAGCGGAGCCGTCGCACGTCCTCTGGCCCGTAGCGTCGAATGCCACCGTTTGCGCCGGCGCCGTTCGGTCGCTCCGGCGTGGCGAGCAGACCTCGGCGCTGGTAATAGCGCACCGTCTCGACTCCCACGCCGCCCTCGCGCGCGAAGCCCGCAATCGTTGTTGTCGTCATCGCTTGACTCCGTACCATAGTACCGACTCCATATGGGAGCGGTAACGGACCGGAGAAGCACGATGACGACCGCCCCCGCCAAGCAGGCGACGATCTATCGCATGGTAATGCCGGGACACACTTGCCCGTATGGGCTCAAAGCGACCGACCTGCTGCGTCGCCAGGGCTATACCGTCGACGACCGTTGGCTGACGACGCGCGAGGAGACGGACGCGTTCAAGGCGGAGCACGGGGTGCAGACGACGCCGCAGACCTTCATCAACGGCGCACGCGTCGGCGGCTATGACGATCTGCGCCGCTTCCTCGGCAAGCCGGTCCGCGATCCCAGGGCGCTCACCTATCGGCCCGTGATCGCATTGTTCGCGATGACCGCGCTGATGGCGCTGGCTACCAGCCACGCTGTGCACGGCACGCCGGTGACGGTGCGTGCAGCCGAGTGGTTCATCGGTTTTTCGATGTGCGTCCTAGCGCTGCTCAAGCTGCAGAACCTCGAGAGCTTTTCGAGCATGTTCCTGAATTACGACCTGCTTGCCAAGCGCTGGGTGCCGTACAGCTACCTCTATCCGTTCGCGGAGGGCGGCGCGGGCGTGCTGATGATCGCCGGCGCACTGACCTGGCTGTCGGTGCCGGTGGCTTTGTTCATCGGGACGATCGGGGCGGTGTCGGTGTTCAAGGCCGTCTATCTCGACAAGCGCGAGCTTAAATGCGCGTGCGTCGGCGGAGACAGCAACGTGCCGCTGGGTTTCGTCTCTCTGACCGAGAACGTGATGATGGTGGCGATGGCGCTCTGGATGATCGCCGCGCCCGCCGCGCTGACGATGAGGCACTAGCGCAGTGGCGGTTTGGGCGACCGAGCGAGGGTTCGACCGATCGCGCCCGTATAGGTCATGTGCGTGTCTGGAGCCTTGCCATGAATGACGATCTGGATCGGCTGATCGAGCGGCTGCGCGCGCAGCCCTTGCCGGACCGGCTGAATCGTGTCGAGGGCGACGTCCTGCGTCGCATCCGTGCGGCGCGCCCGACGCCTGCGGTCGTGCCGGTGTGGCGCGCTGCGGCGGTTGGTCTTGCGCTTGCGGCGGGCCTCGGCGTCGGCGGTGCCGCGACGGCCGTTGGTTCACAAACCGCACGGTCTGCAAGCGGCCTCATGGACGCCTCTAAACTCGCGCCCTCGTCCTTGCTGGGTGGAGGCGAATGACGGCGCAGCGACGATCGCTGGTGCTGACGCTCGTGCTGGCCTTGCTCGCAGGACTGGCGGGCGCGTTCATCGGGCTCCGCCTCGATCAGGCAGCGCCGGCGAAAGGCGACGCACTGCACCGCCTCCTGCATGACGGCCTCGATCTGTCCGACGCGCAGGAGCGTCGGATCGAGGCGGAGGAGAAACTCTACGCGGCGCGCAGGGCGAGCCACGAAAGCGGGGTCCGGGAAGCCAATGCCGGGCTGGCGGCGGCGATCAGGCTGTCGCGACGCGACGGTCCCGAGGTCCGGCGCGCCGTCGATCTCGTGCATGCGCGGCTGGGCGCGTACCAGCGCGAAACTGTCGCCCACATCTTCAGGATGCGCGTCGTCCTCACCCCCGAACAGGCGGTGAAGTTCGACGACACGGTCGCCGACGCGCTGACCAGCGATGCTCGGTGACCCTCAGCGGCGATCCGGGCGAGGCTGCCCTGCTCGTCCGGGCGGTGCGCGGCGACGAACAGGCGTTCGCTCAGCTGGTGACGCGGCACAAGGCGTCGCTTTATGGCTATATTCGCCGCTTCGTCGGCAATGCTGAGGACGCCCAGGATCTGCTTCAGCAGACTTTCCTCTCGGCATGGCTCGCGATCGAACGGTTCGATCCCGAGCGGCCCCCCGGTGCATGGCTGCGAACTATCGCGCGAAACAAGTGCCGCGATCATGGCCGCAAGGCTCTGGGCAGGCGCCTGTTGAAGTTCGCGGACTGGGGCCGGGCGGCGGAGCAGGTGGTCGACACGCGGGCGACCCCCGAGGAACGCTGGATCGACGACGAGGGGCTGGGCGCGGTCGATCGTGCGGTCGCTTCCCTGCCGCGCGCGCTCAAGGAGCCGCTGCTGCTGACCGCATTCGAGGGTCTCAGCCAGGCGGAGGCCGCGCAGGAGCTCGGGATCAGCGTCAAGTCGGTAGAGACGCGCCTCTATCGCGCTCGGCGCAGGCTGGCGGACACTCTGAAGCTGGAGGGGCATTGATGTGAGCAGATACGTTGTCGCGAGCATCGTGACCGTGGCGAGCCTGTGGACCTGCGCCCCCGGCTTCGCCCTACAGGCGGCGTCGGCAAGTCGGTCTCTGGTCGCGCACGAGCAAGCCGCCAAGGTGTCGCCGCTTTCCACGCGGCGCTCGGTCGCGGCGACTTGACGAGCGTAGCATCGCTGCTGGCCGAGGACGCGCTGATCTATGAGAGCGGCGGCGTGGAGCGCGGCAAGGCCGAGTATGCGTCGCACCATCTGCCCGCCGACGCGGCGTTCGCGAAGGCCATGCGGCGAGCGGTGCCCCGCACCGCGGGGCCCGCGGATGGCGACATGGTCTGGGTCGCGAGCGAGGCGAGAAGCACGGGGACGTACAAGGGCAGAAGGATCGCCAGGGTCGGCACCGAAATGATGATCCAGCGCCGCGCGGGCTCGACCTGGCGCATCGTCCACATCCACTGGTCGGCCGCTGCGCCGAAGAAGACCCCCGACGCCGCCAAATGAAGCGCGCGAGGGATCGCTCCCTGCCTTGCGTATAGCAGATATGCACGACGGCCAGAGATCATGATCGCGTTCGGATGTCGCCGGCTGGCTGCGATCGCGATCGTACTGGGCGCGGGGTTTGCCGTGCCGACGACCGCCGGCGTGGCTCAGGAGGTCACCGCCGAGGCTCCGGCCGTCACGACCCTGCGCGAGGCCAGCGAGCGCGCTGCGCTGCTGTTGCCCGATCTCGCCGCAGGCCAGGCGTCGCGCGATCAGTTCGCGGCGCAGCGCCGCGCCGCGCGTGGACCGTTCGTCGGGCCGCCGGTCGTATCGGGCAACATCGAGATCGGACGCGATGGCATCGGCGAACAGGAAGCGGGCATTTCGGCCGGCCTTCGCTGGCCCGGAGAGGGGCGCGCCGCGCAGCTTTCGGCCGACCTCGGGCGCGACGTGGTCGACGCAACGCAGGGTGCCGCGCGGCTCGCGTTGGCGGGCCAGGTGCGGGCGGCATGGTGGGCGCTTGCCTCGGCACGTGCGGCCGTTGCTGTCGAACGCGCGCAAGCGGGGGTCGCCGATCAGGAACTGGTGGCGGTGACGCGGCTGGTCGACGCGGGCGTCCAGGCACGTCGCGACCTGCTGCTGGCACAGGGCGAGCGCGCGGCCGTGCGCGCGCGACTGTCGGCTGCGGAGACCGATGCCGTGGGCGCACGGGCTGCCTACGAAGCGCTGGCAGGACGCCCCCCCGAGGCTTTCCCCGCCGAGGTGCCAGCGGTGTCGGGCATCGGCATCGACGAACATCCGGAGATGCGCGCCGCGTCGGCACGCGCGGCAGCGGCCGAGGCCAACGCGGCCGCGCTGCGCTTTGGCTCCCGCCCGCGTGTCAATGGCAGCGTCGGCGTGCGGCGTGAGCGCGGCGGGGTGCGCGACGAGTATGCCAGCGCGCTGCTCGTCGGGATCGGCGTGCCGATCGGCCGCGACTATACGGCCGCGGCGGCGACGGCGGGTGCGCGTTCCCAGGCGATCCGCGCGACGGCAGAAGCGGTGCTGGTGCGCCGCCGGCTGGTGGCCGAGCGCTCGGCGGGGGAGCAACGGCTGGCCATGACGCGCCGCGCCGCGCAGGAAGCGCGGCAGCGCCGCGACGTGCTGTCGGAAGCACTCGCCTTGACCGAGCGCGGTCGGCGCGAGGGCGAGCTTGGCTTCATCGAGGCGCTGCGCGCGCGGCAGGCGCTGTTCGCCGCCTCGCGCGATCTCGCGGTCGCAGACGTCGCGGCCTCGGCGGCGATTTCGACCTTCAATCAAGCCCAGGGGGTGCTCCCGTGACCGTTCGATCCCGGCTCGCGCGGCTGGCCGCGCTCCTCCTCCTCGCCGGGTCTGCCGCCGGGGCGCACGAGGGCAAGGACCATGCGGAGGAACCCGCGACCACCACCACTGCGGCGCAGACGAGCGGGCGGATGATGGCACAGGGCGGCGGCGTCGAGCTGGTGGCGGCGGCGCAGGGGCATGACCTCACCATCTGGCTCGACCGCTGGGCCGATGGGACGCCGGTCACGAACGCCCGGATCAGCGTGACCGTCGACGGCCGAGCGATCGAGGCACGCGCGATCGACGGCACCTACATTCTTGACGCGCCCAGCCTCGACACGCCGGGCGCGCACCGCCTGTCGTTCGCAGTCGATCGCGCCGGCGCGATACAGACGCTTGCCGGGACGCTCGATGTCGCCGCGCCTCTCGCGGAGGTTGGGTCGTCCGGAGTGCCGTGGCGGACGATCGTGCTGGCCTTGCTTAGTCTGGGGATCGTCGCGGGCGCGGTACTGTTGTGGCGCTCGCGGCAGCGCGGATCGGCGATCGGGCTGCTTCTCGCCGTGCTGCTGATCCCCGCCGCCCCGCCCCTGCTGGCGCATGAGGGCGAGGATCACGCGGAGGAGGAAGCCGCCGCGACCGCCGGCGGTGCGCGACCGGCCGCCGCCAACGGGGCGGCGGCACGATTCGCGGACGGCGTGATCGTCGCGCTCAAGCCGCTGCAGCGCATTATCGAATTGCGGACACAGGTCGCCGCCGCCGGTCAGGCCACGCCCACGCTCGCCCTGACCGGCCGCATCATCGCCGATCCGCAAGGTGGCGGCGTCGTACAGAGCACTACCGGCGGACGCGTCCTGGCTCCGGGCGGCCTGCCGCTGATCGGCCAGCGCGTGCGCGCGGGCCAGGTGCTCGCCACGATCGAGCCGCCGATAGACGCGGTCGGCCGGACCGAGATCGCCGTCCAGCTCGCCGATCTCGATCAGCAGATCGCGCTCGCCGCCAACCGCGCCGCGCGCGTGCGACGGCTGGAAGGCGTCGTCCCGCATCGCGAGATCGAGGAGGCGCAGATCGCACTGTCGGGCTTACGCAACCGCCGCGCCGGGCTCGGCCAGGCGCGCTTGGTTCGCGAGACGCTGGCGGCACCGATCTCGGGCATCGTGGCCGCCGTACCGGTCCGGGTCGGTCAGGTCGTCACCGCCGAGACGATCCTGTTCGAGATCGTCGACCCCGCGCGGCTGTTCGTCGAGGCCAACATCTTCGATCGCCGCAGCATCTCGGCGGGGTCGCAGGCCTTCGGACGCGCGGCGGACGGGACATCGTTCGGGCTGGTGTTCGCCGGCGCCGGTCTCGCCGACCGGGGCAGTGCCGGTCAGGGGCAGTTCCGCGTCGTCGATGCGCCGCCCGGCCTGCGCGTCGGCGAGCCGGTGACGATTGAGGTTTCGGCGGGCGCGCCGGTGGCGGGCGTCGTCGTGCCGCGCGCCTCGGTGCTGACCGGCGACAACGGCCTCGCGTCGGTGTTCATCAAGCAAGGCCCCGAACGGTTCGTGTCGCGCCCGGTGCGCACTGCGCCGCTCGATGCGACCCGCGTCGTCATCCTGTCCGGGGTCCGCGTCGGCGAGCGGGTCGTGACGACGGGCGCCAGCCTCCTGTCCCAGGTACGTTAGCCGGCCATGTTCGACCGCATCGTCGCCTTCTCCCTGCGCAGCCGCGTGCTGATCCTGATTGCGGCTATCGCGCTGGTGGTGCTCGGGATCCGGTCGGCCAACCAGCTGCCCGTCGACGTGCTGCCCAACCTGAACCGCCCGGTGGTGACAATTCTGGTCGAAGCGCCGGGCCTGGCCCCGCCCGAAGTCGAGACGCTGGTCGCGCGCACGATCGAGACGGCGATGAGCGGCGTTCCGGGCGTCGAGCGAGTGCGATCCGTGTCGGGCATCGGCCTGGCGGTCGTCTATATCGAGTTCGGCTGGGCCGAGGAGATCTATCGCGCGCGCCAGCAGGTCAGCGAGCGGCTCGCGCTCGTCCGCGAGCAGCTGCCGCAGGGCATCGCGCCGCAGATGGGGCCGGTCACCTCGATCATGGGCGAGATCATGCTCGTTGCGATTCCCTATGGCGGGGCCAGTCCGATGCAGGCGCGCGAGGTCGCCGATTTCCAGATCAGGCCGCGCCTGCTGACCATCCCGGGCGTGGCGCAGGTCATTCCAATCGGGGGCGAGGTGCGGCAATATCGGGTCGCGCCGGACCTGCCGGCGATGCGCGCCGCCGGGGTCGCGCTCGCGGAGGTGGAGAGCGCGCTGCGCTCGTTCGGCACCAACACCGGCGGCGGGTTCGTCGACCAGTTCGATCAGGAATATCTGATCCGGAACGTCGCGCGGACGACGCGGATCGAGGATCTGCGGGCGCTGGTGGTGGCCGACGGCGCGTCCGGTCCGGTGCGCCTTGCGCAGGTCGCGGCCGTCGACTTCGCCGCCGCCTTTCGTCGCGGCGACGCCGGCTATGGCGGTCGCCCCGCCGTGGTCGTCGCGATTCAGAAACAGCCCACCGCCTCGACCATCGCGGTGACGCGGCAGGTCGAGACCGCGCTCGCCGAGCTCGGCGCGGGCCTGCCCGCCGGCATGCAGGCCGCGCGCGTGCAGTTCCGTCAGGCGGACTTCATCGAGGCGTCGATCGGCACCCTGACGACCGTGCTGATAGAGGCCGCGATCGTCGTTGGAATCGTGCTGTTCGGGTTCCTGCTCAACGCCCGCACCACCGCGATCTCACTGATCTCGATCCCCGTCTCGATGCTGATCACCGCGCTGGTGTTCCACCTGTTCGAGCTGTCGATCAACACGATGACGCTCGGTGGCATCGCGATCGCGATCGGCGAGCTGGTCGACGACGCCGTGGTCGACGTCGAGAATGTCTACCGCCGGCTGCGCGAGAACGCGGCCCGGGCAATCCCCAAACCCGTGCTGCGCGTCATCGCCCACGCAACCGGCGAGGTGCGGTCGGGGATCGTCTATGCGACCGCGATCATCGTTCTGGTGTTCCTGCCGCTGTTCTTTCTTGGCGGGGTAGAGGGCCGGTTGTTCCAGCCGCTGGGCGTCGCGTACATCGTCGCCATTCTCGCCAGTTTCGTGACGTCGATCACGCTCACGCCGGTGCTCTGCTCGTATCTGCTGCCCTCCCTGGCCGCGCGGCGGGCGGAGAAGGAGTCGGGCCTCGTGCGTGCCCTGAAGGACGGCAACCGGCGGCTGCTCGACTGGGGTTTCCGGCATGTGCGCCCGATTCTGAGCGCGAGCGTTGCCGTCAGTCTCGCGGCAGTCGTCGGCGCAACTCTGCTGCCACGCGCGTTCCTGCCGCCGTTCAACGAGGGCAGCTTTGTCGTCAATCTGCTGCTGGAGCCCGGCGTTTCACTTGAGCAATCGAGCAAGCTCGCGGCGACGGCGGAGCGGCTGTTGCTGACCATCCCCGAGGTCGCCAGCGTCAGCCGCCGTACCGGCCGCGCCGAGCTCGACGAGCATGCCGAGGGGGTGTTCTACAGCGAGATGGACGTGGCGCTGAAATCATCGGGGTCCGATCGGGATGCGGTCGCGCAGGCGATGCGCGCCAAGCTCGACATTCTCCCGGGCTCCGTCAGCGTCGGCGCACCCATTGGCCACCGGCTCGACCATCTGCTGTCGGGCGTTCAGGCCCAGATCGTCGTCAAGATCTTCGCCGAGGATTTGGCGGCAGCTCGCGCGCTGGCCGAACAGCTCCGCGCAACCATCGCCGACGTGCCGGGCATCGTCGACCTCCGCGTCGAGAAGCAGGTGCTCGTGCCGCAACTCGACTTGCGCGTCGATTACGCGCGCGCCGCGTCGTACGGTGTAACGCCCGCCGCCGTGTCCGACGCGCTCGCAACGCTGTCTGGCGGTGAACGCGTCAGCCAGATCGTCGACGGGTTGCGGCGCTACGACGTGGTCCTGCGGCTCCCTGACAACGAACGCACGACGGCGAAGCTCTCGAACCTGCTGATCGAGACGCCGCGCGGTCCGGTGCCGCTGTCCAACATGGCCGACATTCGCGAGACCGAAGGCCCGAACCAGATCCTGCGAGAGGACGGCAAGCGTCGCATCGTCGTCTCCGCCAACACCGTACCCGGCGCGAACCTGGGCAACATCGTCGCGGCGGTGGAGACCGAGGCCGCCCGGCTCCGCCTACCTCCCGACGGCTTCGTTCGCGTCGAGGGTCAATACGAAGCGCAGCGACAGTCCACGATCACGATCGGCGGATTGGCGCTGATCTCGTTCGCGCTGATCTTCGCGCTGCTCTTCTCGCGCTACCGCTCGGCGGTGCTCGCGCTGATCGTCATGGCCGGGGTGCCGATGGCGCTGGTCGGATCGGTCGTGGCGCTGTGGATCGCGGGGCTGCCGCTGTCGGTCGCGAGCATGGTCGGCTTCGTGACCCTCACCGGGATCGCGTCGCGCAACGGCATTCTCAAGATCAGTCACTACATCAACCTCGTCCTGCATGAGGGCGAAAGCTGGGGCGACGCGATGATCGTGCGCGGCACGCTGGAACGGCTCACGCCCGTGCTGATGACCGCGCTCGCCGCGGGGCTCGCGCTGGTGCCGCTGCTGATCGACGGCGAGGCACCGGGCAAGGAGATCCTCCACCCGGTCGCGGTGACAATTTTTGGCGGGCTGCTGTCGGCGACGTTGCTCGACGCGCTCGTCACGCCTGTCCTGTTCCGTCGCTTCGGCCGCGCGCCGCTCGAGCGTCTGACGACCTCGGCCGAGCCGGGCAGCACCACGCATTTCTGACCTCTACTGACGAAGGATCCTGACATGAAGACCTTGACCTTGGCGCCGCTCGCGCTGCTGATCGCCGCCGGGTGCTCGCAACCCGGTACGACCAACACCGCCGACGCTGTGCCTTCCGAGGCCACCACCAACACGACCAAAGCCGCCGACGTCGCCGCCAACCCCCGGCCCGACAGCTCCATCATCGACGAGTCCAAGCCGCACGAGCATACTGCGGAAAATGCGCATCCCGAGCCGATGGACATGGCGATGGTGACCCCGGCCGCCGGCGACTCCGCCGCAACCAAGGGCTACAAGCAGGCGATGATGAAGATGATGCAGGGCACACCGCCCTACACCGGCGACGCCGATGTCGACTTCAACAAGCAGATGCGCATTCACCACCTCGCCGCAGTTGACATGGCGCAGGTACAGATCGCGCACGGTACCAACCCGGAATCGAAGGTGCTCGCCCAGAAAATCGTCACCGACCAGCGTCGAGAGATCGCTCAGATCGACGCCTGGCTTCAGAAGCGGGGACAGTAGTAGCTCAGTGTCGGCCGGCTCGGCATCACGGTCGGAGTGGGGCGCACCAACGCGAAAAAGAGGACGCGACTTTCTGCTAAGACGCTCAGCCTGCCGGCGACCTTGGCTGCCGAGAAGCGCCGGGCGATCTCCTCATGTGAGTTCACGGCATTGACGTAGATGATGTCGCCGGCATGTTCGACGTCGAACCCGGCTCCAACTGGCGCCCGAACCGACCGCGCACGCGATTTGAATCCCCCAACGATGTCTTGCCAACACCCGGCACGGCCGCACGGATTGTCACTGTACCACGCTCAACCATTAACCCGCGCTCGCCAGCCGGGGCAACGTGGACTTGTCGAGGACCGTGGCTGAAGACGTAAGCGGTTGGCGGTGTTCCATCAGGGGCGATGCGACGTGCTGGCCGCATGCGAGACAGGGCCTCTTGATCAGCGGGCCATTGGTTCGAGCCCAAGTGCGTCCACCATTCCATTCGTCGCGGCGCTTCTGCTAGTCTCACAACCTCGGCCCATCGCGGAGTGGACATGACGGAGCAGACTTTCCCGGTTCCACCGATGTGGGCTGCCAAAACGCGGATCGACGCGGCCGAATACGAGCGCCGCTACGAACAGTCCGTCAGCAGCCCTGCGCGTTTCTGGATGGAGCAGGCGACACGGCTCGATTGGGTCAAATCACCGACGATCGCGGGCGACTGGGCGTTCGGCGAGAAGAACTTCCACATCCGCTGGTTCGCCGACGGGGTGCTCAATGCGAGCGTCAATTGCATCGATCGTCACTTGGCCGAGCGCGGCGATGCGGTGGCGCTGATCTGGGAGCCGGACGAGCCCGGCGAGGAGCCGCGCCGCTTCACTTATCGCGAGCTCCACCGCGAGGTTTGCCGCTTCGCCAATGTCCTCAAGGCAGAGGGAGTCGCCAAGGGCGATCGCGTCACGATCTACCTGCCGATGATCCCCGAGGCGGCCTTCGCGGTGCTCGCCTGCGCGCGGATCGGGGCGATCCATTCCGTGGTGTTTGGCGGCTTCTCGCCAGACGCGCTGGCGGGGCGCATGGAGGATTGCGGATCGAGGCTGGTCGTCACCGCCGATGAGGGTCGGCGCGGTGGCCGGCGCGTGCCGCTCAAGGCCAATGTCGACGCCGCGGCCGAGCGTGTCGCTATCGAACGCGTCATCGTCGTGCGCGCGACCGGTGCGGACGTGCCGATGCACTCACGCGACCGCTGGTATCACGACGCGGTCGCCGGTGTCGCCGACGATTGCCGGCCCGAACCCATGATGGCGGAGGACCCGCTGTTCGTCCTCTACACCAGCGGCTCGACCGGTAAGCCCAAGGGAGTGCTGCACACCACCGCCGGCTATCTGCTCTGGGCCGCGTGCACGCACGAATGGTGTTTCGATTACCGCCCCGGCGACGTCTGGTGGTGCGCCGCCGATATCGGCTGGGTCACGGGCCACAGCTATATTCTCTACGGCCCGCTCGCCAACGGCGCGACGACGTTGATGTACGAAGGCCTGCCGAACTGGCCCGACGCCAGCCGCATCTGGCAGATCGTCGATCGGCATCAGGTCCATACCATCTTCACCGCCCCCACCGCATTGCGCGCGCTGATGAAGGAGGGCAGCGCCCCCGTGCAGGCGACCAGCCGCGCCTCGCTGAAGCTGCTCGGCACGGTCGGCGAGCCGATCAACCCGGAAGCCTGGCGCTGGTATCACGAGGTCGTCGGTGAGGGCCGCTGCCCGGTCGTCGACACCTGGTGGCAGACCGAGACCGGCGGGGCGATGATCGCTCCCCTGCCCGGCGCCACCCCGCTCAAGCCCGGCTCGGCCACCAAGCCCTTGTTCGGGATCGTCCCGCAGCTCGTCGACGAGCACGGCACGGTGCTGACCAAGGCGGCACAGGGCAATCTGGTTATCAGCCAGAGCTGGCCCGGCCAGATGCGCGGCGTCTGGGGCGATCCCGAGCGGTTCTTCCAGACCTATTTCACCACCTATGAGGGGAAGTATTTCACCGGCGACGGCTGCCGTCGCGACGAGGACGGCTATTACTGGATCACGGGCCGAGTCGACGACGTCATCAACGTGTCCGGTCACCGCATGGGCACCGCCGAGGTCGAGTCGGCTTTGGTGCTCCACCCCCACGTCGCCGAGGCTGCCGTCGTGGGCATGCCGCACGGCGTGAAGGGCCAGGGCATCTACGCCTATGTGACGCTGAACTCCGACGTCGCGGCGAATGCCGAGCTGCACGGCGAGCTGCGCGCCTGGGTGCGCCAGCAGATCGGCCCGATCGCGACGCCGGACGCACTGCAGTTCGCGCCCGCGCTGCCCAAGACCCGGTCGGGCAAGATCATGCGCCGCATCCTGCGCAAGATCGCGGAAGGGGATGTTGCGAACCTGGGCGACACGTCGACGCTGGCGGACCCGGCGGTGATCGACGATCTGGTGGCGGGACGGGTGGCGTAGAGAATACGAGCTAGACCTACCGCCTGCGCAGCAGGTGCTTGAGCAGTGAAAAATGCAGCGTGGTTGATGCCCTCCCCGGCGACGGGCACCCATCAAAGTAATACTTTGATGGGACCCGAAGCCGGGACCTAGTCCGCGGCGCGGCCGGCTGGACCCCGGCGTTCGTCGGGGAGGGCTGTTTCTGCAATGAAGGCCTTCATCTTCGGGGTGACGATAAGAAGACCCTCACCTTCCACGCGCTCCACGAGCACCTTAACCTCCCACTCCCAACCATCGCGCCGTCGCTGGCCGCAACTGGTCCGCGGCCGCCTTGCGCACC
Source organism: Sphingomonas bacterium (assembly GCF_028292945.1). Classification (GTDB taxonomy): domain Bacteria; phylum Pseudomonadota; class Alphaproteobacteria; order Sphingomonadales; family Sphingomonadaceae; genus Sphingomonas. Next base: position 3,538 of record NZ_JAQGLJ010000072.1, on the reverse strand, counting down.
GAGATCGCCGTCAAGGCGCGCATCGCGCCGCCGCGTGCCGCGGCCGGCTGCTGCTCGGCGAGAGCGTTGATCTTGGCCGGCATTGCCGGGTTCGTCGATCCCGCGCCAAGACTTGGGATGAATCCAGCGCGCGAGCTCTCCTCGACGAAGCTATCGACCAGCGTCCGGTTCGCCACCGCCCAGTCGAACGCGACATCCGGATGCGCATTGGCGAGACTGCGCAGCAGCGATGCCTTTTGCGGAGGCGTGATCTTGTCCGTCCGCAGCAGCGCGAGCGCGCGGCGCGCCACGGCCTCGTCGCGTGCCACGCCGAGCAGCACAACGAAGCGGTTCTTCGCGACCGGGCTCCTTTCCGCTTCGGTCAACGCGAGCAGCTGGTCCCAATCCGCCGCCGTCGAGTTGATCGCAAAGGTGCTGAGGATGGGCGAACGGATGGCGGGCGGGATCGCTGTCGGATCGGCCGCCAGCCCGGCAACATAGCGCCGCGCGCGCGCCACCACGTCCGGCTCGCCGGCCGCGCCTAGTGACGCGACCAGCGTCTCGCGCAGATTGGTGACCCGCGCCGGCTCGCCCGTGCGCTGCTCCCAGCCGATCCGGCCCAGCACGGGTCCGAGCGACGCCCGTGTCCGCGCGCGGAGCGGCTCCAGCAGCGGCGTACCACGAAACAGACTGCGCAGCGTGCTCATGCCCCCGGCGACCGAAGCCCATTCGAACGCATCGGCGTTGGGGCGCACCTGACCGGTCACCGCAAAGTAGCGCGACAGGTCCTGATAGCCGCCTGCCGCGAGTGCGAAGTCGTCGCCCATCAGCCCCAACCTATCGAGCAGCGGCAGCCGCTGATACCCCCGCACCAGCGCCGCGTGTCCGGGTTCGTCATACTGGACGCGCGCGTAGCTCCCCTGCCCGCTGTTCACGACCAGCGGCCCGCAACCGCGCACGCTGACGGCCTGCGGTGCAGGACCCGACACGCTCGTCGTCGTCGCGCGCGCGCCGCCCACCGTCGCCAGCACCAGCGGCACCTGCCAGGTCTGCGTTGCCTTGGATGCAGCATCCAGCCCGAACCGTCCCTGGCTCAGCCGCGCGGTGGTCGTTCCCGCCCGGCAGGTGGCGCCCGCGACGGTGATCAGCGGCACGCCGCCCTGCCGCGTAAATCCACTGGCGATCTCCGCGACCGGCCGCCCCGACGCCGCCGCCAGCTCCGCCCAGAGCTGGTCGGTGACGGTGTTCCCATATTTGTATTTCGCCATGTAGCGGCGGATTCCGTCGCGGAACTTGTTGCGGCCGAGCGTCGACTCCAGCATCCCGATCACCGCCTGGCCCTTGAGGTAGGTGATGCTGTCGAACGCCTCGCTGATCTGCGTGACGTTCTCGATCGGGCGGATCACCGGGTGGGTGGCGGCCGTCGCATCCAGCGACATCGCGCCTTCGCGAGTCGCGGTCACTTCGGTCGCCTCGGCGCCCCAGCTCGGGTTGAGATCGGCCGACGCCCTGCCCTCCATCCAGCTGGCAAAGCCCTCGTTCAGCCACAGGTCGTCCCACCATTGCATGGTGACCAGATCGCCGAACCATTGGTGCGCGATCTCGTGCGCGACGACGGTGAAGATTCGCTCGCGCCCGCTTTGCGAGGTGCGGACGGGGTCGACCAGCAGCTCGTTTTCAAAATAGAAGATCGCGCCCCAATTCTCCATCGCGCCGAAGAACTGCGACGAGCCTGGTCCGGCGATCATGTCCAGCTTGGGCAGCGGATAGGGCTGGCCGAAATAGTCATTGAAATAGGCCAGAAGCCGCTTGCCCTCGGCGAGTGCATAGTCGCCCTGTGCCGAGACGCCGCGCCGGGTGACGACGCCGATCTCCGTCTTGCCCGCCATCACCGTCTTGCGTTCCAGGTCGCCCATGCCGAGGAACAGCAGGTAGCTGGACATGACCGGGCTCTCGCCGAACCGATACAGCTGCGTGCCGTCGCCGTTTTTGGTGATCGAAGCGACGGGCATGTTGGACACGGCGAGCTGTCCCGCAGGCGCCACCGTCGACAGCGTGAAGCGCGCCTTGAACGCGGGCTCGTCCCACATCGGCGCGAAGCGGCGCGCATCGGGCGCTTCGAACTGCGTCGCCAGCATCCGCGCGGGCGTGCCGTCGGCGTTGGTGTAATCTATAGCGAACAGCCCGGCGGCCGAACGATTGATCTTGCCGCGCCATTCGAAGCCCAGCGTATGCCGCCCCGGCGTCGCGGGCGCGGGTAGTGTCACCGTCAGCAGCTGCGCGTCGGCGTCCAGCTTCACCGGCACCGCCTTGCCGTCCCAGGTGGCCGTCGTGATATCGAGGTCGGCCGCATTGAGCGTCACCGTCCGCGTCGCCTCGCGCACATCCACCGCGATCCGCTCCTGACCCTTGAACGCCAGCGTCTTCGCATCCGGGCTGACGGAGATGTCGTACGAAACCGGCACCACGTCGCGCGGCAATTGACCCACGGCGAGCGCCGGCGCGGACACGGTCAGGGCGAGTGCGACGGCGTACGACTTCATGACTTGCTCTCCTGTTGTGAGGTCACCCTAGCCGCCGTCGCTGGACAGCGGAACAGGTTGCGCTACAAAACCGGCATGTCACTCCCCGCCATTTTCGATCGCCTGAGGTTGCCCGTCATCGGGTCGCCGCTGTTCATCATCTCTGGTCCCGAGCTGGTGATCGCGCAGTGCAAGGCGGGCATCGTCGGCTCGTTCCCCGCGCTCAACGCGCGGCCGCAGGCGTTGTTCGACGAGTGGCTGCACCGCATCACCGAAGAACTGGCCGCGCACAACCGCGATCATCCCGACCGGCCCGCCGCGCCCTATGCGGTCAATCAGATCGTCCACAAATCCAACGACCGGCTGGAGGCGGACCTCGCCACCTGCGCGAAATGGCAGGTGCCGATCACCATCACCTCGCTGGGCGCGCGCGCGGAGCTGAACGACGCGGTCCATGCCTGGGGCGGGATCACGCTGCACGACGTCATCGACGATCGTTTCGCGCACAAGGCGGTCGAAAAGGGCGCTGACGGCCTGATCGCGGTCGCGGCGGGTGCGGGCGGCCATGCCGGGCGGCTGTCGCCGTTCGCGCTGATCCAGGAGATCCGCCAGTGGTTCGGCGGACCACTGGCGCTGTCGGGCTCGATCGCAACCGGCGACGCGGTATTGGCGGCGCAGGCGATGGGCGCTGACCTCGCCTATATCGGGTCGGCCTTCATCGCGACCGATGAAGCCAACGCCCAGGCCGACTACAAGCAGGGCATCGTCGACGGCAAGGCGGCGGACATAATCTATTCCAACCTCTTCACCGGCGTTCACGGCAATTACCTGCGCGGCTCGATACAGGCGGCGGGGCTCGACCCCGACAACCTGCCCGAAGGCGACCTGAAGACGATGGATTTCGGCGGCGGCAACTCGGCCAAGCCCAAGGCATGGCGCGACATCTGGGGTTCGGGCCAGGGCATCGGCGCAGTCAGCCAGGTGGAGCCGGTCGCCAACCGCGTGGAGAGGTTGAAGCGGGAATATGACGCGGCGAG
>NZ_JAQGLJ010000040.1 GCF_028292945.1 Sphingomonas bacterium | reverse complement strand
CCGATTAGGAGCGCGCCACCAGATGGGGCCGTAGCTCAGCTGGGAGAGCGTCGCGATGGCATTGCGAAGGTCTGGGGTTCGATCCCCCACGGCTCCACCACTGGATTTAAGTGCCTGAAAAGGCGCTCTATCTTCGGAAAACCTTGGCTTTTTACAGGCGGCTGTTACAAATGTAACAGGGGCGCCGCCATGCCTTCGATGGCAGAGCCGAAATCGTTGTGTCCCTAGGGACCAATGATAGGGCTGAGGCAAATCGCCTGATACCCGCCGCACCATTGCCAGCGATGGTCCCATAGCGGCAGCTAAGGGTGACATGCCCACGGCTCATGCCCAATCCCATACCCCTGGCTGCCCTCCCGGCTCCAACGGCCTTCCGAGGCTGCACAGGAGCGCGCCCTGAGGCTGTCCACGATGGAGATAACCGCTCAGGAAACCGCGATGCAGGACATCCTGCGCGATCGGCAGCACCAATTCACAGTAGCTGAGGATCGGCGGATCATGCGCCGGTCAACCCGTGCGGAGGAGCGCGGGGGGCTAGCCGCTGCGGTTCCCGGTGGAACGACCCCGTACAGCCCCGCAAACGGCCCTGAGAGCCCGTCCACGAAGGCCGTGGATTGTAGCCGGGATCATGCTGGATGCCGCCCTGGTGGACCTGTGGGCGGCGGAGCGGAAGGTAGCCCCAAAAGGAAAGGATACGCACTGCACCGCAGCTACACCGCTCGCGACACCCGAGGTGTATCCGCATCGCGCCCTCGGCTATCGATGCCCGCGAGTTCATCGCAATCACACGCGAGGCCCGTCAGCCATTTGGGAGGCAACAACAATGGCGCAGGCGCTGGTGGCGCGCAGTGTAGCAGCTCTGAACCGACTACCAAGAATCCGCACAAATCCAGGGAAGGTATATGATGCCTCGAATCTCCTTCGTTGAGCTACCGACGTCCGATCTGGCTTCAACCCGCTCCTTCTATACCGATGCGTTCGGCCTTGCCTTTGCAGACTTCGGCCCAAGTTACTCCTGCACGTTGACGGGTGACGTCGACATCGGCTTGCAGGCGGACGCTGCCGAGGCCAGTTCCGCGCCGCTGGCGGTGATTGGCGTCGATGATCTCGAGGCATCCCTTGCAGCGGTGAGCAAGGCGGGCGGAGTCATCACCAAGCAGGTATTTGCCTTTCCGGGCGGTCGACGCTTCCACTTCCGCGATCCGAGCGGCAACGAGCTTGCGGCGCTCAAAGCGGACTGACGGCTCGGTCACGCGTGAGTGAGTGCCACGGTCGGTTTTGATGAGACTGTTCCCCACGTCGACTTGCGTGCCCGACTCGGCCCGCGTCGGGCTACAAACCTGAGCCCCTTGCAGGGCCGAAGTGCGGACCTGCGGTGACAAGCCTCACGGCTGGGCGGTCCGCAACTCAGCCGCCCTGGAGCGCCTTCGCTGCCATCATGCCTTGTTCCGCCCCCGTCTTTGGCACGATCTCGCCCGTGCGGTCCGTGATCGCGTCCCAGTTCGCGGCGACGCCTTCGGGCGACAGGTCGTCGCCGGACAACAGCTTGCCAGGGGTCAAGGTGACGTAGCACGCGCCCGTCACGCCTGCGCCGCTCGCAACGATCTGATTGGTCGGCGCGTCTTCCGATACCAGGAACAGCGCGGCGGGCACGACCTTCTCGGGGCCGAACAGTTTGAAGGCCTCGGCGGGAAACAGGTCTTCGGTCATGCGCGTGCCAGCAGTGGGTGCCAGCGTGTTGACGCGGATATTGTTCTTGGCACCCTCGATGTAGAGCGTCTTGGTAAGCCCGGCCAAGCCCATCTTGGCGGCGCCGTAGTTCGCTTGACCGAAATTGCCGAACAGTCCGGTCGAGGACGCGGTCATCAGGATGCGGCCGTAATTCTGTTCGCGCATCAGGTCCCAGCACGCTTTGGTGGCAAAGGCGGAGCCGATCAGGTGGACGCGGACGACGAACTCGAAATCGGCCGGCTCCATCTTCGTGAAGCTCTTGTCGCGCAGCACGCCGGCGTTGTTGATCAGGACGTGGACGCCGCCCCACCTGGCTTTGGCCTGCGCCACCATGTCGGCCATCTGTTCGTACTCGGCGACGTTGCCGCCGTTCGACATCGCCTCGCCGCCGGCTGCTTCGATCTCCTCGACGACCTTGAGTGCCGCGTCGGAATGGCCGGTGCCGTCGCGCGACCCGCCGAGATCGTTGACCACGACCTTCGCGCCGCGTCGGGCAAGCTCGAGCGCGTATTGGCGACCAAGGCCGCCGCCAGCACCGGTGACAATGGCGACGCGGCCGTCAAAGCTGATGGACATGAGAAAGGGCGCTCCTGCGGTGAGAAGCGCCCCTCCTTAATCAGCCCGGTTCACCGCGCAACCGCTCAGCGCGAGCGACGTCCGCGCACCTCGTGCGAATGGGTCGACCGCGGGCCATTCATGCAGTTATCAAACTCACCCTTCTTGCACACCGGATAGCTGGCGAGCGGGGCAGGGGCGGGAAACGCCTGATCGGGCGTCATGGCCGGACGGAAGACGACCGGGGTGCCGGGCGTGACCGTGCCCGTGATTGCCGGGCCGGTCGGGGCGTAGCCACCGACCGGGTCCGTCCCGTCCGCCGGAGCGGCCATCGGTGTGGTCGTCTGCGCCATCGGCATGTCGGCGGCCGGCGCGGGCGTCGTCGTCGTCTGCGGCATGGTCGCGTCCGCCGGTGCCGGCATCGTCGTGGTCTGCGCGAGCGCGGGTGTGGCGAGGAGGGCCGTAGCGGCCAATAGGATGAACTTCATTGCGGAAACTCCGGATGGGTCAGCGCCCTTCGACGGCGCACCTCCTCCAACGCTTGAGCATCGCGCTGGTTTCGCTCCCGGATCAGCCCGCCGCGTCCAGTGCATAGCCCGCTGAGCGCACGGTACGGATGATGTCGGGCTTGTCGCCCAGGTTGATTGCCTTGCGCAGCCGCCGGATGTGAACGTCGACCGTGCGCGCCTCGATATCCGCGTCATGACCCCAGACTGCGTCGAGCAGCCGCTCGCGCGAGAACACCCAGCCGGGATGCTCCAGAAAGTGCTTGAGCAGCCGGAATTCGGTCGGACCCAGCGGAACGGTTTCGCCCCCGCGCTTCACCTTGTGCGATCCCAGGTCCATCTCCAGATCGGCATAGGTCAGCGCCTCGCCCGCCAAGGCGGGGCGAACCCGGCGCAACACCGCATTGACGCGGGCGACCAGCTCGCGCGGCGAAAACGGCTTGGTGACGTAGTCGTCGGCGCCCGTCTCCAGACCACGGACCCGATCTTCCTCCTCGCCGCGCGCGGTCAGCATGATGATCGGTACGTTCGCGGTCGCGGGCGCGCGGCGCAGACGGCGGCACACCTCGAGCCCCGACAAACCTTCCACCATCCAGTCGAGCAGCACGATGTCGGGCGTGCGTTCGCGAGCGAGCAGCAGCGCCTCTTCGCCATCGCCGGTCTGCGAGATCTCGAAATCCTCGCGCTTGAAATGCCATGTAAGCAGTTCGGCGATCGCCGGGTCGTCCTCGACCAGGAGCATGTGAGGCGGCATCATGGCCTTGGGTTTCTCGCTGGCTACGAGCCACGGCCCGGGCTGGACTGTCGCTTGCCCCGGCGGTGTGAAGGTTTCATGACACGGCTTGCAGGATCACCGCAACCGTGGTGCCGATCCCGACCTCGCTGGTGATCTGCAGCCGGCCGCGATGGCGCTCGACGATATGCTTGACGATCGCAAGGCCGAGGCCAGTGCCGCCCATCGAGCGGCTGCGGCCCTTGTTGACGCGATAGAAGCGCTGGGTGAGGCGCGGGATGTGCTTGGCCGGGATGCCTTCCCCCTGATCGGAAATCGCGAGACGGACATCCGCGCCACGCCCGTCCAGCGCGATCTTCACCGGCGTGCCCTCGCGCCCGTACTTCATCGCGTTGCTGACCAGATTGTGCAGGACCTGCGACAGCTGCGCGCGGTCGCCGATCACGCGCGGAAGGGCTGGATCGAGCGCCAGGATCACGTCGCCGCCGCGTCCTCCTCCGGCCGCGACCAGTTCGGCGTGAACTTCCTTGGCAAGCCCCGCCAGGTCCACCGCGTCGCTGGGCAGGCGGAACTTCTCCGCCTCGATGCGCGACAACGAGATCAGGTCCTCCACCAGCCGCTGCATCCTGAGCGCCTCCGCGCCCATGATAGACAGGAAGCGCGTCCGCACCTCCACGTCATCGCCCGCCTCCTCCAGTGTTTCGATGAACCCACGCACCGCCGCCAGCGGGGTGCGCAGTTCGTGGCTGGCGTTGGCGACGAAATCGGTTCGCATCCGCTCGGCGGCGTGGCTTTCGGTATGATCCATCAGATGCACCAGCCGCCGCCCTTCGCCGATCGCGGCGACCCGCATCTCCCAGCGCTGGTTGAGCGGTCCAAGCCCCTTCAGTTCGATGGGCGCTCGGTCGCCGACGTCCAAATCGCTCAGCCGCTCGGCTGCGTCGGGATGCGGGATCGCGTCGCGTACATCCTGGCCGACGATCTGCGCGCCCATGACGGTGGTGGCCGCGCGATTGGCGAGCGTAACGACGAAGCCGTCGACGAGCAGCACGGGCTCGGCCACCGCGTCCAGCACATCGGCGAGCGCGGGGCTGCCGGGCCGGGGCGCCGGCGATGCCGCGGCGGGCGCGGGGCGGCGCGCGAGCAGTCCGAGGGCAACGATGCCGGCCGCGGTTCCTGCCGCCGCCAGCAGGGCTGCAGGCCATCGTGGGTCTGGTCTCATGTCCCGCGCTGCTACACCAGCGCCCGGTGAGCCGCCACCGCGCGCCTTGCCCGTCCTTGACGATTGTGAAACAGCTTGCGCCATAAAGGGACGGCGATGAGCGACGACGGCACCACCAAGACAGGCGCGTCACGACGCGCGCTGATGATCGGCGCAGTAGGGGCCAGCGCGGTGCTGTCGATCCGCCCGGCACTGGCGCAGACCGCGGGCTCGGTGCTAGCCTGCGAGATCCCGGTGCCCGACCCGGCGCGCGCCGGCAGCCATATCGCCGCCGACGGCGCGACGGTGACCGCCGGCACGCCGGGCTCATTCGCGCCGCCGACGCGCGCGTTCAAGGGCGAGGAAGTCAAGCGCGCGCTGGCCGGCTCGCAACAGCTGCCGGGCACCACTGCCGACGCCAACCGCGCCTATCTGAACTATATCCGCCGGCTTCAGCGCGGGCAGGGCGGCTTCACCTGCTTCGCCTCGTTGCAGATGCCGCGCGGCTGACGATGCCGACGCGTCGCGGAGCGTCCGTGTGACGCGCTACCGCGCCGGCCCTGCCACGGCGTGGACCGCGGTCGAGCTGGAACCCTTCACCGCTGTCTATCACCGCGCGTCCGGTTTTACCCATCTGCTGGTCGAGCCGGCACCCCAACTGCTGGACGTGCTGGGCGTGGAGGAGCTGAGCCTCGCCGACCTGCGCGCGCGACTGGCGGATCGGTTCGATCTGCCCGACGTGACGGACGATGCGCTGACGGCCCGGCTGGAGGAGCTGGTGGAAGCGGGCTTGGTTTCGCAAACATGAGGGTCGCGCGGGCATGAGGCACGCGCACCTGCTTCGTGTCGGGCCGATCGGCTTTCGCATCGGCACCGCGTGGCACGCGCGGACGTCGCAGCTGCGGGCGCTCTATGCCGGCTATCCCTCTCCGACGCTGCCCGATTTCACCGTCCGGCTGGAAGCGCCGCGACCGTGGCGGCGATGGCTTCGACCGCAGGTGGCGATCGGCGGCGACCTGACCATTCCCGGTGCGCTGCCGCTGCCCCTAGCGCAGGGTCTGCTCGCGGCCGAAATGGCGATGAACCTTCAGGTCGCGTTGGGTTGGCGTCGCCATCTGCTGTTGCACGCCTCCGTTGTCGAGCGCGACGGGCGTGCGGTGGTGATGACGGGCGAATCGGGCGCGGGTAAATCGACGCTGGCGGCGCTGCTGATGGCGCGTGGCTGGCGCCTGCTGGGGGACGAGTTCGCGCTGCTCGCTGCGGACGGCATGCTGCACCCTCATCCGCGACTGGTGAGCCTGAAGAATGAGAGCATCGTAGCTGTCGCGGAAGAGCTTGATAAAGGTCCGGACCCGCGATGGGGCCCGTTGCTATGCGACACGCCAAAGGGCAACATCAAGCATCTCGTTCCCGACGCGCAGTCGATTGCGCGCATGGACGAACCCGCGCGACCGGCGTTGCTGCTGTTCCCGCGCTTCGGCGAGGCGTTCGCAACGCGCGCGATGCTGCCGAGCGAAGCCTTCGTGCGGCTGACACAGGCGTCGACCAACTACGTCAACCTTGGTGAAGCAGGCTTCACGACGTTGACGAACTTCGTCCGGCAAGTACCGGCGATTGCGGTGGATTATCTGGACGGAGCGGCCGGCGTGGCGGCGGTGGAAGAGCTGTGGTCGACGCACTGATCGTTGCGCGCGCGCTGGCCGACCCCGGCGGTGTCGCGGCACTGGACGCCGAGGGCTGGACCGCGTTGCTGACGATCGCCCGCGCCGAACAGCTGTTGGGCACGCTGGCGCATCGGCTCGCCGGCTTGCCCGTGCCCGACCCGGTCGCGCCGGTGCTCGCGGACGCGCGGCTATGGGCGGCGCACGAGCGGCGGACGGCATTGTGGGAGGCGGAGATGGCCGCACGGGCCCTGGCGTCGGTCGACACGCGCGTGGTGCTGCTCAAGGGCACCGCCTATGCCGCCGCCGGGCTGATGGCGGGGCAGGGGCGCGGCATCGGCGACCTGGATCTGCTGGTCCCGCGTGGCCGGCTGGACGAGGTCGAGGCGGCGCTGCTGGCGCATGGCTGGGAGTGGGTGAAGCCCAACGCCTATGACGACGCCTATTATCGCCGCTGGATGCACGAGCTGCCGCCGCTGATCCATCGCGAGCGCGACCGGATCGTGGACGTCCATCACACGATCCTGCCGCTGACGGCGCGGCCGACGCCCGACGCGACGGCGCTGATCGCCGACGCGGTGTCGCTGGGGAATGGGATGCACGTCCTCGCCCCGGCCGACATGATCGTCCACGCCGCCGCCCATCTGTTCGCCGATGGCGATCTGGCGGGCGGCCTGCGCAACCTGTGGGACATCCGCTGTCTGCTGGCGGAGTTCGGCGACGACGGGCTAGTCGAGCGGGCGCGAATGCACGGCGTGGAGGCGGCGGTGACGCGCGCGGTCCGGCTGTCCGGCATCGTCTTCGGCGATCAGCCAGCGGAGCGGCGCGATCGGCTGTACCTCCGCCGCTTCCTCGCGCGCGATGGCTGGGGGCGACCGACCCGTCCCATGACCCGGCTCGGTTTCTACGCGCGCTCCCATTGGCTCCGGATGCCTCCCGCGATGCTGGCGCGGCACCTTTGGACCAAGTGGCGCCAAGCCTAGCGTCACCGGCGCTATGGTCATGTCAATCGCTTCGTGGCAGCAGTCCGGGTCATGAGTTCCCGTCCGCTCGCCGTCATCGTCCTCGCCGCTGGCAAGGGCACGCGCATGCAATCGGACCTGCACAAGGTGCTGCACCCGCTGGGCGGTCGGCCGATGCTGCTGCATCTGCTGCACAGCGCCGCCGCGCTGGAGCCGCAGCGCACGGTGGTGGTCACCGGCGCCGGGCGCGAGCAGGTCGATGCGGCGCTCGCGGCGAGCGGCGCCACCACGGTGCTGCAGGCGGAGCAGCTGGGCACCGGCCATGCGGTGCGGCAGGCGGAGGCGGCGCTGGCGGGCTTCGTCGGCGACGTGCTGATCCTGTATGGCGACGTGCCGCTGGTGACGGCCGCGACGATGCGGCGCATGCTCGACCGGCTGCATGCGGACGACGGGCCGGCAACGGTCGTGCTCGGCTTTAGGCCCACCGACCCCGCCGCCTATGGCCGGGTGATCGCCACGCCCGAAGGACGCATCGAGCGGATGGTCGAGTACAAGGATGCTTCACCTGAAGAACGCGCAGTAACACTCTGTAACTCCGGCTTGATGGCGGCGCGATCAGAGGAGCTGTTCACGCTGCTCGGGCAGATCGGCAACGCCAACGCAGCGGGCGAATATTATCTCCCCGACATTGTCATGCTCGCCGAGCGTCCGTCGGCGGTGATCGAGACCGACGCGCACGAGGTGGCGGGCGTCAACAGTCGTGCCGAGCTGGCGCTGGTCGAGGGGGCATGGCAACTCGGCCGCCGTGCCGATGCGATGGCGGCAGGCGTCACGCTGACCGCGCCAGATACGGTGTGGTTCGCCCATGACACGGTGTTGGGCCGCGACGTCACGATCGAGCCGAACGTGGTCTTTGGCCCTGGCGTGCGCGTTGCCGACGGGGCGATCATTCGCGCGTTCAGCCACCTCGAAGGTGCGACGATCGGCGAACGCTGCGAGGTCGGCCCCTATGCGCGGCTGCGCCCCGGCGCGGTGCTGGAGCGCAAGGCGAAGGTCGGCAACTTCGTCGAGGTCAAGCAGTCTACGCTGAGCGAGGGTGCCAAGGCCAGCCACCTGACTTACCTTGGCGACGCGGAGATCGGCGCGGGTGCCAACATCGGCGCGGGCACCATCACCTGTAATTACGACGGCTTCTTCAAACATCGTACGAGCATCGGCGCGGGCGCGTTCATTGGGTCGAATTCGGCACTGGTCGCGCCCGTGACGATCGGTGCGGGGGCGATCGTAGCGGCCGGCAGCGTTATAACCGCCAATGTCGAGCCGGATGCGTTGGCGCTGGTACGGCCGCAGCAAACGTCGAAGCAGGGTTGGGCCGCCCGCTTCCGCGCTACGATGACGGCGCGTAAGTCAAAGTGAGGAGTGCGCGTTAAATGTGCGGGATCGTTGGCATATTAGGCAACGGCGACGTCGCCGGGCGATTGTTCGATGGCCTCAAGCGACTCGAGTACCGAGGCTATGACTCGTCGGGCATCGCCACCGTCCACGAAGGCCGGATCGAGCGCCGGCGCGCGGCGGGCAAGCTCGCAAACCTCGCCGAACGGCTCGCCGCCGAGCCGCTTCCCGGCACGACAGGCATCGCGCATACGCGCTGGGCGACGCACGGCGGACCGACCGAGGACAATGCGCACCCGCACATCGTCGGTGACGTCTCGATCGTCCACAACGGCATCATCGAGAACTTCCGCCCGCTACGCGACGAGCTGATCGCCGATGGCCGGACGTTCCTGAGCGAAACGGATACGGAGGTGGTCGCTCATCTGGTCGCGCGCGAGCTGGAAAACGGCGCGGCTCCGCGCGACGCGGTCGCCGCGATCCTGCCGCGATTGCATGGCGCATTCGCGCTCGCCGTGCTGTTCCGCAACGAGCCCGACCTGTTGATCGGCGCGCGTCTCGGCGCGCCGCTGACGGTGGGTTATGGCGAGGGCGAGAACTATCTCGGCTCGGACGCGCATGCGCTCGCCCCGCTGACCCAGCGCATCGCCTATCTGGAAGAAGGCGACTGGGTCGCGGTAACCCGCACGAGCGTCGAGGTGTTCGATCGCGACAATCAGAGGGTCGAGCGGCCGATCGTCCAGTCGGGTGCATCCACCGAGGTGATCGACAAGGGCAACCACCCGCATTTCATGCTCAAGGAGATCTACGAGCAGCCGATCGTCGTCGCGCAGACGCTGCGGTCGTACCTGCAGCGAATGGAGGAGCGCGTGACGCTGCCCATTCCGGAGTTCGATCTGGCGGCGGTGACGCGCGTCACGATCGTCGCCTGCGGGACCAGCTTCTACGCCGGGATGGTCGCGAAATACTGGTTCGAGCAGTTCGCGCGCGTCCCCGTCGACCTCGATGTCGCGTCCGAGTTCCGCTATCGCGCGCCGATCCTGGAGCCGGGCGGGCTGTCGCTGTTCATCTCGCAGTCGGGCGAGACGGCGGACACACTGGCAGCCCTTCGCCACGCCAAGGCGGAGGGGCAGAAGGTCGCCGTAGTGGTCAACGTGCCGACCAGTTCGATGGCGCGAGAGGCGGACCTGTTGTTGCCGACGCATGCCGGGCCGGAGATCGGCGTCGCGTCGACCAAGGCGTTCGTCTGCCAGCTGGCCGTCCTGGCCGCGCTCGCCGCGAACCTCGCGCGCGCCAGAGGCCGACTCCCGGCATCGGCAGAAAAGGCGATCGTCGAGCATCTGGCGGAAGCACCCGCAGCGATCAACGCTGCGCTGGGGCATGACGATGCAATCCAGGCGATGGCCGGGCTGGTCGCGCCCGCCCGCGACGTCCTTTATCTCGGGCGCGGCACGGACTACCCGCTGGCGCTCGAGGGCGCGCTGAAACTGAAGGAAATCAGCTATATCCATGCCGAAGGTTACGCGGCGGGCGAGATGAAGCACGGTCCGATCGCGCTGATCGACGACCTCGTACCCGTCATCGTCATCGCGCCGTCGGGGCCACTGTTCGACAAGACGGTGTCCAACATGCAGGAAGTCCGCGCGCGCGGCGGCAAGGTGATCCTGATTTCGGACGCGCGCGGCATCGCTGCGGCGGGCGAGGGCTGCATCGCCACGATCGAGATGCCCGAAGTGCATCCGCTGATCGCGCCGCTCGTCTATGCGGTCCCCGTGCAGCTGCTCGCCTATCATGTGGGCGTCGCGAAAGGCGCGGACGTCGATCAGCCGCGCAATCTCGCGAAGAGCGTGACGGTGGAGTGAGCAGGCGATGCAAGAACCCCTGATCGCGGGCGTCGAACTGGGTGGGACGAAATGCGTGGCCATCCTCGCCAGCGGACCCGACGCGATCGAAGAACAGGTGCGGGTGCCCACGACCGCGCCGGCCGAGACACTGGCTGCGATCGAGGCGGTGCTCGATCGGTGGCGCGGATTCGCCGCCATCGGCGTCGCCAGCTTCGGACCAGCCGGCGTTGCGCGCGATGCGGCGGATTGGGGACAGGTGACCGTCACGTCCAAGCCGGGCTGGTCGCACACCGACATCGGTCGGCGCTGGGAACGCCGCTATGGCGTGCCGGTCGGCTTCCATACCGATGTGGTCGGTGCGGCGCTGGCGGAGGCGCGTTGGGGCGCGGCCGCGGGACTGGCGGACCTTGCCTATGTGACGGTCGGCACCGGGGTTGGCGTCGGCCTGATCGCGGGTGGCAAACCGGTCGACGGATTGACGCACCAGGAACTCGGCCATCTGCGACCCGTACGCCTGCCGGGCGACGACTGGATCGGAGTATGTCCATTCCACGGTGGCTGCGTCGAAGGCCTGGCGTCCGGGCCGGCGATCGCGTCGCGCGCCGGGTGCAAGGCGGAGAACTGCGCGGCGGACGATCCGGCATGGAACGGCGTCGCGCATGCGCTCGGTCAGCTGTTGCATGCGCTGGTATTGACGGGCGTGCCGCGCCGCGTGGTCATGGGCGGTGGCGTCATGACGGGCGCCACGCATCTGCTGCCGCGTGTGCGAACCGCGATGCACAAGAGCCTGGCCGGGTACTCGATGCTGCCGGAGGTAGCGATGGCAGACACGTTCGTCGTGCCGGCGGGCCTTGGCGAGAGCGCGGGGCCACTTGGCGCGGTGCTGCTCGGCGCGCAGGCGTTTACGGCCTCTTAACCGCGTCGGCTTACCGTTGATGAACCTTGGCGGGGGTTCACTCTCGCCCATCACGGGAAGAGCTGCCTTGCCTACCGATGCCATCCTCCCCCGGATTCTGATCGTCGATGACGAAGCGGCGATGCACGACAGCTATCGCCGCAGCTTCGCCAGCCAGCGCAGTGACGAAGGCGACGCGCTCGGCGCGATGGCCGCCGACCTGTGGGACGACACGCCCGAGGCGGTCGAGGAGGAGGCCCGTTACGACCTCCAGCACGTCTCGCAGGGGCTCGATGCGGTGGCGGAGGTGGAGCGCGCGCGCGACGCGGGCACGCCGTTCGCGGTCGCATTCATCGACATCCGCATGCCGCCGGGCATCGATGGTCGCGAGACCGCCAAGCGCATCCGCGCGCTCGATCCCGACATCGCCATCGTCATCGTCACCGGCTTTTCCGACTTTTCGCCGCTGGAGATCAGCAAGGTCGCAGGGCCGGCCGACAAGATCTTCTATATCGCCAAGCCGTTCGAGGTCGCCGAGATCCAGCAGACCGCCGCCGCATTGGTCGCGCGCTGGGCCAATGATCGCATGCTGGCGGACGCACGCTTGCAACTGTCGCGACAGATCGAGCAGCTCGAACTGCAGGGCGCGGAACTCGCCGCCAACGAGAGCCGCGCGATCCACATCGCGACGCACGATTCGCTGACCGACGCGCCAAACCGGCTCGCCTTCGTGCGCGCGCTCGGAGAGCGGACCAAGCGGCCCGGGCTGTTCGCGATGGCGATGATCGACCTCGACCGCTTCAAGCTGGTCAACGACACGCTGGGCCATCTCGCCGGCGACGCGCTGCTGCGCGAGATCTGCACCATGTTGCACGAAGCCGCGCCCGACGGTGCGATGATCGCGCGGCTGGGCGGCGACGAGTTCGGCATCCTGTTCGACACGCCGGGTGAAAACGCTGCCGTGATGGCGTGCGACCGGCTGATCGCGGCGATCACCACCACCGTCGTCGTGTTCGGCCACTCGGTGCAGGGCGGCGCGTCGGCCGGGCTGATCGTCAGCGAAGGCGGCGAAGGGCGCGACCCGATCGATGTCGTGCGGCGCGCCGACTTGGCGCTCAACGATGCCAAGCGCGCCGGACGCGGCGTCGTGCGGCTGTTCGACGAGAGCATGGACGAAGGCATCCGCTTCCGCCGCCGGATCGAAGGCGGTCTGGGCGAGGCGATCGGGCGCGGCGAGCTGAGCCTCGTCTACCAGCCGATCGTGTCTCGCGACACGCTCGAGATCGAAGGGTTCGAGGCGCTGCTGCGCTGGAACACCGCGGATTACGGCCCGATCAGCCCGGCGACGTTCATCCCCATCGCGGAAGAATCGAACCTGATCCACCAGCTCGGCGACTGGGTGCTGCATGCGGCACTGGAGGAGCTGAAGGCGTGGCCGGGTCAGTATGTCTCCGTCAACTTCTCGCCGCGTCAGTTCCGGCGCCACAACTTCGTCGGCTACATCATGGAATGCGTCCAGCGCGCCGGCATCAGCCCGCAGCGGCTGCAGATCGAGATCACCGAGACGGCGATCTTTGACGACGCCGAGCGCGCGGCCGAGACGCTGTACAAGCTGCGCCAGATGGGGTTTCGCATCGCGCTGGACGATTTCGGCACCGGCTATTCGTCGCTCTACAACATCCGCAAGTTCGCGCTCGACTGCCTGAAGATCGATCGCTCGTTCATCGACGGCATGGGCCGTGAGCGTGAGTCGGCGGCGATCGTCCACTCGATCATCCATCTCGGCCGCGCGCTGGGCCTGGGCGTGATCGCAGAAGGTGTCGAGACGGCCGCGCAGGTGCAGATGCTGCGCGTCGCCGGCGCCAGCCACTTGCAGGGGTATTTCTTTTCACGCCCCGTGGCGGCGGAAATTGCTCGCACCATGGCGGAACAGCGGTTTCTGGGCGGCGAGGACGAAGCCGTGGAGGCACTGGACGGGACGAATAACTGATGCGGGTTCGGACACGCCGGCGCTGGCGTGGGCCGACGTCGCTGGGCGCGAAGCTGGTCCTGATCCTGACCGCCGCCGGACTGGCCGGCGCGTTGGGGATCACCGTCCTGCTGGCCACCGTGATAACGCCGAATTTCAACGCGCTGGAGCGGCAGGCGATCGACGGGCATGTCGAACGCACCGCGGCGGTGCTCGCTGAGTACGGGTCGAAGGTCGAAAGCGCGGTGCGTGACTATGGCGACTGGAACGACAGCTATCGGTATATGGCGCAGCCGACCCCTGCGTTCGAGCAGGAGAGCTTCTCGCCACTGGCGATGAGCAACCTGGGTGTGCAGGGCATGGCCTATGTCGCGCCGAACGGGCGCGTGGTGATCGCGCGCTGGCTGGATGCCAAGGGAGAGGTGCCGACGTTGCAGGGGCAGCTGATCGCGGCGATCGCCAGGATCGATCTCGCGCGCACGTTGAAGAACGGCAATTCGGGACATTTCTACCTGCGCGTCGGCGGCGCCGTCGCGGCGGTGGGGGTGGCGCAGGTGCGGCGCTCCGATGGCACGGGAGTTCCGCGCGGCCACGTGGTGATGGCGCGCGCGCTCACCTCGCGTCAGGTCGCCGACCTGCTGCGGCTGGCGGCTCGAGTCGAAGCCCCGGGCGGGCGCCGGGTGGCGATCGACACACCGAGCCGCGCGCTCGCCGAGGTTCGGGTGCCGATCGCCGGCGCGGACGGTCGGCCGGTCGCGTCCGTACGCTTCAACGTGCGTCGCGATGTGTCGCTGCTCGGCCGGCGCATGCTGCTGCTGGCGGTCGCCGGCACCACGGTGCTGCTGCTGATCGTCCTTATGGTGCTGCGCCGGATGATCGCCCAGCAGGTCCTGAAGCCGCTCCACCGGGTCGAGACGCACATGCAGCGCGTGCGCGGTTCGGGAAGCCTGGCCTTGTTGGACGAGGACGGCCGCCGCGACGAGATTGGCTCGTTGGGGCGTAGTTTCAACGCGATGCTGCGGCAGCTTAACGAGCTGCGCGAGCAGATCGAGGTACAATCGTTCGCACTGGGTCGGTCCGAAAGCGCCGTCGCGGTGATGCATAATGTTCGCAATGCGTTGAACCCAGTATCCACCATTCTGTCGCAGGGAATAGCGCAGGCGCCGCCGGTCGAACGCGCCATGCTGGACCGGGCGATCGCCGAACTGGCCCGCGACGACCTGACGCCGGCCCGTCGCGCCAAGCTGACCAATTTCGTTACGGCCGGGGTCGACGCCTGGTCGACCAGCCGCGAGGCGATGAAGGGCGAGCTGGAAGTCGGCCGCGAGGCGATGGCGCATGTGCTGGAGATCATTGGTCAGCAACAGAAGAGCGCGCACGAACGCCCTCCACTGGAGCCGTGCGACGTGACGGAGATCGTCGCGCGCAACGCCACGATCGCGCGTTACTCCGACAAGGCGTCGATCGCCTTTTCCTTCCCCTCTCACGCGCATCGGGTGCTCGCCAACCGGGTGATCCTGAGCCAGGTCATCGGCAATCTGTTCGGCAATGCCGCGGAGGCGATCGCGGCCTGCGGCACCGGTAGCGGCACCATTGCGGTGAGCGTTACCGAGCGCGACGGGGAGGTCGAGGTGGCTATCCGCGACGATGGCGAAGGCTTCGACGCCGAGGTCGGCCAGACACTGTTCCAACGCGGCTTCTCGACCCGCAGCCACAAATCGGGCGGGCTGGGCCTGCACTGGTGCGCCAATTCGATGACCGCGATGGAGGGATCGCTACGCCTGGAGAGCGCCGGGCGCGGTCATGGCGCGGTGGCGGTGCTGACGCTGAAGGCGGAAGCCGCGATGCGCGCGGCGGCCTGAGCCTGGTTCTGATTCAACGCCGCTAAGCTAAATCAGCCTTCCCGACGGAAGTCGGGGCCTAGTCGGCCGCGCCGCGGACTGGGGCCCGGCTTCCGCCGGGGAAGGGTTTCATCTAGGCTGGTGCCTACTCTAGGCCGCCTTGACGACTGCCAGCGCGGGTTCTTCGAGCAGGTAAGGCGCGACCAGTTCTCGCTCGACGAACCACGCCTGGCGCGCGCTCGGGATCGTGTCGAAATTACCGATCAGGCCGCGACAGGTTGCGGCGCGGCAATCGCATGGCATGCGCCAGTCGCTATCCTTGAGCGTGGTGGAATAGTCCCAGCTCACCTCCTCGCCTGCCGCGATCGGCCGAAGGGCCACGAGGAACACGCCGCCCGCGCCGAACCGCAAGCCAGCGTTCGGATCGCAACTATGGTTGATCAGGTCGTCGACCCGGCCAGATGGGCCGAGATACTCGTCGGGTCCGATCTGGACATAGCGGTCCTGTCGCCCGGTCGCTTCGGGTGGCGTGCCGCGCACGCGGCGTCCGGAGAAGCGGAGCAGCGTCTCGCCGTCGGCGAACGGCCGTGCCGCGAACACCGCCTTGCCGAGGTGGCTCTCGCCGACCGCGAACGGGTTGGGCCGGGGGCGATAGGCGTCGAGTACGTAAAAGGGGCCACGCCGTTGCCCCAGCGATCGCGCGGGGTTTAGACTGAGCAGGCCGACCATCAGCCAGACGCTGCCATGCGCGCCCAGTTCGACCAGAATATAGCCATACTCACGGATGCCCGTCGCGCCGCTGTTCGCCGCGATGATCAGCGTCGCCAGATCGCCCAGCGTCCACATTCCCCAGGCGGGCGAGCGCTCGCGCGCGGGATCCTCGCGCACGCTGACCCAGGTCGGCCAGAAGCTGATCGGGACGGCGGCGACGACCAGCATGTGCGCCCAGAACGTCTCGTGAAAGGCGAGCCACAACGCGATTGCGGCGAGCGACACCGCGATGCATATGCCCTCGACCGGACTGGGCGCGCGCCACCGCGACCGTCGCCACATCGTCAGCGTCACGACCGTGCAGGCGACCGCCGACAGCCCGAACACCCAGGCCTGGGGCGCGCCGGGATTGACTGCGGCATAGGTGGCGGCCTCGATCCCGGCGGCGGTCGCCCAGATCAGCCAGGAGGCGCGGTTGGGCTCGACCAGATGGCGACGCAGCCCGGCCAGGTAAACGGCATAGCCACCCAGGCTGAGCAGCAGCGCGATCGTCAGCCAGATACCCATCGTCATGCCGCGCCGACGCCCCCTTCATACGCCGTGGAAGATGGTAAACGGGGTCGTGACAAACGTCCACCGGCGTGCGGTCGAAGCCCGGTGTGACGGGATCGCCGCTACCGCCGCACCTGCGCCGCGCGCCATGCCTGCGTCTGCTCGATCGCGACCGAGCGGCGCAGGATGCGCGACCACGGATCGACCACGACATGTGCGCCGGTCGGAACGTTTACGTGCCCCGTCCCGCCCGCCATCGCGACGCGCTCGATCCGGTCACCGACCTGCACCTCGACCGGCATGGGGAAGGGCCGGTTGTTCGGCACGCGCCAGCGCAGGCTCAACCGATCGCCCACGCGCGCCTGGGTCAGCTCGGGCAGCGCTGCCTCGCGCAGATACGCATCGAAGAACCAGTCGTAATTCTTGCCCGTAACTCGCTGCACCGCGGCCTGGAACTCGCGGGTAGAGCCGTAGCGAGGCGCAAAGTTGCCCGGCTTGGGATCGGCGCGGCCATAGACCAGCAGCCGCGTCGCATCGAAGAACTTCGCGTCGCCGATCAGCCCGCGCAGGGTGTGGAGGATCCAGCTGCCCTTGTAGTAGATGTCCTGCCCGGGCCCGCCGCGCTCGGTCTCGTAGACGTCATCGCCCGACAACTGTCGGTCGCGCACCATCGGCACCTTGTTGACGATCTTGTCGCGCTGTGACGCCAGCATCGTCGCATAGCGCGCCTCGCCCTCGCGCCAACGACCATAGAGCGGCTGCATGTAGCTGCCGAACCCTTCGTGCAGCCAGTAATCGTCCCAATCGGACGCGGTCAGCTGATTGCCGAACCATTCATGACCGAACTCATGATGGAACAGCCAGTCGAAGCCTTCGGGCGCCTTGGCATAGTCGTTGCCATAGGCGTTGATCGTCTGGTGCTCCATGCCCTTGTGCGGCGTCTCGACCACGCCGACCTTCTCGTCGCCGAACGGGTAGGGGCCGATCAGCGCCTCGAAGAAGTCGAGCGTCGGCGCGAATTCGGCGACCAGTGCCTGCGCCTGCACGCCTTTGCCCGGCAAATGCCAGTAGTGGAGCGGGATCGTGTTGCCATAGCGGCTGGCGTAGCTGCCCCGCACCTCCTCATACGGCCCGACCTGCAACGCGATGGAATAGGTGTTGGGCTGTTTCGCGCGCCAGTTCCAGCGCGTGCGCCCATCCGGCAGCGTGTCGACGCCCAGCAGCACGCCGTTGCCGGGTGCCTTCAACCCGGGTGGCACCGTGATGTGCAGCGTCGCCACCGCCGGCTCGCCGGTGGGGAAGTCCAGGCACGGCCAGAACAGGTCGCAGCCATAGCCCTGCGCCGTGGTAGCAAACCAGGTCTGCCCAGCAGGGGCTTTCGACCAGACTACCCCGTCGTTCCACGGTGCGTTGACGGCGACGTGGGGCACGCCGCCATAGCCGATGCGCGCGGTGACCCGCTGTCCGGCCAGGACCGGGCGAGGCAGGCGGATGATCAGCCTGCCCTCCGGATTGCTCCAGCTGCCCGGTCGGAGCGGCGCGCCGTCGATGCTCACCGCGTCGACCGGCAGATTGCGGTCGAGGTCCAGCGTCAGCACCGTCAGCGGCGCGTTGGCGGTAAAGGTCAGCGTGGCGACGCCGGTCAGCCGCCGCGTCGCCGGCAATATCTCCCAGGCAAGGTCGGCCGCGTCGAAGCGCAGCTTGGCCTGCTCGGGGTCGATTGCGCCACCCGACCGCATCGTCTGCGGGGTCAGTGGCGGTTCGCCCTTCTTGGGCAGGTCAGCGGCGGGGAGGAGGGCGAGGAGCGGAAGCAGGGCGCGCATGTGGGGAGGTTAGCAGGGATCAGGAAGGATAGAAGAGGCACGCTCCTCTGCGTCGGCGAAAGCAGGGAAAGGCTCTGACCGCCGGCTTACTGCCCAAGCTTCTGCCGCACCTCGTCGGCATGCTGCGGACCGACGCGTACGCTGGTGCCCGACCTCAGCACCAGGGTGATGTTGCGGCCGACCTGATTGATCGACCTCACCGCGTCCGGGCTCACGAAGGCGGAGCGGTGGACGCGGACCATGGCGCTCGGGCTGAGCGAGCGTTCGAGCGCCGCCATGGTGACGCGCAGCATGTGTGCGCGATCGGCAGTGTGGAGCAGGGCATAGTCCTTGGCGGCCTCGATCCACTCGATCGTGTCGATCGGCACCCGAATCTGCCCGCGTCCGGTCGGGATCCAGAACTCGCTCGCGTAATCGCCCTGCGCAGCGGTCCGCGAGCCGTTCGTCGCGGGGTGCTCGCCGATGCGGCGCAGGACCGAGCGGATGCGCGCCAACAGCTCGCGCGGCTCGAACGGCTTCATGATATAGTCGTCGGCGCCGATCTCCAGCCCTTCGATCCGATCGACGACGTCGCGCCGCGCGGTCAGCATGATGATGCCTACCGGCTCGGGCCGCGCGCGCAGTCGCTTCGCGATCGAGAAGCCGTCCTCGTCGGGCATCGATACGTCCAGGACCACCAGCTGCGCAGGTCGCTGCGTCATCACCGCGTCCAGCGCCCGGCCGCCGTCCGCTTCGGACACGTCGAGCCCGTGCTCGGAGAGGTAAGCGGCGACGGGTTCCCGTAGATCTTCCTCGTCGTCGACCAGCACGACATGCGGCCGGGCGGCAATCATCGCGCGGCCATCTCGGCCAGGAAGTGGCGCACCGATTCGGGCATGAACGGCTTCTCCAGCACCGGACGCTTGGCGGTCGCCAGAAAGCGCGCGGCATGCGCCCCCAGCGTGTCGCCCGTGGTGAACGCGGTGCAGGCCGTCAGCTCCGGCCGCCGCTCGCCGATCCAGGCGTACAGCGCGGGCCCGTCGACATCGGGCATCCTGATGTCGCTGACGACCAGATCATAGGACCCGCCCGCCGCGAGCCGCGCCTGCGCCGCCGCGCCGCCGACCACGACCTCGCACTCATACCCCTCGATGCTGAGGAAATCGGCGAGCGATGCCGCGATCTCCTCCTCGTCGTCGACGATCAGCGCGCGGCGGACCCGCGCGGTGGGCAAGGCGAGCGGGGCGGGCGCGACCTGCGTCGCGCCCTTCTTCTCGATGATGGGCAGGGTGAGGCGAAAGGTCGCGCCGCGTTCGCACGGGACCAGTGTCAGGTGGCCGCCATGCGCCTCCGCCAATCCCTGGCTGAACGACAGGCCCACGCCCGTGCCCTCGCCCTGCGGCTTCGTGGTGTAGAACGGTTCGAAGATGCGGCGACGCAGCTCGACGGGAATGCCTGGACCCGAGTCCGCGACCTCCAGGATGACGGTGTTGGCTTCCGGCCCGCGCGCGGTACGCACCTCCAGCCAGCGCAGCGACCGCTCCCCGGCCATCGCCTGCTGCGCGTTGACGATCAGGTTGGTGACGATCTGGTGCAGCTGGTCGCCATCGGCGGCGATGCGCGGCAGCCCGGGCGCAAAGGCGCGCGTGATTCCGACTCCGTCGGCGCGCAACCCGTAATTGGCGAGTTCGATCGCGCCATTGGCGACGGCGTTCAGATCCACCGCCGTGCGCGCCGGGGTCTTCTGGCGCGCCATGGCGAGGAAGGTCTGGACGATGCGCGCGCAGCGGTCGGCCGCCTTGCGGATCTTGAACGCGCGCTCCGCCAGTTCGGTGCCGGCCGCCTGCCGCTCCATCATCACCGCCTGCGCGACGACGATCGACAGCGGATTGTTGAGCTCGTGACTGACGCCCGCGAGCAGCGAACCGAGCGCCGACATCTTCTCCGACTGAAACAGTGCGTCGCGCGACCGTTCCAGCGCCGCCTCGGCCGCCTTGCGCTGCGTCAGGTCGATGGTGAAGCCGCCGGTGCGCACCGCATGGCCGCCAGGCGTCGGAAAGGTTACGGCGAGCACCGAGGCGTAGCGATCGCGCGGCTCGATAAGCAGTTCCTCGGTGACCGCGACGCCCGCGGCCGCCGTCGCGTCCATCGCCGCGATCCGTTCGGCGACGGGGGTAATGAACAGTTCGGCAGGCGACTGACCCACGATCTCGTCGGCGGGCCGTCCGATCGCCGCCGCCAGCTCGTCATTGACCTTGAGATAGCGGCCGTCGGCGTCTTTCAAATGCATGCCGAACGGCGCGTGCGTCATGAACGCGCCCAGCATCGCGTCGCTGTCGGCGAGCTGCTCGCGGCAACGGGCGTGGTCGATGTCGACCTCCAGCCCGCACCAGCCGGTCACCGCGCCGCCCGTTTCGCGCAATGGCGACAGCCGGCACAGCCGCACCGCGCCATCGATCCGCAGCGCCGCCTCGAAGGTCCGGCACGCCGCGATTGCGGTCGTCCAGCCGGGCAGGTCGCACGGCAGCGGTGGCGGGCCTGCGCGCGATGTCCAGGTCGTGCGCCCAGCGGCATCGGCGAGCCAGCACCGGCCCGGCATCATCGCCGCGAGCGCGCGGAAGCCTGCGTCCGATGGACGCGAGTCGCGGCCGCCAAGCGACTGCGGCGCGCGCGTTTCCCCCTGCGCAACGACTATGGCCATCAAAGCCCCCCACGGGGCCGTTACCACAATTCCTGTCGCCGGTGATCCCCCGATCGGCCTAGTCGTTTGCGCGCGCGCCCCGCCCGAATGCCGACCAAGCTCCGCCACCGGTCCGATCATCGGCACCTCGACGACGCCCCACAGCATCGCGGGCTTGTGCGGCGTGGGCGCCGGCTTGCCGCTCGCTGCGGCGTCGGCCGCGCGCTGCGATAGCTTGCGCCTCCCGTCACCACGGCACGAACAGCGCGCCCCGCGCTGTTCGAGTCCGTTTAGCGAGGTCGGCTTGCGCCTCCCGTCGCCACGGCACGAACAGCGCCCCGCGCTGTTCGAGTCCGTGGTGACCCCTACGGGACTTGAACCCGTGTTTCAGCCGTGAAAGGGCCGCGTCCTAACCACTAGACGAAGGGGCCAACGCCCGCCGACTAGGGGGCGGGCGGCGCTTCGTCAATCCGCTCCACCCTCGCGCGACAACGTCCGTTGGCGGAACAGCCCGATCGATCAATCAGCCCACGCAGCGTCCTCGACGTGGAGTTCGGCCGCTGGCTTGCTGCCCCATTCGTCCAGCTTGGCGCGACCGACCAGCCACAACCGGCGATGCGGCGCGGCACCGAGCAGCGCTTGGCCGAGCGCTGACTCTGCATGGCGAAACGCCATCGCCTTCAGGTTCTGGCCGTCGTCACCGGCGACGATGCAGCGGACGTGGTTCGCGCCCACCACATCGGCACGGATGATGCGCACCGGCCCGGCGGCGACGCGCGGGGCGGGCCAGCCGGCGCCATAGGGACCACCGACCTCCATCGCGGTCACCAGCTCGGGATTGACGCCGCCGCTCGCCAGCACCGCGTCGACCAGCAGCGCGCGGCCTTCGCTCGAGCGATCGACCGCCGCCGCCAGCCGATCCTCCAGAAAATCGCCGAACTCCGCGATGCGATCCGCCGCTATCGTCAGCCCCGCCGCCATGGCGTGGCCGCCTCCCGCCGTCAGGATGCCCGCTTCCTTCGCCGCCAGTACCGCCGCGCCGAGATCAACTCCGGGAATCGAGCGGCCCGAGCCCTTGCCAACGCCGGCCTCGTCCAGCGCGATGACGATGGCGGGGCGGCCGAGTTTCTCCTTGAGGCGCCCCGCGACGATGCCGATCACGCCTGGGTGCCAGCCACGCCCCGCCGCGATGGCGACGCGGCGACCGTTCGCAGCGAGCAGCTCGGCCGCTTCCTGCACGCCCGCCTCGATCACCCGCCGATCGTCGTTGAGTGCGTCCAGCTCCTGCGCGATCGCGCGCGCTTCCACCGGATCGCGCGTCGTCAGCAGCCGTACGCCCAGGTCGGCACGGCCGACCCGTCCGCCGGCGTTGATGCGCGGCCCGAGCGCGAAGCCAAGGTCGCTGCAGGTCGGCGCCCGCGTCAGCCGCGATGCTTCGATCAGCGCCGCCACGCCGACGTTGCGACGCTGTGCCATCACCTTCAAGCCCTGTGCCACGAACGCTCGGTTCAGGCCCTTGAGCTGCGCGACATCGGCCACAGTGCCGAGCGCCACGAGATCGAGATGGTCGATCAGCTTCGGCTCGGCGCGGGCTGCGAAGAAGCCGCGTAGGCGCAACGTGCGGATCAGCGCGGCGCAGAGCAGGAAGCAGACGCCTACCGCCGCCAGATGACCATGCCCGCCCGTCTCGTCGAGGCGATTGGGGTTCACGACGGCATGCGCGTGCGGCAGCGCGCTGGCGCATTGATGGTGATCGGCGACGATCACGTCGACGCCCTCGACGCGTGCCGCCTCCAGCGCCTCGAACCCCTGCGCCCCGCAGTCGACGGTGACGATCAGCGACGCGCCCTCGCGCGCCAGCCGTACCAGCGCCGCCCCTGACGGGCCATAGCCCTCCTCGATCCGATCGGGGATGTAGGCGCGCGGCTCAAGTCCCAGATCGCGCAGGATCAGCACCATCAGCGCCGCCGAGGTCGCGCCATCGACGTCATAGTCGCCGAAGATCGCCACCTGTTCCTTGCCCTGCACGGCGTCGGCGAGCCGTTCGGCGGCGCGATCCATGTCGCGGAACGACGAGGGGTCGGGCATGAAGCCGCGAATCGAGGGGCTGCGATGCTGCTCCAGCGCCTCGCGCGAACAGCCGCGCGCAAGCAGCAGCTGCGTGACCAGGTCGTCCGTGCCCCAGCCGTCGCGCCCGTCCGCCGCCGTCGCACGCCACCGCCACGGCTGGCCGAGAATGGATGTGGTGACGCCGAGAACGGGGCTCATGGGACGCGGAAGTTCACTGGAAGTTCAGGCCTAAGTCGGTCGGTCCGCACCGGCTCGCCGGTCGAGCAGGAGAGCGGACAACGTCTTGGCACAAAGCGCTTTTGTAGGACAGCGGGTTCTCACCCCGCCAGCCACATCCCTTCGCGGAACCACTTCGTGACGATGTACTTGACGCCCTCGACCACCGGCATGCCTTCGTGCAGCGTCTTCTCGTTGGGGCTGCCGTCCGGTTTCATATTGTTCCACGCCAGCAGCAGCCCGCGCTTGGGCGCAACCTTGACGCCCGCCTGCGGAAACCAGGTGGCGCCGCCTTCGGTAACGTCATTGAGAAAGATCATCGCCGTCCAGGTGCGCTGGCCGCCATGCCGGCTGACCTCGGGCCAGTACCGCTCGCCCTCATGGAAATAGTCGTGATGGGCGCGGAACTGCTGGCCGGGCGCATAGCGTTGGCCCTGCATGGTTTCGCCGTGCGACACGTCCAGGCCGAGCAGCTGCGCGATCGATTCGTCGATCGGGCGCACCTGCGGCGACCAGCGGTCCATGTCGCAGCTGTCCGAGGTGCGGAAATTCGCATCCGGGTTGTCCGACAGCAGCGTGGAGGGGCGCTTGTCCCGTTCGATCATCGCGATCAGCTGGTCGCATTGCTCCGCCGTGAGGAAATCGGAACAATAATAGAATTGCGCCGCGTCGATCTGCGCACGGCGCACGCGCGGATCTGCTTCCAGCCGCCGCGACACTTGCTCGCCGGCATGAGCCCGGACCTTGGACGGAGCGCCGCCGACAGGCCGTTTGCGTGACAGGAATGGCATAGCGCCGCCTGTTTGCCGCGCCGCCCGCGAAAGGCAAGGGGCTCGGAACAACGGTTCCGAGCCCCCGCAATCAATGAACGCCCATCAGTAAAATATGTCGTGGACCACATCGACCACCTGACCGCTGCGGATGTCGATCAACAGCGCGTCGCCATAGTAGCGCACCCAGCGATACGGGCCGTACGCTTCGGGCAGCCGGTACGAGAACGGATCGTTGATCCAGTAGTTCTGGCCCCACAACACCGAGGACAGGCTCACCCCGATCGAAAAGCGCCGATAGCCGTTGTTCCAGCCATAGGGCGCATAGTAGCGCGGCAGGCGATAGGCGTTGCGGTTGTTCAGCCGGTTGCGGTTCCAATCAAAGCGCCCGTCCTGGCGCCAATCACGGTTCCAGTTCCGGTCGTTGCGACTGCGATCGTTCCAGCCGGAGCGATCGTTGCCGCCGTTCCAGCCGTCGCGGCCGTTCCATCCGGTGTTATAGCCGTCCCGGTTCGAGCGAGCGCGCCCGTCCTGCCGCCCATCTCGCCGATCCGCCCGGTCGTCACGTCGGTCGTTACCGAAGTCCGGGCGATCGCCGCGTGCCGGATCGTAGCTTGGATTGCGCCGGTCCAGCCGGACGATGCCGTCCGTGTTTCGCCCGTCGCGTTGCACGCGTGCCTGACGCTGCTGTTCGTTGCGCTGCCGCTCGGCCGCAAGCTGCGCATCGGCCTGCGCCTGCGCTTGCCCGGCGAACATGTCGCGCTGGCGCTGCTGGCGAAATCCGCCGTCCATCCGCGCGCCAGCGTTCACATCTCCGCGCATCCCGTTGCGACGAACCTGCGCCTCGGCACTGGGCTGAACCTGCACCGTCGGCTGCGCCACCGCCATGCGCTCGGCGCGGCGTTCCTGCCGCTCAGCGCGCTGCGCCTGGCGCTCCGCGCTTGGTTGTTCGCCACGAGCGGCTCGCGCCTCGCGAGCGGCCGCGCGCCGATCGCGGAGATCTCCGTTACCTGCATCCTGCGCCAAGGCCATGGCCGGCATCCCGGCTGTCGCCGCCAGCAATGCTCCGATTACCCACTTCTTCATGGTCTTGCTTCCCGACCTGCCGGCGCACGAGCCGGCCCCGATGATGCACGCCTTTTGCCGCACGGGCGCTGAGAGAAAGCTGAATTGGCTTGTCAGCGATCAGACAGCTTTGCTCATG
The DNA here is from genome assembly GCF_028292945.1 of Sphingomonas bacterium. Lineage (GTDB taxonomy): Bacteria > Pseudomonadota > Alphaproteobacteria > Sphingomonadales > Sphingomonadaceae > Sphingomonas. Next base: position 39,077 of record NZ_JAQGLJ010000040.1, on the reverse strand, counting down.
TCGCGCGTCACGGCTGCGGAGGCACCAGCGCCGGCACCTGTCGCGCCGCATCGGCGGGGTCGATGCCGGGGCGGAAGCCGGCGGGGATCACTTCCTCGCCCCGCGCGGCGCGGGCGGCGCGCTGCACCGCCTCAACGACGCGCGGATATACGCCGCACCGGCAGGTGACGGTGATCGCCGCGCGGATCTGCGCTTCGCTCGGGTCCCGCGTCTTCTTGAGCAGCACCGACGCCTGCATGATCATGCCTGGAATACAGAAGCCGCATTGCACCACGTTCTCCGCCAGGAAAGCGAGCTGCAGCGGGTGGCTGCGCTCGCGCGACAGTCCCTCGATCGTGGTGACGTAGCTGCCCTCGATCGACCCGACCGCGACCCGGCACGACGGCACCGCCGCGCCGTCGATGTCGACGACGCAGGCGCCGCAATGGCCCGTGCCGCAGCCATATTTGGTGCCGGTAAGGTTCGACGCATCGCGCAGTGCCCACAGCAGCGGGGTGGCGGGGTCGAGCCGGTATTCGACCGGCTGGTTGTTGACGGTGAAGCGCATCGCCTTCTTTCAATCCTCCCCGGGACGGGGAGGGGAACCCGCCGCCGAAGGCGGTGGGGGAGGGGCGGGCCAGAGAGGTGACCCCTCGTCGAGAGCCCCCTCCGTCACGCGGCTTCGCCGCGCGCCACCTCCCCGTGAACGGGGAGGATTCAGTCCCGCCAGCTCGGATCGATCCGATCCACCTTGCGCACCATCGCCGCGAAGTCCGCCTGGCCCGCGCCGCCCGGTACGCCCGCCATGTGCAGATCGCGCTGGTGGACCGCGATGACGTCCGGCGCGACCTCCAGCGGCGGCACGTTCATGCCCAGCGTGGCCACCTGGATCTCGCAGGCGCGCTGCAGCGACCAATGCTTGATGAATGCTTCCGGCAACGTGCGGCCCATCACCAGGATGCCGTGGTTGCGCAGGAACATGACGCGCTTGGAGCCGATATTCCTGACCAGCCGCTCGCCCTCCTCCGATCGCACGGTGACGCCCTCGAAGTCGTGGTAGGCGATCTGGCCAGCGAAGTTGCAGGCGTAGAAGCTGGTCGGCCGCAGCCCGCCCTCGACCGAACTGACCGCCATGCCCGCGGTGGTGTGCGTGTGCATGATGCAATGCGCGTCGGGCAGGTTCCGATGGAACACCGCATGCTGGACGAAGCCGGCGAGGTTTACCGGATAGGGGCTGTCGGCCAGCTTGTTGCCGTCAAGGTCGATCTTGACCAGGCTGGACGCGGTGACCTCGGAGAAGTGCAGCCCGAACGGATTGATCAGGAACGCGCCGGGTTCGTCATCCAGCTTCACCGTGATGTGGTTGTAGATCATCTCGGACCAGCCGAGCATGTCGAATACCCGATAGCAGGCGGCGAGCTGCTGGCGCGCCTCCCACTCGTGCGCGGACATTTCTGGCTTGCGGAGCGCGGTGGCCATGGGGACTCTCCTAGACTTTCTTCGGGTGGATTATCGCACGGTTGTGGTCTGCGGCCAACTGCACAACAGCCCCTCCCCGACGGAAGTCGGCGTCCAGTCGGCCGCGCCGCGGACCAGGCCCCGGCTTCCGCCGGGGAGGAGCTCAATGGCCGAGGGTCGCAATATCCTCTGGCGAGAAGCCGAGTTCCGCCAACACCGCCGCATCGTCGCGCTCACCCGCCATCGCAGGCGGCACCGTCCCGCTGACCGAGTAACGCGGCGCAGGGGCAGGCTGCGTCACGCCGCCGGCCTCGACGAAGGTCCCGCGCGCGCGGTTGTGGGGATCGGCGAGCGCCTCGTCGAAGTCCAGCACGGGCGCGAAGCAGACCTCATGTCCCGCGAACGCCGCGACCCATTGGTCGCGCGTCCGTTCACGAAAGCGGCACTCCAGCTCCACCTTGAGTGAACTCCAGGTGCGGGGGTCCATCTGGCGGTCCCATTCGGGCCCATCCAGCCCCATCACCGCACGCAATTCGGCATAGAATTGCGGCTCGATCGCACCCAGCGACACCCATTTGCCGTCCGCGCATTCGAACGTGTCGTAGAAATGCGCGCCGGTATCGAGCAGGTTCTGGCCCCGGTTGCCCGACCACCGGCCCATGCCGCGAAACCCCCAGATCATGCTCATCAGCAGCGCCGACCCGTCGGTCATCGCCGCATCGACCACCTGACCCTCGCCGGTGCGTTGCGCGTGGAGGAGGGCGGCGAGCATCCCGAACGCCAGCATCATCCCGCCACCGCCGAAATCCGCGACCATGTTGATCGGCGGCGTCGGCTTCTCGCCCGCGCGGCCGAAGGCGTGCAGCGCGCCCGAGATGGCGAGATAGTTGATGTCGTGCCCCGGCTCGTGCGCCATCGGTCCGGTCTGACCCCAGCCGGTCATGCGGCCATAGACCAACCGCGGATTGTCGGCGAGCAGCACGTCGGGACCGAGGCCGAGCCGCTCGGTGACGCCGGGACGGAACCCCTCGATCAGCCCGTCCGCCTCGCCCACGATGCGGCGCACCGCCGCCACCGCCTCAGGCTTCTTCAGGTCGAGCGCGATCGAGCGGCGCGACCGCAGCAGCGGATCCTGCGCGTCGATCGTCAGCCCGCCGCGCGTGCCGCGATCGATGCGGATCACGTCCGCGCCATGATCGGCCAGCATCATGCCGCAAAACGGGCCGGGGCCGATCCCGGCCAGCTCGACGACACGGATGCCGGTCAGCGGTGCGGCCGCGATCATCCTTCTCCCAGCATCGGCGCAGCCCGCCCGAGCGCCAGCTCCGCGTCCGAGAAGCGGATCGGCGTGCGCAGCCCCGGCAACGTCGAACCGTCCTCCCGTCGCACCTCGATCTGCATGCCGCGCGCGATCACCTGGGGATCGGCGAACGCCTGCTCCACCGTGTTGATCGGACCCACCGGCACGCCCGCCGCTTCCATCCGCGCCAGCAGATCGTCGCGCGCGAAGCTGCTGGTGGCGTTCTCGATCGCGGCGAACAGCGCCGGCTTGTGCTCGAGCCGGCCGGCATTGGTCGCCCATTCCGCGCGCGGCTCGATCCCGAGCACCGCCATCGTCCGCGCGTACTGCCCGTCATTGCCCGCCGCGAGGATGAACCAGCCATCCGCACAGGGGAAAACCGCGTAGGGGCTGACGTTCATGTGTGCGTTGCCGACGCGGCGGGGGGTCTCGCCCGACAGGAACCAGTTCATCGCCTGATTGGCGAGCACGCCCGTCATCACGTCCAGCAGCGCCATGTCGATAAGCTGGCCTCGCCCGGTCCGCTCGCGCTGCGCGAGCGCCGCCTGGATCGCGATCACCGAGTACAGGCCGGTAAAGATGTCCGCGAACGCGACACCCGATTTCTGCGGCGCGCCGTCCGGCTCGCCGGTCAGTTCCATGATGCCGCCCATGCCCTGAATGACGAAGTCGTAGCCGGGGCGATGCGCGTACGGCCCATCCTGCCCGAACCCGGTGATCGAGCAATAGACCAGCCGCGGGTTGATCGCGGCCAAGGCGGCGTAGTCCAGCCCGTATTTGGCAAGGCCGCCGACCTTGAAGTTCTCGATCAATACGTCGGCGTCCGCGACCAGATCGAATACGATCCGCTGACCCTCGGGGGTGCCAAAGTCCGCGACCACCGATCGCTTTCCCCGGTTGCAGGCATGGTAGTAGCCGGCGGTGCGCGTCCCGTCCGGCTCGTCGACGAAGGGGGGTCCCCAGGTGCGGGTGTCGTCGCCCTGCGGCGCCTCGACCTTGACGACGTCGGCGCCGAGGTCGGCCAGCACCTGCCCCGCCCACGGCCCTGCCAGGATGCGGGCAAGCTCTACGACCTTCAGGCCGGTGAGGGGAGCTCCCCTCCCGCTCGCGGGAGGGGTTGGGGGAGGGCCTGTCACCAAGCGCGTACCTTCACCGGCACTTGCCCAACCCTTCCCGCCAGCGGGAAGGGAGCCAAAAAGCCGGCTGCCCTGCGCATCAAAACGCCGCGATCCCCGTGATCGCGCGCCCGAGGATCAGCGCATGGACGTCGTGTGCGCCCTCGTAGGTGTTGACAGTCTCCAGGTTCATCAGATGCCGCATGACGTGGTACTCGCCCGAAATCCCATTACCGCCGTGCATGTCGCGGCTCATCCGCGCGATGTCCAAGGCCTTGCCGACGTTGTTGCGCTTGACGATCGAGACCATCTCCGGCGCGAAGCGGCCCTCGTCCATCAGCCGGCCCACGCGCAGGCTCGCCTGCAGCCCCAGCGCGATCTCCGTCTCCATGTCGGCGAGCTTCTTCTGGAACAGCTGCCGCCCGGCCAGCGGCGTGCCGAACTGGTTGCGGTCGAGGCCATATTGGCGCGCCGCATGGAAGCAGAACTCCGCCGCCCCCAGCGCCCCCCAGCTGATGCCGTAGCGCGCGCGGTTGAGGCAGCCGAACGGCCCCTTCAGCCCGCGGACGTTGGGCAGCAGTGCGTCGTCGCCGACCTGCACCTCGTCCATCATCACCATCCCGGTGATCGACGCGCGCAAGGACAGCTTGCCCTCGATCTTCGGCGCGGTCAGCCCGGTCATGCCCTTCTCGAGCACAAAGCCGCGGATCACGCCGTCTTCGGTCTTGGCCCAGATCACGAACACGTCGGCGATCGGCGAGTTGGAGATCCACGTCTTCGACCCGGAGATGCTGTATCCATTTGCCGTCTTCGTCGCGACCGTGCGCATCCCGCCGGGGTCGGAGCCCGCGTCCGGCTCGGTCAGCCCGAAACAGCCGATCCATTCGCCCGACGCCAGCTTGGGCAGATATCTGCGGCGCTGTTCCTCCGATCCGAAGGTATGGATCGGGTACATCACCAGGCTGGACTGGACGCTCATCATCGACCGGTAGCCGCTATCGATCCGCTCCACCTCGCGCGCGACCAGGCCGTAGGCCACGTAGGAGGCGCCGACGCCGCCATATTCCTCCGGGATGGTCGGCCCGAGCAGGCCAAGCTCGCCCATCTCGCGAAAGATCGCCGGGTCGCTGGTCTCGTGCTGGAACGCATCCACAATGCGCGGCGCGAGCCTGTCCTGCGCATAGGCACGCGCACTGTCGCGCACCATGCGCTCGTCGTCGCTCAGCTGCTCGTCGAGCAGGAACGGGTCCGCCCAGTCGAAAGGGCCCATGCCGGCCATCAGATACTCTCCTCGTTGCGACTGTCGCTAGGAGAGGGCGAGGGGGAATGTCTAGCGAATCCTCCCCCGGAGGGGAGGTGGCGCGCGGCTTTGGCCGCGTGACGGAGGGGGCTTCGTGGAGAGGTCGGCCCGCGCCACTGCACCCCCTCCGCCAGCCCTGCGGGCTGCCACCTCCCCCTCCGGGGGGAGGATCAAATACCCACCTTAAGCGTCACGCGTATATCCCTTCCCGCCAACGGCGCGAAATCCTTCAGGAAGCTCGCGTGGCGCCGTGCCGTCACGTCGAACAGATTGCTGCCGCTCACCAGCAGCGTCGTGCGGTTGTCCTTGCCGAACGGCTTCAGGCTCGCGGACAGATTGACGATCGTATAGCCGGGCGTGGTCGTCTCGAACGCTGCGGTTCGATCCTGGTCGAACACGCGCTCAACCTCGCCGCGCAGCGTAAACCGCTCACCTTGCGCCTCCAGACCCGCCAGCAGCCGCAGTGGCGGAATGCGCGGGACGGGACCGTTGCCGACCAGTCTCGCGTGGACATAGTCGCCGAGCACATCCGCGACGATCGTCGTGCCGCCGAGCGTGAACAGCCGTGCCGACAGCTCCGCCTCAATTCCGTAATAGCGCGCGTCGCCCTGCTGGTACTGGAAACACGGCAGGTCGACCTCGCGACCGGACGGTGCGGCGGCCGCCTCGCAGGCCGCCTGATCGACCTGGTTTTCGGAGATGTAATCGGAGAACCAGTTGTAATAGGCGGACGCATCGAAGTCGAGGATCGCGCCGTGCGCGTGCAGCGTCGCCTCGATCCCCCAGCTCCTTTCCAACCTGAAGTCGGGGGAACCCACCTCATATGCCTGCGTGCCGGCATGCGCGCCGTTCGCGAACAGCTCTTCGGCCGAAGGCGCGCGCGTCGTGCGCGAGCCGTTCAGGCCAATGCGGAAATCCGGCGCTACCTCGTACGACCCGCCGAGTGAGGCGGAGAACGCCTCGAACCGCCGGTTGCCGCGAAAGTATCGCAAGTCGTCGATCGAATTGCGCGCGGACAGGTCGGTGACTTCGTAGCGTGCGCCGCCCTCGGCCTTGAACCGGCCGAGGTCGAGCTGCTGGAGCGTAAAGATGCCGGTCTGCGTGGTCTCGCTGCGCGGCAGGAACGCCTCCTCGCCGTCGACGTCAAACTGCCGATTGAAGAACTGCACGCCCGTTGCCCCGCGCCACGCGCCATGCTCACGCTGGATCAGCTCGAGCCGCGCCTCGGTGCCCTTGCTGAAGAAGGCCGTGCCGACTGCGCCGTCGGGTTCCAGCTCGAAATGGCGATAGTTGGCGTGGCCGGCACGTACCCGGATGCGCTCAAGGAAGTCACCGCCGGTCTCGACATCTGCCCGAAGGTCGACACGGTCCTGTACGACGTCCAGCCGGGGTGCTTCCTGTGCCTGCCCGACCTGCGTCGCGAAGCGGATGGGGATGCCATACAGGCTGTCATAGTGGCTGTACGCGACGCCGAGCGTGCCGCGATCCGTGATCAGCGATGCGCCCGCGCCGGCAGTCCAGGTCTCGGCGGCGGTATTGGGCAGGCGATCGCGAATGGCGGCGTTAGTCGTGAAGTCGATCGGGCCCTCACCAGGCTCGATCTCCTGAGGCAAGCCGACCTGGCTCAGCGCGGCGGCGCGCGCGGCGGGCGAGAGCGCGAAACCGCCGATGCGCAGGTCGTCGGACTTCGAATAGCTGCCGTTGGCGTTGATTACGAACGGTCCGACCGCGACATCGGCCGACGCCGCGCCAGAGCGCTGGTCCGCCGCCGAGCCATAGGAACCGATCGCGTCGAGACGATAGCCGTTCGCCGGCCGCTCACGGGGGATGCGCTTGTCGAAGACGTTGACGACGCCGCCCACCGCCGACGAGCCGAACAGCAACGCCGACGGCCCGCGCAGCACCTCGATGCGGTCCGCCAGCAGCGGGTCGATGATGACGGCATGGTCGACCGAGGTGTTGGACACGTCGATCGAGCCGATCCCGTCGGTCAGTACCCGGATGCGCTCGCCCTGGAAGCCGCGCAGGATCGGGCGCGACGAGTTCGGCCCGAACGAGGTCGCCGACACGCCGGGCAACCGTTGCAGCGTCTCGCCGATCGTCGGCCGCAGGTCGCGCGTCAGCGCCTGGCCCTGCAGCACGGACGCGCCCTGCAGCACGTCGGACTCGCTGGTCCGCACCGGCGCGGTGACGATGATGTCACGCGGCGGGCCGGCCGGCTGATCCGTCTGAGCGGCGGCCGTCGAAGCGAGGAGCGGGGCAGTAAGAAGAACGGCGCATTTCAGCATCGGATGACTCGCACTGCGTTATAACGTTACGCCGCCTAGCCGCTGTGAGATAATGTCACAACGGATGTCAGTGCGGTTCGGCGGCTTCGCCGCCCACTTCATCCTTCCCGACGGAAAGATGAGCGTCATTCTTCGAGGATCAGCATCGTCAGCACGGCGCCTCCGATCGCGCTCTCCACGTCGCAGCTTGCCACGAAACAGCCGTGCAAGGGGAGCTCGGCCGCCGGCAAGTCCGCGAGCCAGGTCCAAGCATTGCCGCGAACGAACACCCGATGCTGCGCGCCCACGAACGTCGCGCTCGCCCACGCAGTGGTCGTCGAATGGCTAACCGCCACCGTGCAGCCGGCTTCAGCTGCGGATCGCCGTAGCGCGCGGAGCAACTGCCCGACGCGATCACGCGTACTCACGCGCCGGGTCCCGCGATGAAGCCGCGTACCCGCGCGGTCATCCGCGATCCCGGCTGCCGGCCATTTTTCAGGTCGCCCACCAGGCGCGGGTCGCGGACCGCCAAGCGACCGAATCTGGTCGCCGGCATCTGCGACCGGCGTAGAAAATCGTTGATCTCTGACAGCAGCTCCATGGGCCTTCCCCGACTCCAGATTACATCTGTCGTTCTAGTTCTGTTCTCAAATCCAACTTGTCTATGAAAAATCGTACGCTACGGTCTCGCCATGAGATCGGACGATCCCAGAACACGGCTCGAGGTGCTGGCAAAGGACGCGTCGACCAGCCTTGCAGCCTTGTCGCGCATGCTCGGGCGCGGGCCGGCCTATCTGCAGCAATGGGTCCGCTATGGCAGCCCGCGGGTACTGGCCGAGCGGGATCGACGGATGCTCGCGAACTTTTTCGGCGTCGCCGAGGAGGTTCTCGGGGGCGAGGCGGACGCCGCCGGGTGGCGTATTCCCCGGCTCGATGTGAGCGCGTCGGCGGGACCGGGTTCGGCAGTCGGCGACGAAGCGCTGCTCGGGCTGGACAGCATCTCCATCGAAACTGCCCGTGCGCTCGGCCTAAGCCGGGGGCAGGCCGCGGTCATCCGAGTCGCAGGCGACTCGATGGCGCCCGGCCTGCTGGACGGTGATCGCCTGCTCGTCGACCAGACGAGCCGCACGCCCGACACGCGCGGCGGCGTCTATGTCATCCGGTTGGACGGCATGCTGATGGTGAAACGAGTTCGTCGCTCGCGACTGCTTTTGGTGGCGTCCAGCGACAATCCATCCGCGCCGCCGTTACCCCATGCGCCGATCGAAGTGATCGGCCGCGCCGTGTGGCAGATGCGCCGACCCCTCTGACGGCGGCGGGCCTAGCGGCTCCCGCGCCACCAGATCAGCAGCGCGATGACGATGCCCGTCGCCGTGCCGCCCAGGAACCACAAGGTCGGCTGGCCCAGCATGAAACCGATCGCGGCACCGCCGATCGCACCGAGCGCGATGGGAAAGCCGCCGGCGGCGGGAGGGCGATGGGCAGGCATGAACGCTGCCCTGCCATGTCCGGCGGGCATATGCCACCTTGACCTAAATCAAGGCTCATCGATCGTTTACCCTTTCCGTTGCCGAAACGCTGTCACCCATCCGCTAGGTCTCCGCCAGTGGAAACAGACACTCTTCCCTACCTCGCCAGCACCCGCCCGCACGACGATGCGGGGCAGCTTATCGCCCGCTTCGGCGCCCATGCCGGCGACGAAGCCGCCTGTCGGGCGGAACGCAGCCGCCGGATCGGCAATCACCTGCATTTCTGCCGGTGGCGAGAGGTCGGCCGCCTGATCGCGACGCTTGGCGCCACGCGCACGACCGGCACCCTGCACTAAGGGTGTCATCGGCGCGAAAGCACCGCTAAACGCCTGAAAATGGTGTTCCGCATGGGGCCGCCCGCACAGGCGGCCGCCGCGTCCTTGCTCGTCCTGATGGCCTCGCCCACGCTTGCCCAGAGCACAGGCGCGCCCGATGCGCCGCTCGACCCGTCCGCGCCGCTGGCCGAGCTGCCCGGCATCGGCGTCGACTGGCCCGATCTGGTCGCCGAGGCCGCCACGCCCGCCGATGTTCAGACCAATGCAGATGCCGAGCGCCGCTATGCCTGGCGGCTGGAGGGGATCGACGGTGTCGCCAGCGCGGTGCTGCGGCAGCGCTTCGATGAGCTGTCCGCGCTCAACGCGAACGATGGCGACCCGGCCAACGCCGCGCAGCTGGACCGGCGCGCGCGCGAGGACGCGGCGCTACTCACCACGCTGCTGCGGGCCGAGGGCTATTACGACGCGCGCGTGCTGACCCGTATCGAGTCCGGCCCACGGCCGCTGGTGGTGCTGGAGGCGGCTGCGGGCGCGTTGTATCGCTTCACCGGGGTCACGCTGGCCGGCGTCGAGGCGGCGGGCGCGCGCGCGCCGGACTTGCGTCAGCAGTTTGGCGTGGCCGCCGCGGACCCCGTCAACGCCGACGCGATCGTTGCCGGCGAGGCCAGGCTGCGCGAGACGCTGGGGCGCGCGGGCTTTCCGTTCGCCACCGTCGGCGAGTCGGAGATCGTCGTCGATCGCGCCGCCGGCACGGCGACGCTGGCGATCGACGTCAGCCCCGGCGGTGCACGACGCTTCGGCCGCATCACCGCCAACCCGAACAACGGCGTGTTCGGGGCCGACCATATCGCCGAGATCGCGCGCTTCTCGCCCGGCCAGCCCTATGACGCCACCGCGATTGCCGACCTGCGGCGTGCGTTGATCCAGACCAGCCTGGTGTCGACCGTGGAGGTCACCCCCGTTCCCGGCGCAGACCAGGACACGGTCGATGTGGCCGTCCGCATGGAACCCGCACCACCGCGCACGATCGCGGGCGAACTGGGCTATGGCACCGGCGAGGGCGCGCGCGCGGAACTGAGCTGGACCCATCGTAACCTGTTCCCGCCAGAAGGCGCGCTGACCGTGCGCGGCGTTGCCGGCCTGCGCGAGCAGCTCGCCTCCGTCGTCTTCCGCCGCGCCAATTTCCGCGGGCGCGACCGCGTACTGACGCTTCAGGCAAGCGCCGCGCATCTGGAACGCGACGCCTTCGAGGCCGATACGGTGACGCTGGCGGGCAGCCTCGAGCGGCAGACCAACATCTTCTTCCAGAAGACCTGGACCTGGTCGCTGGGCGCGGAGCTGCTCGCGTCCGACGAGCGCGACGTCGAGCGCGCGACCGGGCTTGCGCGCCGCCGCACCTTTCTGATCGGCGCCCTGCCGACCAGTCTCAGCTATGACGGGTCGGACGACCTGCTCAACCCGACGCGCGGCTTCCGCCTCGGCGGGCGGCTCAGCCCGGAGCTGTCGCTGCAGGGGGCCGCGTTCGGCTATACCCGCATGCAGCTCGATGCGAGCGTCTACCGCCCGGTGGCGGGCGTGGTGCTGGCGGCGCGCACGCGGATCGGGTCGATCCTGGGCGCGCCGCGCGAGCAGATCGCGCCGTCGCGGCGCTTCTATGCCGGCGGCGGCGCGTCGGTGCGTGGCTATGGCTATCAGGATGTCGGCCCGCGCGACCTCAACAACGATCCGATCGGCGGGCGCAGCCTGACGGAGTTCTCGATCGAGGCCCGCGTGCCGGTATGGGGCCAGTTCGGCGTCGTGCCGTTCCTGGACGCGGGCAACATCTACACCAGCCCGCTGCCGAAATTCTCGGGCATGCGCTACGGCGCGGGGCTGGGTGTGCGCTACTATTCGAGCTTCGGTCCGATCCGCGTCGATGTCGGCACCCCGCTCAACCCGCAGCCCGGCGTGGCCCGGGTGGCGGTCTATGTCTCGCTGGGGCAGGCATTTTGAGCCGAGCGTTCCGCTGGCTGCTCGCTGCGTTGCTGATGCTCGGCGTGATCGTGGCGGCCGGCATGGTCGCGATCGACACCGGGCCGGGCCATCGCTGGCTCGCAAGGCGGCTCGCTACGCTGGAGACGAATAGCGGCCTGAAGTTCAGCGTCGGTCGGATCGACGGCTCGATCTATGGCGACGCACGGCTGAGCGACGTGCGCGTCTACGACCTCGACGGGCTGCTGTTCCATGCCGGCGAGGCGCGGCTCGGCTGGTCGCCGTTCGCCTGGGCGTCCAACCGGCTGGATATCGCCACGCTCGACATCGGCGAGGCGACGCTGCTCCGTCGCCCGCGCACGCGACCGTCAATCCCGCCGCGGCCGCTGCTGCCCGGCTTCGACATCCGGGTCGGGCGGCTGAACGTCGCGCGGCTGACGCTGGCCCGGCCCGTCTTGGGCACGGCGCGCGTCGCGGCGGTGCTGGGCCGGGCCGACGTGCGCGGCGGGCGCGCGATGATCGACCTCGACGCGGTGGTGGCGGGCAGCGACCGGCTGCGCGTCAAGCTGGACGCCGAGCCCGATCGCGATCGGTTCGACGTGGACGTCACCGCTCGGGGCGGCGCGGACGGCGCGCTCGCGGCACTGGTCGGTCGTGCCTTGCCGGTCTCGCTGGACATACGCGGCGACGGCAACTGGACGCGCTGGACCGGCACGGCGCAAGGTCGCCTCGGCCGCCAGCAGGTGGCCGACCTGCGTCTTGCCGCGACGGCCGGCCGCTATCGGCTCACCGGCCAGCTCGCGCCCGCGCCGTTCCTGCGCGGCAAGCTGCAACGCCTCACCAGCCCCCGCATCCTGATCGACGGCGAGGCGGGACTCGCGAACCGCCGTCTCGACGGCGCGGTGACGATGCGATCGCCGTCGATCGCCGCAACCGCGATCGGCGCGGTCGATCTCGCCGCCAACGCCTATCGCAACGTCCGCATCCGCGCGCAATTGCTGCAACCGCCTGCGCTGTTCGGCAACATGACCGCGCGCAACCTGCGCGGGCGGGTGACGCTGGACGGCGGCTTCTCGATGGCGCGCTTCGACTACCGGCTGGAGGCGGAGCGGTTCGCGTTCGACAACACCGGGTTCGAGGTGGCTGCCGCGACCGGCAAGGGACGCCTGGGCCGATCGCCCGTGACCGTGCCGCTGCGCTTCCAGGCCGCGCGCGTGACCGGGGTCGGCGATGTAGCGGGCGGCATCCTGCGCAATCTAGCGGTCGCAGGCGACCTGCGCGTTACCGCCCGCGAGGCACGGGGCGACAACCTGCGGCTCCAGTCCGACCAGTTGCAGGGCCGCGTCGGTCTGTTCGTCGACCTGCGCACCGGGCGTTTCGACGTCACGCTCAATGGCGGCCTCAACCGCTATCTGATCCCCGGCCTCGGGCTGGTGGATGTGCGCTCGACGCTGCAGGTCGTGCCCGGCCCCGGCGGCAGGAAGTCGCGCGTGGTCGGGCGCGGCACCGCGCAGGTGCTGCGGCTGGACAACGCCTTTTTCCGCAGTCTGACCGGCGGACTGCCGCGCGTCGAGACAGGTCTGGAGCGGGGATCCGACGGCATCCTCTACCTGCGCAACCTCATCCTCATGTCCCCGGCGCTGCGCCTGGCCGGCAACGGGTACCGCCGCCGCGACGGCAGCTTTCATATCGAAGCGTCCGGCCAGCAACGCAGCTATGGCCCTGTCACGCTGGTGCTGGACGGTCGCATCGAGCGGCCGACGCTCGACCTGCGCTTTGCCCGGCCGAATGCTGCCCTGGGGCTAAGCGACGTGCGCGCGCGGCTGGATCCAACGCCGCAGGGGTTCGCCTTCGGTGCGGCGGGGGGGTCGCGGCTCGGACCCTTCGTGGCGGGTGGCACCATCCTGCTGCCGCCGGGCGGGCAGGCGGCGGTCAACATCGCCGCACTCGACGTCAGCGGCACGCGCGCCTCGGGCATGCTGAACATCGTGCCCGGCGGCTTCGATGGCCGGCTGCGGGTCGTCGGGGGCGGTCTGACGGGCAGCGTCCAGCTGCGTCCAGTGGGCACATTGCAACAGGTGCAGCTCCAGCTCGCCGCAACCGATGCGCGGCTCGGCGATGTCGCGACGCTGCGACGCGGGCGGCTGGACCTGACGGCGCTGCTTGATCCCGCCGGCACGCGGCTGGAGGCGACCGTGAGCGGGGCCGGGCTCGCACGCGGCAACCTGCGCCTCGCGCGCTTTTCCGCCACGACGCGGCTCGTCGGCGGCGTCGGCGAGCTGCGCGCCGCCATCGCCGGCACCCGTGGCCGCGCGTTCGACATCCAGTCGCTGGTCCAGATCGCACCCGATCGCTACGCCGTGTCCGCGCAGGGCACGCTCGACCGCCGCCCGCTGCGCCTGCTCGAGCCGGCGGTGTTCGCGCGCGACGGGGCAGGGTGGCGGCTCTCGCCGACCCGGCTCAGCTTCGCGGGCGGCGAGGCGCGCGTCGGCGGGGCGTTCGGCGAGGGACGCAACGCGGTCCAGCTCGGGCTGACGCGCATGCCGCTGGCGCTGCTCGACATCGGCTATCCCGGGCTGGGGCTCGGCGGGACGGCGTCGGGTACGCTCGACTATGCGACTCAGGCCGGGTCGGCACCGACCGGTCGCCTCAACATGACCGTGCGCGGGCTGTCGCGTTCCGGACTCGTCCTCACTTCACAGCCGGTCGACGTCGGCATCGCCGGCGTGCTGTCGACCGACCGGCTTGGCCTGCGGGCGGTGGCGGCATCTGGTGGCAAGACGATCGGCCGGGGCCAGGCATTGATCGGTCCGCTCGCGGGCGGTGACCTCGTCACGAGGTTGCGGCAAGCGCCCCTGACCGCGCAGTTGCGCTATGCCGGTCCGGCCGACACGTTGTGGCGGCTGACGGGGGTGGAGCTGTTCGACGTGTCCGGCCCCGTGACGATCGGTGCGGACATCGGCGGCCGGCTGGCACAACCTCTCATCCGCGGGGCGGTGCGCGCGCAGAACGTTCGGGTCGAGAGCGCCACCACCGGCACCGTCGTGACGGGCGTCGAGGCGACCGGTCGCTTTGGCGGGTCGCGGCTGGTGATCGATCGTTTCACGGGCCAGGCGGGGCGCGGCGGCAGCGTCAGCGGCGCGGGCCAGTTCGACTTCGCGCCGGCCAGCGGCGTCGGCATCGGCATCGACCTGCGCGTCGACGCCAAGGCGGCGGTGATGATCGACCGCGACGACATCGGCGCCACCGTCACCGGTCCGCTCACCTTCCGCTCCGACGGCCGGGGCGGCACGATCGGCGGTGACGTGACGCTGGACCGCGCGCGCTATCGGCTGGGTCAGGCGACCGCTGCGTCGGCCGTGCCGCGCCTGCGCATTCGCGAGATCAACCTGCCCGATGGCGGCGAGGAGGAAGAGGTCCGTCGCACGCCCTGGAGCCTCGCGCTGCGCGCGCGCGCCGCCAACGGCCTGCTCGTCACCGGCCTGGGCTTGGACAGCGAATGGGGCGCGGACCTGCAGATCGGCGGCGAGCCGCGCAACCCGGCGATCACCGGCCGCGCGACGCTGGTGCGCGGCGAGTATGAGTTCGCCGGGAGGGACTTCCGGCTGGAACGCGGCATCATCCGTTTCACCGGCGACGTACCCGCGAACCCTGCACTGGACATCGTGGCGAACGCCGACAGCAACGGGCTGACCGCAGCGATCCGGGTGTCGGGCAACGCGCTCAAGCCCGAGATCGGCTTCACCAGCGTGCCCGCGCTGCCCGAGGACGAGCTGCTGTCGCGCCTGCTGTTCGGCACCTCGATCACGAACCTGTCCGCGCCCGAAGCACTACAGCTCGCCGCTGCGGTGGCGGCGCTGCAGGACGGTGGCAACGGCCTGAACCCGATCAACGCCGTTCGCCGCGCCGCCGGTCTCGACCGTCTGCGCATCCTGCCGGCCGATCCGCAGACCGGGCAGGGCACGTCGATTGCCGCAGGCAAATATGTGACGCGGCGGCTGTATGCGGAGATCGTCTCCGACGGGCAGGGCTATTCCGCCACCCGCGTCGAGTTCCAGGTCACCCGCTGGCTGTCGCTGCTGTCGAGCATCTCCACGCTGGGCCGGCAAAGCGCCAACGTGCGCGTATCGCGGGATTACTGAGCGGGGGAAGGCCAGACTTCGAGCTTGAGGCCGGGTATGTCGCGGAAGAGTTGCGCCACGAGTCCGGCTTGCAGTTCCATGATCGTCACGAGAGAGATGATTACCGGAGCCGACAATGCGGCGAGACGCTGCGTGATCGGGAGGTCGGCATCGCGAATGTGAATGATGACATCGGTATCGAGTAGATAACGCAATCAGATCAACCCGGCCGATCAGGTGCCTCGAAGGGCTCGCGTTTGCCGATCTCCCCAGGCGGACCACCGTACCGATCCCGGATTGCACGGATTTCATCGACCAGCGCTCGGTTGTTCGCCAGCGCCGCGGCCGGCCCGGTTGCGGGCGCGATCGTGACCTTGGATCCGTTCTTCTCCAGGCGTGATGTCTTCGCCTGCCTTGAAACCATAGCCTTTGGGCAGCCGGACAGCCACGCTGTTGCCGCTCTTGAAGACCTTTCCCTTTACTTGGACGTTCATCGTCGCGGCCGTGCTCACACGTATATGCGTGAGCACGGCCGCGCGCACTCGCTACGCCGGCCCGCCGACGATCGCCTTCACCTCCATGAAATCGGCCAGCCCGAACTTGCCGCCCTCGCGGCCGTTGCCCGACTGCTTGTAGCCGCCGAACGGCAGGCCGCCGCCGCTGCCGCCCCAGCCGTTGATCGTGACCATGCCCGCGCGCAGCTTCGATGCGACCTTGGCGGCCTCCGCGGGGTCGCCCGAAATGACGGCGGAGAGGCCATAGTCGGTATCGTTCGCCATCGCGACCGCCTCGTCGCGCCCGTCATAGCGGGTGATCGTAGCCACCGGGCCGAACGTCTCCTCGCGCCAGATGCGCATGTCGGCGGTGACGCCCGCCAGAACGGTCGGCTTGATGTAATAGCCCGCGTTGCGCCCGTCGGGCCGTCCGACGCCGCCGGTGACCAGCGTCGCGCCCTCGTCAATCGCGGACTGGATCAGCTCCTGGATCTTGTCGAACTGCGCCTTGTTGACGACCGGGCCGATATGCGCGCCCATCTCCTGCGGATCGCCGACCGCGGCGGACTCCATGATCTGCTTCACCACCGCGGTCGCTTCGTCGAACTGGCTGGCGTGGACCAGCAGCCGCGTCGGCGCGATGCAGCTCTGCCCCGTATTGGCGAGCACACCCTGCACCGTGGGGGGTAGCACGGCGGCCAGGTCCGCGCCTTCCAGCACCAGGTTCGGCGCCTTGCCGCCCAGTTCCTGATGCACGCGCTTGACCGTCGGGGCCGCCGCCTGCGCCACCGCGATCCCGGCGCGGGTCGAGCCGGTGAAGCTCACCATGTCGACGTCGCGATGCGCGGAAAGCGTCGCGCCGACACCGGGCCCGTCGCCGTTGACCAGGTTGAATACGCCCGCCGGCACCCCTGCCGCGTCGAGGATCTCGGCCAGGATCACCGCGCAGGAAGGGCATTCCTCCGATGGCTTGAGGATCATCGTGTCGCCTGCCGCCAGCGCCGGCGCGACCTTGGCGCAGATCTGGTTGAGCGGCCAGTTCCAAGGCGTGATCATCGCCACGACGCCGATCGCCTCGTGCACCACCCGCGCCTTGCCGATCCGTTCTTCCCACTGGAATTCGGTCAGCGCCTTCAGCGTGGTCATGAAATAGCCGAGACCGGCGGGAACCTGCGCGGCCTGGGCGAAGCCGATCGGCGCGCCCATTTCCTCGCTCACCGCCTTGGCCAGGTCGGGAATGCGCGCCTTGTAGCCCTCGATGATCCGCTCGAGCAGCGCGATGCGTTCCGCGACCGGCGTCTGCGACCAGCCGTCGAACGCGGCGCGCGCGGCGGCGACCGCCTTGTCCGCATCGGCGGGGGTGCCCAGCACGATCTCCGTCACCGGCTGTTCGGTCGCGGGGTTGATGACCTGGTGACGCTGGCCGCCTTCACTGTCGACCCACTGACCGGCGATGTAATGCTTGAGGTAGCTGTTCATGGTCGCTCTCCCGATTTGCTTTGTTCGGGCAATGCTTCGCAGGCAGAAGCGTTGCAACGGAAAACGGAGGTGGCGATGGAACAGGTAGCGGTAATCGAGGCGACCGGCGGCCCGGACGTGATCGGCTGGCGGCAGGTCGACCTGCCGCCGCCGGGGCCCGGCGAGGTGCGGCTTCGGCACGGCGCGGTGGGGCTGAACTTCATCGACACCTATCATCGTAGCGGTCTGTATCCGCTGGCACTGCCCAGCGGCCTCGGACTGGAGGCGGCGGGCATCGTCGAGGCGGTGGGCGAGGGGGTCGACCAGTGGCAGGCGGGCGACCGCGCAGGCACCTTTTCCGGACCGCTCGGCGCCTATGCCACCGCGCGCAACATCGCCGTCGCCCAGCTCGTGCGTCTGTCCGATGCCGTGGACGACCGCACCGCCGCCGCAATCATGCTCAAGGGTGCCACCGCTGCGTTCCTCGTCGAGCAATGCGCGCGCGTGCAGACGGGGCAGACGGTGCTCGTCACAGCAGCGGCGGGCGGCGTCGGGCATCTGCTGGTCGGCTGGCTCAAGGCCGTTGGCGCGACCGTGATCGGCACCGTCAGCACCGAGGCGAAGGCGCTGCGCGTTCGCGCCGCCGGTGCCGACCATGTGCTTCTGAGCAGCGACGACGTCGTCGCCCGCGTGCGCGAGATCACGGACGGGCAGGGCGTGCCCGTGGTGCTGGACGGCGTCGGCAAGGCCACCTGGCCGGCCGCGCTCGCCAGCGCATCGCGACGCGGGCTGATCGTCAGCTATGGCAACGCCAGTGGCCCCGTGGCCGGCGTCGATCTCGGCCTGCTTGCCCGGCACGGCTCGCTGTTCGTCACCCGACCGACGCTGTTCGATTACGCCGTCACGCCCTCGGAGCGGCAGGCGCTCGCCGACCGCGTCTTCGCGATGCTGGCGCAAGGGGCGATCAGGCCCGAGATCGGCCAGACCTTCGCGCTGACCGACGCCGCGGCGGCGCATCGCGCGATCGAGGCGGGCGAGACGCAGGGCAGCACGGTGCTGCTGCCCTGACCCTCACGTCCAGTACAGGATTCTGGCCGCCGGCAGCAGGCGGGCGAGCTCGGCTTCGAAGAAGCGGCGCAGCGTCTTCATCAGTTCCACGTCATAGACATGCTTGGTGCTGCCGAACCTGGTGCGCTTCGTCGTGCGGGCGGCCGGGTCCATCTCCAGCGCCGATCCGGGATACCAGCTGTCGAGCACCGCCTTGGATCCCGGCGTGAAGCGGTGCGTGATCAGCTCCACGGTGAGATCCAGATCGGGTACATCGTTCAGCGCCGCTGCGGCATCGGCGATCAGCTGGCCGTACGCCGCTTCCCATCCGTCCGCCGCGATGATCGGTGCGACCGTCAGCCCGATCGGATACCCCGCGTCCGCCATTCGGCGCAGTGCCGTCAGCCGCGCCGCGACCGGATCGGTCCCGCCCTCGAACCGGGCATAGCGTGGCGGATTGAGCGATGCGCGCATCCGCGTGCGACCGTTGTGCGGCAGCGTCAGCAACGACTCGACGGCGGCGAACTTGGTCGTGAACCGCAGCTGCGCATCCGCGTCCCACGCCCCGAGATAGCCGATCAGCGCCGCCAACCCGCCCGTCAGATGCTCGATCGCGAGCGGATCGGTGTAACAGGACGCTTCATACGTCGTGCCCTCATGCTGGCGCGCGCGCGATCGCGACGTCACCTTGCCTAGCCCCAAATGCCGGGGCAGCTCGTCAAGGATTTCCGGCAGGTTGGCATAGACGCGCGTAATCGGCGGCCCCTTCAGACTGCCGGCGAGATAGCAATAACTGCAATGCGCCGGACACCCCTCGGCCAGATCGACGCGCCAGTCCGCCGACGGCGCGATCGGCTGCAGCTTGCGCTTGGACGGCGGCGCGACGACCAGCGCCAGGGTCTGCTTCGCCTCTGCATAGGCGCGGCGCGGGTCGTCGGGAATGTCGAGCGCGAGGCGATCGGAGGGGAGTTCGACCACCTCCACCCCCAGCTGCGCGGCGCGTCCTGCGATCGCGCGGCCATGATCCCAGCTCAGCGATGACCTGGTGGCGAGCAGGCGTTTGGGAAGCCACTGGCGGGATGGGGAGAGCAGGGGGGCGGTGGGCATCGACTGCTCAACGCCGAACCACAGGGCAGGTGCCTCTGATCGAATTGCTGAAGACAACCCGAGTCACTGCCGGGAGGAGCAATAGAGCCTTATGGCCGAGGCGGCGCCGAAGCGGCCGTGTTCGCCACCCGCCGTGCCGTCGCCACCGGCACCGGCACGGCGATCTGCTCGCCCTTGAAATACCCGCCCTTTGCGACCGGCGCGTCGAGAATGCGCTTCACCACGTCCATTCCCTCCACCACGCGCCCGAACGCCGCATAGCCGAGGTTGTCGCCCGGCCGCTTCGGATCGGCGTCGAGCGACGGCCGCTGATCACCGACGCTGATCGTGAAGTCGCCCGCTCCCGTACCCGGCCCCAGCCGCGCCAGCGAAATCGCGCCGTCGACGTGGCTCACGCCCGTGACCGTCGTCGGCTCGTGCTTGATCGGCGGCAGCACGCGCTTGGGCGCATTCTGCACGCCGAACTGGATGAATCCGAAGTCCGGCTGCACCTTGACCGTGCGATAGAAGTTGACGCCGTCCAGCCGCTTGCCGTCGACATAGCGCAGGAAGTTGGCCGTCGTGATCGGCGCGCGTTCCTTTTCCAGCTCCAGCACGATCCGCCCCTGTGCGGTGACGAGTGCCACGCGCACGGTCGCGGGAGCGGGCATGGTGACCGAAACCGGCGTGGGTGCGGGGGCAACGGTCTGCACCGGCGTGGTGCCGGCCACGGCGAGCAGAAGGGCGAAGCGAATCATGGCGGCAGCCTAGCCGAACCGGCCATGCGGGTCATGCATCACCAGCATCGCGTCCGGCCGCGCCAGCGCAATCAGCGTCAGCCCGTGCTCGCGCGCATGTTCGACCGCCAGCGTCGTCGGCGCGGAGACGCCGACCAGCATCGCCACCCCCGCGATCAGCGCCTTGTCGACCATTTCGAAGCTCAGCCGCGAGGTGACGAGGATGAAGTCGGCTGACCTGCCCTCCAGCGCCAGCGTCCCCACCAGCTTGTCGAGCGCATTGTGCCGCCCGACATCCTCGCACGCCGCGACGATCGCGCCGGAGCCATCGCACGCCGCCGCCGCATGTACCGCGCCCGTCGCGCCGTTGAGCGGCTGACGCGCGCGCAGGCTTGCCAGCGCTGCGAACAGCGCCTCCGCGTCGGCGCGCGGGACGGGTGATGGTCCCGGCACCGGTCGCCGCAGCTGCTCCAGCCCGGCGATCCCGCACAGGCCGCAGCTCGTGTCGCTGGTGCGGTGGCGGACGCGGTCGTGGATGCGGCCGCGACAGTGGTCGGCTAGCGTGACCCGGACGATCCACCCTGCCTCGCTCTCGAACAGGTCGATGTCCGCCACGTCCGCGCTCGCATCGGCGAGCCGCTCGGTCAGCATGAAACCGATCGCGAATGCCCGCAGATCGGCAGGCGTCATCATCATCACCGCATAGCCGAGCCCATCGACCTCGATCGCCACCGGTGCCTCGACGGCCAGCCTCCGCTCGCCGGTGGTCACGCCATCCGGACGCAGCGTGGCGGCGGGTTCGACCCGCATCGACGTCATAGCGCCAGCAGGTCTTCTTGCGTGTTCACGTTGCCCAGCGGCACCGGCGAGGCGATCGGCAGCGCGCCGATCCGCCGCGCCCAGCCGCGCACCGAACGATCCTCGCGTTCCAGCCAGCCGAGCAGTTGAGCGCCCAGCGCGGCGGGCCAGTGCCCCAGCACCGGCGCGTCGCTGCAATAGGCCGGCGCCCGGCGCAGCAGTGCGGTCAGCAACGCGATCGGCACGCGAGGCATGTCGCAGCCGATCGTCACCACGGTGGCAAAGCCATGCGAGGCGGCGTGGTCGAGCGCGCCTGCAATGCCTCCCAGCGGGCCGAGATGCGGGTGCGGCAGGTCGGGCACCTCGCCGTCGCCGCCGACCCGTACCACGGTGTCGACATGCTGCTCCAGCATGGCGGCGGCATGCTCGACCAGACTGCGCCCGTTCCACTGCGCGTCCGCCTTGTTCGACCCGAAGCGCGAGGATCGGCCGCCGGTCAGGATCGCGCCCAGGATCGGCTGGCGTGTCATGTCTTTTCCACGCGCACCGGCACCGATTTGGCCGCCAGAACATGACTTTCCAGCGCGTGGTGCGCGATCGGAATCAGGATGTTGAGCTCGGGGAAAT
This sequence comes from Sphingomonas bacterium, assembly GCF_028292945.1. Lineage (GTDB taxonomy): Bacteria > Pseudomonadota > Alphaproteobacteria > Sphingomonadales > Sphingomonadaceae > Sphingomonas. The sequence continues at coordinate 17,515 of NZ_JAQGLJ010000040.1, read as the reverse complement.
AGCCGGCGATGCAGCCGCGCGGGATGTTGTAGGGCACGACGCGCAGGCCACCGACACGCTTGTCTGCGTTGTCGCCATATGCGCCGACGAGGCTCACCGTTTCGCCATCGACCACGCCGAGCGCCGTCATGTCCTGCCGGTTCATCATCGCCACATCGCGCGTGCCCTTGATGCCGCGGAACCGGTCGTCATAGCCATAGACGGTGGTGTTGAACTGATCGTTCGACCGCAGCGTGATGAGGCGAAAGCGATCCTCGCCATCCTCGAACCCGGCCCCGTTCAAGGTCTCGGGCACGTTGAACTCGGCGAGGCCACTGCCCGTCTTCCACTCGCGGTGCGCGGCGTGATTTCCCTTCCAGAATCCGCCGGGCGTGCCCAGTCGCTCGTTGAAGCGCGCGAACAGGTCGGGCCAGGTTTTCTCGATCTCGTCGCGGACCAGGCGGTAGTCGCCGACCCAGCCGTCCCAATCGGCCTTTGGATTGGGCGCGAGCGTGGCCTTGGCGATGCCCGCGACGATAGCCGGCTCGCTCAGCAGCGCCGCCGCCGCCGGCGTCGCACGTCCACGTGAGCCGTAGATACGGCTGAATGAATCCTCCATCGTCACGGTCTGCGCGCCGCTCGCCTGCCGATCGAGCTCGATGCGGCCCAGGCACGGCAGCAGGTACGTCGTCCGGCCCGGCCACAGGTGGGTGCGGTTGAGCTTGGTGGCGATGTTGACCACCAGATCCAGCTCGCGCCACGCGGGCTCCATCGTTGCGGTGTCGGGAACCGCCCGCGCGAAATTACCGCCGAGGCCGAGGAACGCCTTGGCCTCGCCGCCGACGATCGCCTCGCACGCGGCGACCGTGTCCCAGCCCAGCTCGCGCGGCGGCTCGAAGTCGAACTGGCGGGCGAGCTGGTCGAGCGGCATCAGCTCGGGCTTCTCGGTGATGCCAACCGTACGCTGGCCCTGCACGTTGCTGTGCCCGCGCACCGGTCCGAACCCCGCGCCGGGGCGGCCGACATTGCCGCGCAGCAGCATCAGATTGACCAGCATCTGGATGTTGGTGATGCCGTGCCGATGCTGCGTCAGGCCCATGCCGTAGACGCAGATGACCGCCTTCGATCGCGCATAGATCGCTCCGGCGCCCTCCAGCGCCATCTGCGTCAGCCCGCTTTCGCGCTCGATCTCGTCCCAGTTCGTCTCGCGCGCCTTGGCAGCGACACCGTCGAAGCCTTTGGTATGTTGCGCGATAAACTCGTAATCAAGGACCGTGCCGCCTGCCGCATCGTCCAGCGCCAGCATGTGCTTGATCATGCCCAGGATCGCCGCGATGTCGCCACCGGCCTTCACCTGATGATATTGGGTCGCGATCTGGGTCGAGCTGTTGGTCGCCATCTCGACCGGGTTCTGCGGGTCGGTGAACCGCTCCAGCCCGCGTTCCCTGAGCGGATTGAAGACAATGATCTGCACCCCACGCTTCGCACAGGATCTCAGGTCATGGAGGAAGCGCGGGCTGTTCGTCCCGGGGTTCTGGCCGAAATAGAAGATCGCGTCGCAATGCTCGTAGTCGGTCAGCTGGATCGTTCCGACCGGCGAACCGATGCACGCCTTCAGCCCCACCGACGTCGTCTCGTGGCACATGTTCGACGAGTCGGGCAGGTTGTGGCTGCCGTACATCCGCGCCAGCAGCTGCCACATGTAACTGGTCTCCAGCGCGGCGCGCCCGGAGGTGTAGAAGATCGCCTTGGTGGGATCGTACCCCTTCAACTTCGCGCCGATATCGGTGAACGCTTCCTCCCAGCTTACAGCGACATAGCGGTCGCTGCTCTGATCGTATCGCATCGGGTGCGTCAGCCGTCCGGCCTGTTCGAGGTCATGGTCGCGCCAGCCCAGCAGCTCGGCCACCGTGTGAGCCTTGAAGAAGTCCGGCGTGACCCGGAACCGCGCCAGCTCCCAGGCGGTGGCCTTGGCGCCGTTCTCGCAGAACTCCGCCGGATGCGGATGCTCGGGCTTCCCCCACGCGCAGCTGACGCACTGGAAGCCGTCCGGCTTGTTCTGCCGCGTCAGCTCCCTGAGCACCTCGGGTCCCGACTGCTCGCGGCGACCAATCGTGGCGAGGCTCTTTACCGACCCCCATCCGCCCGCGGCACCCCCGTACGGCTTGATCTCCACCTTCTCGGTCATGCGCCTCCAACGGTCTGGCGCCGCAAGCGTGCCATGGAAAAGCGCCGCCGCGTAGCCTAGATCGCCCCCATGGCTATTCACCGCACCCGCATGCTCATCCTCGGCTCCGGCCCCGCCGGCCTGTCCGCCGCCATCTACGGCGCACGCGCGGGCATGAAGCCGATCGTCGTGCAGGGCATCCAGCCCGGCGGCCAGCTCACCACGACCACCGATGTCGAGAACTATCCGGGCTTCGCCGACGTCATTCAGGGCCCGTGGCTGATGGAGCAGATGACGAAGCAGGCCGAGCATGTCGGCACGACGATGATGTGGGACACGATCACGGGCGTCGACCTGTCCCGCCGCCCGTTCCGGCTCACCGGCGACGGTGGCGACGTGTACGAGGGCGAGGTGCTGGTGATCGCCACCGGCGCGCAGGCGAAATGGCTTGGGCTGGACAGCGAGGAGGCGATGAAGGGCAAGGGTGTCAGCGCCTGCGCCACTTGCGACGGCTTCTTCTATCGCGGCAAGAAGGTGGCGGTGATCGGCGGCGGCAACACCGCGGTCGAGGAGGCGCTGTACCTCACCAATCATTCGCCCGACGTGACGCTGATCCACCGCCGCGACTCGTTGCGCGCCGAACGCATCCTGCAGGAGCGCCTGTTCGCCAATCCGAAGATCACCGTCATGTGGAACAAGGAAGTGCTGGAGTTCGTCGACGGCGGCGGCACCGCCGGGCTGGTCGCGCTGGAGCTGGAAGACACCGTCACCGGCGCGCGCAGCCGGCTCGACGTGGACGGCGGATTCGTCGCGATCGGCCATCACCCGGCAACCGAGCTGTTCCGTGGCCACCTGGAGCTGGACGCCGACGGCTATCTCGCGGTGGAGACGGGCTCGACGCGCACCAACGTTCCCGGTGTCTTCGCGTGCGGAGACGTGGCCGACAAGATCTACCGTCAGGCGGTGACCGCCGCCGGCACCGGCTGCATGGCGGCGCTCGATGCCGAACGCTTCCTCGCCCATGCCGCGCACGAATCGGACGCGGCCGCGATGCGCGAGCCGCCGCGCGAAAAGGAGAATGCGGAAGCGACGTGGTGAGCGCGAGCGCTTAGTTGAGCGCCTTGCCCGCGGCAAAACTGGTCAGCGCGCCGAACGTCTCCAGCATCTCGCCGTCGACCTCGTCATCCTCGACCGTGATGCCTAGCCGGTCCTCCAGCTCGGTCAGCACGCCCGCGACCGCCATCGAATCGAGCTCCGGCAGCGCGCCGAACAGCGGCGTCGCCTCGGTGAACCGCGCCACCCGCTCGGCCGAAAGCCCCAGCACATCGCGGAGCACCGCGCGGACGGCGGCATCGACCTCGGCAAATCCATCTGTCGTCAAGCAGCTCATCCTTGCGGGGGGGGGGTGCAAAGTAGCGCGCATCTATCGGCGAGCGCCGAATTGAGCAACGTCTCCGCGGCTGGAGCTTCGCGAACGGCCCGTCCTAAACGCTATCTTCACCTCTCCCGCGCATAGCCAAGGCCTGATTTAGCGGTCCGATCGGGGCCGCCAGGAGGCCCCATGCGTACGCTTGCCCGCCCCATTCTCATCCTCGCCCTGACCGCAACTGCCCTCACCGGCTGTGCCTCGGGCGGCGGCACCCAGCTGCCGGCGGCCTCCTATGTGGCCGGCCAGGAGCGGCCGGGCGAGGAATATGTCATCGGCCCGCTCGATCAGCTCAACATCTTCGTGTGGCGCAATCCGGAGCTGTCGTCGAAGGTCCAGGTCCGCCCCGACGGCCGCATCACCACGCCGCTGGTCGCGGACATGCCCGCCGTGGGCAAGACGCCCGCCATGCTCGCCGCCGACATGAAGAAGGAGCTGGGCGAGTATATCAAGGACCCGATCGTCCAGGTGATCGTGGAGAATTTCTCCGGCACGTTCAGCCAGCAGGTCCGCATCGTCGGCGCGACCGAAAAGCCCGCCTCCATCCCGTTTCGCGCCAACATGACGCTGCTCGACGCGATGATCGCGGTCGGCGGACTGTCTCAATATGCGGCCGGCAACAAGGCCAAGCTGGTCCGATACGATCGCGATACCGGCAAGCAGACCGAATATGCCATTCAGGTCGGCCGGCTGCTCAAGCAGGGGGATTCAAAGGCTAACGTCCGCCTGGCGCCGGGCGACGTCATCATCATCCCCGAATCGATGTTCTGAGCCGCGCGTGGGAAATATCTACGACGAAGCCCGGCTGGCGCTGCACAGCATCTGGACGCGACGCTGGCTTGCGCTCGGCGTCGCGTGGGCCGTGTGCGTGCTCGGCTGGCTGGTCGTCTCGCAGATCCCCAGCAAATATGAGAGCCGGGCGCGGGTGTTCGTGCAGATGCAGTCGCTGCTGCCCGCCAGCCCCAACGGCCTGCCGCAGCCGACCGTCGACAACACCACCATTCGCCAGACGATCGTCTCCGCGGTCAATCTGGAAAAGGTCGTGCGCGGCACCGACCTCGCCAACACCGTCGCCAGCGATCGCGACGTGGCGGATCGCGTCGCCTCGCTGATGCTGGCGATCAAGATCACGCCGCAGCAGGACAATCTGTTCGAGATCACCACCACGCAGCCCAGCCCCAAGCTGGCGCGCACCGTGACGCAGAAGCTGATCGACACCTTTGTTGAATCGAACCTCGCCGGCGACCGCACGCAGACCGCATCCTCGCTGCGCTTCCTCGACGAGCAGCTGGCGGCGCGGCAAAAGGCGCTGTCCGAAGCCGAGGCGAAGCAGGCGGACTTCCAGAACCGTTATCTCGGCTCGCTACCCGGAACCGGATCGATCGCCGAGCGCATCGGCGCGTCCCGCCAACAGCTGAGTCAGGTCGACGGTGACCTCGCTGCCGCAACCTCCGCGCTCGCGGCCGTGCAGGGCCAGATGGCGGGCGTGCCCGCCTCCGTGCCCGGTGTCGCCACCGCTGCAGGTTTTGGCCCGGCGCGCGCGCGGCTCAATGCCATCAACGGCCAGCTCGCCGATGCGCGCGCCCGCGGCTACACCGAGAACCATCCCGATGTCGTGGCGCTGCGCAGTCAGTACGCGGCCGCCACCGCCGCCGCGCGCGGCGAGCCGATGTCGGGCGGCGGAGCCGGGAGCGGCACGCCCAACCCGCTGTACCTGTCGCTGCAATCGATGCGCGCGGATCGCGAAGCGGCGGTCGCGTCGCTCCGCATCCGCCGGGCGCAGCTGCAGGGCGATCTCGATCAGCTCAACGCCAAGCTCTCCGTCGATCCCCAGGTCGCGGCCGAGCAGGGCCGCATCGAGCGCGACTATCGCGTCCTCAAGGACCAGTACGACCAGCTGCTCACCCAGCGCGAGCAGATCGCGTTGCGCGGGCAGGCACAGTCGCAGACCGATCAGGTCCGCTTCTCGGTGATCGATCCACCCACCACGCCGCGCACGCCCGCGGCGCCCAACCGCTTCCTGCTGCTGACCGGCGTGTTGCTCGCCGGCATCGCGGCCGGCGTCGGCGCGGCGTTCGCGCTTGGCCAGCTACGCCAGACCTTCGCCACCGCCCCCAAGCTGGAGCGCGCCGCGGGCCTGCCCGTGCTGGGTGCGATTGGCGAGATGGTGACGCGGGCGCAGGCTGACGCGCGCGCCCGGCGCTTCAAACTGTTCGCCGGCGGCGCCGGTGGCCTGGTCGCGGCCTACGCGCTGCTGCTGGGGGTCGAGACCTTGCAGCGGGGGCTGGCAGCATGAACGACATGACTCCCTTTCCCAAGAAGCGCGAGCTGTCGCTGCTGGAACGCGCGGCGGCGATGGGGGCGGGGTCGCGACCCAAGCCGCGGCTACTCGTCCCTGCCTCGGCTCCGTTCGTGCCGAGCGAAGTCGACGCACAAATCGCACCGGGCCAGCAAGGTCGCTCGACATGGTTCGGGCCGAACGGAGGCGGTTCGCGCGGGACGAGCGGCACTGGCGTCGTCGACCTTGGCGGTACGCTTGCTGCCATTCCCCCGGAATTCCTGGCGAACGCCGACGCGGGCGAGGACGACTTCACACCCCCGCCGGTCACGCCCGGCGAAGCGCTGATCGATCGCGGCCGGCTGGCCGAGAACGGCATGATCGTGCCCGGCGCGCCGGTCGGTCCGCTCGCGGAGGAGTTCCGGCTGGTCAAGCGCCAGCTGTCCGTCACCCGTCAGCGGCTCGCGTCCGCCGGCGAGGTGGACAAGTCGCGCACGCTGCTGGTCTGCTCGGCGCGACCGGGCGACGGCAAGACGTTCTGCGCGATCAACCTGGCGCTTTCGATGGCGGCCGAGCGCGACACGCAGGTGCTGCTCGTCGACGCGGACGTCGCCAAGCCGGACGTCTGCCGCCGGCTGGGGCTGGAACCCGGGCCGGGCCTGCTCGACGCACTCTACGACGGCACGGTCGACCCGGAGGCGCTGGTGGTCCGCACCGACGTGCCGAACCTCAGCGTGCTGTCGTCCGGTGCCATGACCGCGATGGATACCGAGTTGCTGGCCAGCGCGCGTACCCGCGCGGTCATCGCCCGCCTTCTCGCCGCGCAGCACGATCGCATCATCATCTTCGATTCTCCGCCCGCGCTTGCTGCTTCACCGGCAGCCGTCCTGGCGGGGTTGGTCGGTCAGGTCATGCTGGTGGTGCGCGCCGATCGCACACCGGAGAGCGAGGTCGCCGCCGCCGTCGCGCTGCTGGACGGCTGCGAGCACATCGGCCTCGTCCTCAACGCGGTGAGCTTCGTCCCCGATCGCCACCGCTTCGGCAGCTATTACGGTCAGGAGTTGACCCCATGAAGAAGCTATTCCTGCTTTGCGGCACCGCAAGCCTCGCGCTGATCGCCAGCCCGGTCGCTGCCCAGGACACGGCAGCGCGCGCGCGCACGACCGTGCAGCCCTATATCGAGGTGAGCCAGACGTTCGATGCCGATCTGAAGAGCGGCGACGTGCTGACCTACACGTCGCTGGCGGCTGGCGTCGACGTGGCGGTCGATACCGCGCGACTGACCGCGCAAGCGTCGTACCGTTACGAGCATCGCTTCAGCTGGGACGACGATTACGGCGATGACAGCGTCCATTCGGGCCTGGCGCGCGCGGCGTTCCGGCTCACTCCCGGCGTGATGCTGGAAGGCGGCGCACTTGCGACCCGCACGCGCTCCGACATCCGCGGCGAGGCGCCGGGCGTGTTCGCCGGCGACAATCGCAACGTCTCGCAGCTCTACTCGCTCTACGCCGGCCCGACGCTGTCCAGATATGCCGGGCCGGTCGAGCTGAACGCGCTGTACCGGATCGGCTATACGAAGGTGGAGACCCCGGACCGGTCGTCTCTGATCGCCGGTCAGCCGCGGCTCGATTACTACGACGATTCGGTCGGCCAGATCGCCAGCGTCACCGCCGCCTTGCCGCCACGCGCCGTCCTTCCGGTCGGGCTGACCGCCAGCGCCGGGTGGGAGCGGGAGACCAGCGGCGCGCTCAAGCAGCGTTACGACAGCTGGTATGTTCGCGGCGACGTGCTCGCGCCCGTCTCGCCCACCGTCGCGCTGCAGGCAGGCGTCGGCTATGAAGAGGTCGAGACCAGCCAGCGGGCGGCGCTGTTCACCCCCACCGGTGCACCGGTGGTGGACGAAAACGGCCGCTTCGTGCTGGACGACGCTTCCGCCCGCCGGGTCACCTATCGCACCGACGGCGTGTACTACGATGCCGGCGTCGTGTGGCGGCCCAGCCGGCGCACCTCGGTGTCCGCGCGCGTCGGCCGCCGCTACGGCTCGACCAGCTACACCGGTTCGGCGAGCTGGGCCGCGGCGCCGACGGTCGGCGTCCAGGTCGGCGTGTACGACGTCGTCACCACCTTCGGGCGGCAGCTGCGCCAGGGCATCGCCAACCTGCCGACCAGCTTCATCGCCACCCGCGACCAGTTCGCCCAGGCGTTCAACGGCTGCACCTTCGGCACGACAGGCACCGCGCCCGGCGGTTGCCTCGACAATGTCTTCCAGTCGGTGACGACCGCGAGTTACCGCGCGCGCGGGATCGACGCGGTGGTGTCGGCGACCAAGGGCGCGACGACGGCGGGCGCCGGCATCGGCTATGCCAACCGCAAGCTGTTCGGACCCGATCGCCCCGGCATCACCCTCTATGGGCTGGAGGACGAGAGTTACTATGCGCAACTCTTCTTCACCCGTCAGCTTAGCCCCGTGTCCGGGTTCAACGTCCAGGCGTTTGCCGACTATTACGAGCCGGCATCGGCAGGGTCCGACGACGTCCTCTCGGTCGGGACCACGGCGGGCTATTTCCACGACTTCGGCCGGCTGAGCACGACCGCGTCGGTCGGCATCTACTCGTTCCGCGTCGGCGACGGGATCGACACGTCGCTGCGCGGCCAGGCGCTGCTCGGCGCGCGCTACAGCTTCTAAAGGGTCGCGTTCGATGATCGACGAACATTTCGGGCTGACCGCCAGGCCGTTCCAGCTGACGCCGGATCCGCATTTCTGGTTCGAGACCGCCACCCACCGCAAGGCGATGGTGTATCTGAGCTATGGGCTGGCGCAGGAGGAGGGCTTCATCGTCATCACCGGCGATATCGGTGCCGGCAAGACGACGCTGATCGGCCATCTGCTGGAGACGATGGATCGCACGCCGTTCCACGTCGTCCAGATCGTCTCCACCGCGATCGACGCCGCCGACCTGCTCCGCATCGTGGCGGCGCAGCTGGGTGTCGATACGGCGGAGTTGGAGAAGGCGCAGCTGTTGCTCGCGATCGAGCGCGGGCTGCACGCGGTGGCGCGGACGGGCAAGCGCACGCTGCTGGTCGTCGACGAGGTGCAGGCGCTGCCGGTCGAGAGCCTGGAAGAGCTGCGGATGCTGTCCAATTTCCAGGCCGGCGGTCACGCGCTGACGCAGATCGTCCTGCTCGGCCAGCCCGAGTTTCGCGAACGGCTCAATCATGGCACCGGGCTGGAGCAGTTGCGCCAGCGGGTGATCGCGGTCCATCACCTCGACCCGATGGAAGAGGAAGAGGTCGCCGACTATATCGCCCATCGGCTGGCGCTGGCCGGCTGGCAGGGGCGGCCGGATTTCAGCGAGGAGGCGTTCACGGCGCTGTTCGCGGCATCGGGCGGCGTACCGCGCCGGCTGAACGTGCTTGCCGCGCGCGTCATGCTGCATGCGGCGGTGACGGGCGAAGACCTGATCGATGGCGACGTGGTCCGCGCCGTACAGGCCGACATGGCGGCCGATCTGCCCGGCGCGGCCGTGGACGCTTCGCCGACGGCACCAGATCATGCGATCCCGGATGCCGAGATGACGCGCCGTCTCGCCGATCTGGAGGCACGGCTGCAGGAACAGGACCAGGCGCTGCGCCGTGTGCTCACCCTGCTGGTCGATTGGGTCGAAGGGGACGCGCCCGCGCCCAGGCTGGGCCAGCGCGCCCGTGCCGCGTAACGGCCTGTCCGTCGACGTCGAAGACTGGTTCCAGGTCGGCGCGTTCGAGCGCGTCATCGACAAGGCCGACTGGGACAGCCTGTCGCCCGGGGTCGAGCGCAACACCGATGCTGTGCTGGCGCTGTTCGCGGAGAGCGGGGCAAAGGGGACCTTCTTCACGCTGGGCTGGGTGGCGCAGCGGTATCCGGCGCTGATCCGCCGCATCGTCGCGGCGGGACACGAGCTCGCCAGCCATGGCTGGGATCACCAGCGCGTATTCACCATGACCGCGCCCGAATTCCGCGCCGACCTCGTCCGTGCGCGCGGCGCGCTGGAGGACGCGGGTGGCGTCGCGATCAGCGGCTATCGCGCGCCGAGCTTCTCGATCGACACGCGCACCCCATGGGCGTTCGCGGAGCTGGCCGAGGCGGGCTATCGCTACTCGTCCAGCGTGGCACCGCTGCGCCACGACCATTATGGCTGGCCCGAAGCGCCCCGCTATGCCTTTCGCCCGCTCGCCGACGCGGCGCTGGTCGAATTGCCGGTGACCGTCGCACAGATCGGCTCGCGTCGGGTCGCGACCGGCGGCGGCTTCTTTCGCCTGCTCCCCGCCGCGCTGACCGACTTCGCGGTGCGTCAGGTCAATGCGGAGGGGCAGCCCGCCGTCTTCTACTTTCACCCATGGGAGATCGACCCCGACCAGCCGCGCGTCGCCAACGCGCCGCTGCGGTCGCGCCTGCGCCATTATAGCCGGCTGGGCGCAATGGCCGGCAAACTGCGTGGCCTGATCGCACGCCACGACTGGGGCAGGGTGGATGCGGTGGTGGACGCACTCGCGCCGCCCGGCGCAACGCACAGAATGGCCGCGTGACCTTCCAGCCCTCCACCCTGATCGGCATCCGCGAGGCCGACCTGCGCGACGCAAACGAAGCGTCACGCCTCGACCGCTTCGTCCGCGCGCACCCGCACGCCACCCCCTTTCACCTCGCCGGCTGGAGCCGCGCCGTCGCGACCGGCTGCGGTCAACGCGCGCGCTACCTCGTTGCCGAGCGCGCGAGCGGGGGCATTGCCGGGGTCCTTCCCCTGACGGAGATGCGCTCGCCCCTGGTCGGCCGCGCGCTGGTCTCCGCCGGATTCGGCGTCGGCGGCGGCGTGCTGGGCGACGCGACGGAGGAACTCGCCGCTGGAGCGTGGGACCTGGCGCAACGGCTCGGCTGCCCTTCTGTCGAGCTGCGCGGGGGGACAGGACCGGCGGGCTGGGCATCGGACCAAACCACCTATGTCGGGTTCACCCGCGCGCTCGCCGCTAGCGACGACGCCGAGCTCCTCGCCGTCCCGCGCAAGCAGCGCGCCGAGGTCCGCCGCGCGCTCGGCAACGATGGGGAGATCGCGATCGGTAGCGACGCGCCCGCGTTGGGCGAACACTACCGCATCTACGCCGAGTCGGTCCGCAACCTCGGCACGCCGGTCTTTCCCGCCAAGCTGTTCCGCGCCGTCCTCGACCAGCTCGACGCCGACATCCTGACCGTGCGGCACGCCGGCCAGCCGGTCGCCAGCGTGCTCAGCCTCTACCTCAACGGCACCGTCTATCCCTATTGGGGGGGCGGCACCGAGGCGGCGCGCGGCCTGCGCGCCAACGAGCGGATGTACTTTGCGCTGATGAGCCACGCGCGCGGACGCGGCTGCACGCGGTTCGACTTCGGCCGGTCCAAGGCAGGCACCGGGCCGGCGGCGTTCAAGAAGAACTGGGGTTTCACCCCCGAGCCGCTGACCTACTGGAGCAGAAGCGTCGGTCCGAAGCGCGAGATCAACCCCCTCAACCCGAAATACGCGCTGATGGTGCGGACCTGGAAGCGCCTGCCGCTGCCGGTCGCCAATCTGCTTGGGCCACCGATCGCGCGGGGGCTGGGGTGAGGGACATCCTGTTTCTCGCCCATCGCGTTCCATACCCGCCCGATCGCGGCGACAAGATCCGCAGCTACCAAGTGCTCCGTTACCTCGCGGCACGCGCGCGCGTGCATCTGGTCGCCTTCGCCGACGATCCGGCCGACTGTCAGGCGCACCCCCACCTGCGCGAGCTCATCGCCAGCTGCACGATCGTGCCCCGCCGCAAGGGCCGGGTCCGCGCGACGCTGGAGGCGCTGGCGAGTGGGTTGCCCGTATCGCTGACTGCGTTCGATCACCCCGCGATGCACGCCGCCATGGCCGCCGCGCCGCGCACGGACGCGACCTACTGCTTCTCCGGTCAGATGGCGCAGTATCTGCCCGCGCGCACGCCTGCGGTGATGGACTTCTGCGACGTGGACTCGGCCAAGTTCGCGCAACAGGCGGCCACTGCCGCGCTGCCATTGCGCCCGCTGCTCCGCCGCGAGGCACGGCTGCTCGGCCGCTTCGAGTGCGCAGTCGCCGCGCGGGTGACCGCCAGCCTGTTCGTCACCGCCAGCGAGGCGGCGCTGTTTCGTTCGACGGGCGGCTCCGGCCGGATCGAGGTGGTCGAGAACGGCATCGATGCCCGCTTCTTCGATCCCGCCGCGAGCTTCGAGACTGTCGACCGGGCGGGGCAGCTGATCGTGTTCACCGGGCAGATGGACTATCAGCCCAATGTGGACGCGGTGACCCTCTTCGCGCGCGAAGTGCTGCCCGCCGTCCGCGCCCGACGCCCGGCGGCGCGGTTCGCGATCGTCGGCCGCGCGCCGACGCCCGCGGTCCACGCGCTGGCCAAACTGCCCGGCGTCCTCGTCACCGGCGCGGTGCCCGATGTGCGCGGCTGGCTGGCGGCGGCGCAGGTCTGCGTCGCGCCGCTCCAGCTGGCTCGCGGCATCCAGAACAAGGTGCTGGAGGCGATGGCGATGGCGCGCCCGGTGATCGCCTCGCCAGGTGCTGCGGAGGGGATCGACCATGCCGGCACGATCGCGGTCGCCGACGGGGCGGAAGACTGGATCGAACAGGTCTGCGCGGCGCTGGACGGTGCGGGGCAGGGTGGGGCTGCCCGCGCGCAGGTGATCGCCCGGTATGACTGGCGCGCGCGCCTGCAGCCGCTGGACGCGCTGCTCGGGCTGCCTGCGGAGCGGGTGGCGGCGTGATAGACCTGCCCCTCCCGCGCGAAAGCCGGGGTCCAGCCAAGAAGAAAAGGCGGCGCGGTGCGCCGACACTTGGCCCCGGCTTTCGCCGGGGAAGGGAATGGATCGCCGCGCGACCCTGGCAACCGCACCTCATCGCCCTCACACTCACCGCCGCCGCGCTCCTCATCCTCTTCCGCACCGACCTGGGCGACATGGCGCGCATCTGGTGGACATCGACCACCTACGGCCATTGCATCTTCATCCCGCCGGTCATCGCCTGGCTGGTGTGGCAGCGCCGCGCCGAGCTGGCACAGCTCCGCCCGGTTGCCTGGTGGCCGGGACTTGCCGTCGTCGCGGCGGGCGGGTTCGGCTGGCTGCTCGGTGACGCGGCGTCCGCGGCCGTGCTGCGTCAGGCCGGGCTGGTGGCGATGCTGATCGGCGCGGCCGTGACGCTGTTGGGCCCCCAGGTCGCGCGCGGTCTGACCTTTCCGCTCGCCTATGCGGGGTTTCTCGTGCCGTTCGGCGAGGAGCTGGAACCGCCGCTGCAGCAGGTCACCGTCGCCATCGTCATGCCGCTGCTCGATCTGGTCGGCGTGCCGGCGCAGGTCGACGGCGTGCTGATCCACGCCGGGCGTTATTGGTTCGAGGTCGCGGAGGCCTGCTCCGGCAGCAAGTTCGTGCTCGCGATGCTGGCGTTCGGCGTGCTGGTCGCAAACCTGTGCTTCACCCGCTGGCGGCGACGCGCGGTGTTCCTCGCCGCATGCGTCGTCGTACCGGTCATCGCCAACGGCGTGCGTGCGTTCGGGACGATCTACGCCGCGCATCTGACCTCGCTGGAAGCGGCGACGGGGGCGGACCACATCGTCTATGGCTGGCTGTTCTTCGCCGTCGTCATGGCGGGCCTGCTGGCCGCGGCGTGGCGCTGGTTCGACCGTGCCCCCGACGCGCCCGCGTTCGATCCCGACCGCTTGCAAGCCCCGGTCGCGCGCACAGTGCCGCTCGCCGTCGCGGTTCTTCTGGTACTCGCGACCGCCACGATCTTCCCCAGCTGGAGCGCCGCCGCCAATCGTGCCGCGCCGCTGCCGCCGCAACTCTCGCTGCCCGAACTGCCGGGCTGGACCAGGGCGCCGATCTCCACGACCGCGCCGTGGCAGCCGCACCATCCCGGTGCCGATCACACGCTGTTCGGCCGCTATGTCGATGCCCGCGGCAATGCCGTCGATGTCGGCGTTGCCGTCTTCGCCCGCCAACGCGAGGGCGCGGAACTCGTCTCCTTCGGCACGGGCGTGCTGCGCGAGGCGGATCGCTGGTTGCGCGTCGCCGATCTGCCCCCGATCGCCGGCGGCCGGGCCATGCGCATTACCGCACCCGGACCAGTGGAGCGCGTGGTCGCAAGCTGGTATCGCGTCGGCGATGTCGATGCCGCCAGTCCTCTGCAAGTGAAGCGCCACACCGCGCAAGCACGCCTGCTCGGCCGCTCCAATCGCGCGCTCGTCGTCCACCTTTCCGCCGAGGTGACGCCCGGCCGTGACGCCGCCGCGACAATAGCGCGCTTCCGCCATGCGCTCGGGCCGCTGCCGCGCGCGGCGGGTCTGTAGCATGTGCGGCATTGCCGGGCTGTTTCACCCCGGCACCCCCAAGCCGGTCGAGCCGCTGCGCATCCATCGCATGATCGACGCGCTCGCGCATCGCGGGCCGGACGGGGAGGGCGTATGGACCGCGCCCGGCGTCGGGCTGGGCCATCGCCGACTGTCGATCATCGACGTGGCCGGCTCGCCGCAGCCGATGGGGGACGGCGCGCTCACCGTCACCTATAATGGCGAGATCTATAATTTCGCCGAGTTGCGCAGCGAGCTGGAGGGGCAGGGCGCGCGCTTCCGTACGCAGGGCGACACGGAGGTGTTGCTGCACGGCTGGCGGGCGTGGGGGCCGGGGCTGCTCGATCGCCTGAATGGCATGTTTGCGTTCGCGCTGCACGATGCGGACGCGCAGTCGCTGTTCCTGGCGCGCGACCGGCTGGGGGTGAAGCCGCTTCACTATGCCGAGCTGGCCGATGGCAGTGTCGCCTTCGCGTCCGAGTTGAAGGGCCTGCTCGCCCACCCGCTCGTGCGTCGCGCACCCGATTTGCGCGCGGTCGAGGACTATCTCGCCTGGGGCTATGTGCCCGACGACAGCTGCATTGTCGCCGGCGTGCGCAAGCTGCCGGCCGGCCATTTCCTGCTGCTCGAACGTGGGCGCCCGGTCCCCGAGCCGCGCCGCTGGTGGCAGGTCTCGTTCGCCGAGCGTGCGCGCGGCTCGGCCGACGATCTCGCCGCCGAACTGGTCGACCATCTGCGTACCGCCGTCCGCAGTCGCCTCGTCGCCGACGTGCCGCTGGGCGCGTTCCTGTCGGGCGGGGTCGACAGCTCCGCCGTCGTGGCGCTGATGGCCGAGGCGTCGCAGCGCGCGGTCAAGACCTGCACGATCGGCTTCGACGAGCGCGGCCATGACGAGCGCGGCTATGCCGATCTGGTCGCGCAACGCTTCCATACCGACCATCGCGAACAGGTCGTCAGTCCCGACGACCTCCACCTGCTCGATACGCTGGTGGCGGCGTTCGACGAGCCGTTCGCCGACGCCAGCGCGCTCGCTACCTATCAGGTGTCCGCGCTCGCGCGCGAGACGGTGACGGTGGCGCTGTCCGGCGACGGCGCGGACGAGGCGTTTGCGGGTTATCGCCGCCAGCGGTTTCAGCATGCCGAAGAGCGCGTGCGAGGCTTCATGCCCGCCGCGTTGCGGCGCGGCGCCGGGATGCTGGGTGCGATCTATCCAAAGGCGGACTGGGCGCCACGCCCCCTGCGGGCCAAGACGACGCTGCTCTCGCTCGCCGCCGATGGTGACGAGGCATATGCGCGCGCCGTCGGCGTCACCACGCCCGAGGTTCGCCGCACGCTGCTTTCCGCCGACGCGCGCCGCGAGCTTGGCGGCTATCGCGCGGAGGACGCCTGGATCGCGGCGATGCGCGCCGCGCCAGCGCGCGAGCCGCTCGACCGCGCGCAGTACGCCGATCTGACGCGCTGGCTGCCCGGCGGGATGCTGACCAAGGTCGATCGCACCAGCATGGCCGTGGGGCTGGAGGCGCGCGAGCCGCTGCTCGATCACCGCCTGGTCGAGTTCGCCGCGACGATTCCCGCCAGGATGCGGGTGCGCGGCGGGCAGGGCAAATGGCTGCTCAAGCGCGCGCTCGAGCCCTATCTGCCGCGCGAGGTGCTGTACCGGCCCAAGATGGGCTTCGTCACCCCGGTCAGCGCCTGGTTCCGCGACCGTCTCGCCCCCGAGGCCGCCGCGCTGGCGCGATCGAAGACGCTCGCGGACACCGGCTGGTTCGATCTCGCCGCGCTCGGCCGCCTCGCCGAAGACCACCGCACCGGCCGCGCCGAACACGGTCGCACGCTGTGGCAGTTCCTGATGCTGGAGAAGAGCCTTAAGCGGCTGTTTGGTTAGTATCGCTCGGACTGAAACGTCACTGCTTCCCCGGCGGAAGCCGGGGCGCAGTCAGCCGCGCTGGATAAATGCCATACGCATCGTCGGCTATCCGCAACTGGACCCCGGCTTTCCCGGGAAGGAAGATGCGGGGACTCGTGCCAGATTTTAGCGCAATTTCGTGATCGCCAGCCCGTCCGCCTTGGCGCGTTCCTTGATCGACTCCTCCGACCGCGTCATCGCCTTGGCGATCGCCTTCAGCGCCATGCCCTTTTTGGCGAGCTGGTGCAGCTTCTGGATCTCGTCGGTCGTCCAGGGCTGGCGATGCCGTTCGAACGCGCCGTCCTTCGCCATCAGAACGGCTCCACACCCCACGCCGCCAGCGCCGCGCGCACGGCCAGCCCGGTCAGCAACGCGGTCGAGATCGCAAACAGATAGAAGCGCGGCCGGACCCGGTTGACGGTCGCCTGCCAGATCGAATGCAGGATGCGGAAGGTGACATAGCCCCACGCCACCAGCCGCGTCTCGAAGTCGTTTACCCCCATCAGCACCAGCGCGAACACCACGACGTAGAACAGCACCGGCTGCTCCAGCAGGTGCATGTAGTTGTGCGCCTTCCACTGGGTTCCGGCGGGCAGCGCGCGGTCGGCATCGGCTGGCTTGGTGCCGACCAGATCGCCCATGTTCACGCCAGCCCTGCGCATCGCCGGCAGCCGTGTGGCCAGCGTCCAGAACAGCATGACCAGCGTCCAGATCGCCAGGACGATCGCGGGCTGCAGCAACGTGCGATCGATCGCGCTCATCCTACGCGTCTACCCCGGCAAACAGCTTCGCCCAGCGCCGCGGCTCGCGATCCTTCCACAGCCCGCGGTGCCACGCATCCGACGCCAGCAGCGGCATCACCGACCCCGCCTCGGCGAACACCATCTGCTCGATGCCGGTATTGACCTTGCCCCACGATGCCGCCTCCTGCAGCGTCGAGGACGAGCACGCCCCGTCGCGCACATCGGCGACGGTGATCTGCACCGCGTACTTATGTACCTCGACATCGTGATGCCCCAGGATCTCGGCGCAGACGACCGTGTCCTGGATGAAGTTCTTGGGCACGCCGCCGCCGATCATCAGCAGGCCCGTCGTGCCCGCCGCGATCTTGATGTCGGTCAGTTCGCGGAAGTCCGCGATTGAATCGATCGTCAGGTACGGCTTGCCCGCCTTCATCGCATCGACCTGATGCTTGACGAGTCCGAACCCCGCGGATGAATCGGTGAACGCCGGGCAGAAGATCGGCACGTCATGCTCATAGGCGAGCTTGACGAGACTGTTCTCCTTCTTGCCATGCTCGACCAGATACTTGCCCATCTCGCGAATGAACGCGCGGCTGGAATAGGCCTTGGGCGCAAGCGTCTCGGCGATCTCGAAGATCGTATGGTCGACGTGCTGCAGGCTCTC
>NZ_JAQGLJ010000128.1 GCF_028292945.1 Sphingomonas bacterium | reverse complement strand
GTGTCGAGCCCGCGCCAACGCTCGTAGCGGTCGAGCAGCTGCGCGTCGCCAAGATCCAGGCCGAGCCGCTTGCCCTCGACCAGCACCTCGACCAGCGCGGCCACGTCGCGGAAGCCGAGATTGAGTCCCTGGCCCGCGATCGGGTGGATGCCATGCGCCGCGTCGCCGACCAGCGCCAGTCGCTCGGCGGTGACCCGCGCGGCGTGGTGAAAACCCAGCGGATAGGTAGCGCGCGGGCTCGCGCCCGATAGCGCCCCCAACAGCCCGCCCATCCGCTTTTCCGCTTCGTGCAGGAACGCGCGATCGGAGAGCTTGAGCATCGCCGGCCCGTTCGCCGCATCGACCGTCCACACGATCGCCGAGCGGTGACCCTGCGCGTCGTCGAGCAGCGGCAGCAGCGCGAACGGCCCGGCCGGATAGAAGATCTCGAATGCGACGTTGCCATGCGGGCGCTCGTGATGGAACGCCCCGACGATCGCCGCATGATCGTAGCGCCAGCGCGCGACGTTGATCCCCGCCGCCTCGCGGGTCGGCGAATTGCGCCCTTCGGCCGCGATCAGCAGCGGTGCGTGCACGGCCGTTCCATCACTGAGCGTCGCCACCACGCCGGAAGGCCCGCGCACGACGTTCGCGGCTCGGGTCTTCATGCGCAGGTCGATGCCTGGCGCGTCGCTCGCCGCGTCGTGCAGGGCGCGGCGCAGCAGCTTGTTCTCGTACATCACGCCCAACGCGCCGTCCCCGGCGTCCGGCGTGAAATCGAGTGCGCCCGGCTTCAATCCATCGCTGACGCGGATCGCCGCGATCGCGCAGCCCTGTCCCGCCAGCCGCTCGCCGAGTCCGATCGCATCGAGCATCCGGCCGCTGGCGCTCGCCACTGCGGAGGCGCGCCCGTCGAACCCAGCCGCCAGCGTCACCGCCGGATCGGCGGGATCGATCACGGTGACCGTTAGCCCGTGCTTCGCGAGCGCCAGCGCCAACGTCGCGCCGACCAGTCCGCCGCCCAGGATTATGACGTCCGTTTCCATGTGTCGACCTTACGCCCCCCCAAGCGCCGTGCCAATCGCTCCGCCTTGACGTCATCGATGCCAGAGGCGATGATCCGCCACGCCCGCACCAACGGGCAGACCAGCTGGACGGGGTTGATCGCCGGGGGGCGGTCCCACCCAGCATTCTTCGACAGGATCAACGCGCCTTGGGCGCGGGGGGTGGGACAATGGCCAGCCGGGCAGATTCAGGACTATGGCGAGAGTCGGTGCGCGCGGGCGCGGTGCGCAGCGGTGCGCTGGCCGCAGCGGCGGCGCTGTTCGCGCTCACTCTGGCGATGCTGCTCGCGCTGGCGAGCGCCGATGGCCGCGACGCGTCGTTCAGCACCGCGTCGGGGCTGCCGGCGCGCAACCTGCTCGGCGTGCCGGGTGCGTGGTTCGCCGACGGTGCGCTACTGTTGCTGGGTCCGGCGGTTGCGCTGCTGCTCCCGGTGCCAGCAATGATGGGCTTGCGGCTGTGGCGTGGCCTGCCCGCCGGGCCCTGGGTCGGCACGCTGCGCAACGCCGCGCTGGGCGTGGCACTGATGACAACGGCGCTTGCGCTCGTCTCCAGCGAGGCGGTGCTGAAGCTGCCCGGCGGCTGGGGCGGTACGATCGGGCTCTTGCTGGCGAACGGCGTACGCGGGCTGATTGGCCTGGTCGGCGATCCGGGGGTGACGCTGTGGGGCGCGCGCACGGCAGGACTGGTGGCGGGCATCGCCGGCGCGGTGATCTGGGCCAAGGCGCTGGAAATCGAATGGACCGGCTGGCGCTGGCGGCTGCCGAGCCTGCCCCGGCCGGCTGCACGCGCCGAGGCGGAGGAGCCACTGACGCTGACGCGCAAGCCGGTGGAGCCGCGTGCCGTGGCGGCACCTGACGAACGCCCGGCGCCCGTCATCGCCGAGCGCCCAGGCACGACGTCGGTCGCGACCCCCAAGCCCAAGCAGACGCAGCTCGATCTGGGGCACAGCTACACGCTGCCGACGGTGGATCTGCTTACCCGTCCTCCGCCCGTGCCCAAGGGACAGGTCGACAAGGCGGCGCTGGAACGCAATGCCCGGCTGCTCGAGAGCGTGCTCGACGACTTCAAGGTCAAGGGCCGCATCACCGAAGTCCGTCCCGGCCCCGTCGTGACGATGTACGAACTCGAACCCGAATCGGGGATCAAGGCCAGCCGCGTGATCGCGCTCGCCGACGACATCGCGCGCAACATGAGCGCGATCTCCGCGCGCGTCGCGACCATCCCCGGCCGCACGGTAATCGGCATCGAACTGCCCAACGCCAAACGCGAGACGGTGGCGCTGCACGAACTGGTGTCGTCGCAGCTTTTCGAGGACCAGCAGGCGCAGCTGCCGCTGATCCTGGGCAAGAACATCGCCGGCGATCCGGTGATCACCGACCTGGCGCCGATGCCGCATCTGCTCGTCGCGGGCACCACCGGCTCGGGCAAGTCGGTGGGGCTGAACTGCATGATCCTGTCGCTGCTCTACCGGCTGACGCCCGAGCAGTGCCGGATGATCATGATCGATCCCAAGATGCTCGAGTTGAGCATGTACGAGGACATTCCCCACCTGCTTTCGCCGGTCGTCACCGATCCTGCCAAGGCGGTGCGCGCGCTGAAATGGGCGGTCGAGCAGATGGAGGACCGGTATCGGCAGATGTCGTCGGTCGGCGTGCGTTCGCTCGCCAGCTTCAACGACAAGGTCCGCGCCGCCAAGGCGAAGGGCCAGCGGCTCGGGCGCCGGGTGCAGACCGGCTATGATCCGGACACCGGCGCGCCGATGTACGAGGAGGAGCAGCTCGACTATCAGCCGCTGCCGCAGATCGTCGTGATCGTCGACGAGCTCGCCGACCTGATGATGACGGCGGGCAAGGAGGTCGAATTCCTGATCCAGCGGCTGGCGCAAAAGGCGCGCGCGGCGGGCATCCACCTGATCATGGCGACGCAGCGGCCGTCGGTCGACGTCATCACCGGCGTGATCAAGGCGAACCTGCCGACGCGCATCTCCTTCCATGTCACCTCGAAGATCGACTCGCGGACCATCCTGGGCGAGCAGGGCGCCGAGCAGCTGCTGGGTCGCGGTGACATGCTGTACATGCCCGGCGGCAAGGGCATCGTCCGCGTCCACGGCCCCTTCGTGTCGGACGACGAAGTGCGCGCCGTCGCCGATCACTGGCGTGCGCAGGGGCGGCCCGATTACATCTCGTCAGTGACCGAGGAGCCGGAGGACGGCTTCACGCTTGAGGGCTCCCCGACCGGCGAGGATACCGCCGAGGACCAGCAATACCGCGCCGCGATCCAGTTGGTATGCGAATCGCGCAAGGCGTCGACCAGCTGGCTTCAACGCCAGCTGCGCGTCGGCTACAACTCCGCCGCGCGCCTGATCGAACGCATGGAAAAGGACGGCATCGTCGGCCGCCCGGACCATGTCGGCCGGCGCGAGGTCCTGCGCGACGCGGAGGGGCACGCGATTTGACGATCTCCGCGGGTCGGATCCGCGTCGGCATCGGTGGCTGGACGTTCGAGCCTTGGCGCGACAATTTCTACCCGGCGAAATGGCCGCACAAGCGCGAGCTGGAATATGCCAGTCGCCACGTCACCGCGATCGAGATCAACGGCACCTACTATTCCACCTTCAAGCCCGCGAGCTGGGCCGGGTGGCGCGATACTGTGCCTGACGACTTCATGTTCACGGTCAAGGCCTCGCGCTACTGCACCAATCGCAAGGTGCTGGCCGATGCGGGCGAGGGGGTCGCGCGGTTCCTGGCGCAAGGCCTGACCGAATTGGGTCCTAAGCTCGGCCCGATCCTGTGGCAGTTCATGCCCACCAAGCGCTTCGATCCGGACGACATGCGTGCGTTCCTGCAGCTGCTGCCCGCGATGCAGGACGGCGTGCCGCTGCGCCACGCGATCCATGTCCGGCACGAGAGCTTCGCGGTGCCCGAGTTCGTCGCCATGGCGCGAGCGGCGGGCGTCGCGCTGGTCTATGCCGACCCGGCCAAGTACCCGGTGATCGCGGACCTGACCGGGTCGTTCGTCTATGCACGCCTAGAGCAGGCAGAGGCCGCGAACCCGGCCGGCTATACGCCCGAGGCGCTGGACGGTTGGGCGGGAACCGTGCGGCGCTGGTCGGCGGGGGATCGGCCGGCGGGGCTGCCCTATGTCAGCGACGAACCGCCAGTTACCGAACCACGCGATACCTACGTGTTCTTCATCAACGGCGCCAAGGAGCGTGCGCCCGCGGGTGCGCAGGCGCTGCTTGCGCTGCTCGACTGAGGGGGTTTAGCCGATCGGCACCGCCAGGGCGGCAGTTTCGAGCGCATCGAGTGCCTGACGTGCGAGCACGTACCGCCGCGCGGCGGTGAGCCAGCCAGCGGCATCGTCTGCACCCGGCAGCTGCGCCACCTCGGCGCGCGCCGCTTCCACCTGGCCGGCGGCGAGCAGCCGCCGCGCGCGCGCCAGCCGGTCGGTGGGCAATTGCGAGGTCGTGCCGACCTGACGCAGCACCACCAGCGTGCCGAGCTCGCGACGCAGGCTGTCGATCCAGCCCTGCCGGACGCCGGCCGCCGCGTTGGTGCCGACCGCATCCAGTCCTTGCCGCAGCTCCTCCAGCGTCACCGGTTCGCGCGCGGCGGCGCGCACCAGCGCCACTGCGCGCGGCTGCGTCTGACCGAAGCGCGACAGAAGTTGTGCGTCGAGCGCGCCCAGCGGCACGCCGCGATCGAGCGCACGCCGTGCCGCGACCGCCGTCAGCAACGCCTCGGCACGCACAGCCTGTCCACCCGCAGCGGACGCGCTGGCGCTCAGCGCGGCGGACCGGGCCTCAAGCGCCGCGATCTGACCGGCAAGCACCTCCTGCCGCGCGGTGAGCAGCGCGGCATCGGGCGTCGGCACGGGGGGCGAGACCGCTCCAGGCTGCGCGGCCGGCAGGGCGGTCGGCAGGATCATCGCGTCGTCGCGCGCATTCTGCCTACGCACGAGCACCAGCGCCAACGCCAGCCCGAGCAGGAAGGCGACCGCGATCAGCACCGACACTGCGCCGATGCGCAGGCCGCGTGGCGAGGCAGCGGCTGGGGGCGAGGGTAGGGAACGGCCGTCGCTCATCACGCCCGCTTATCTAACGGTGGCGCTGACCGGTCAATCAACTGTCGCGCAGACATCGCCAGCAGCGCGTCGTCGGGGCGCGCCACGGCCGTGCAGGAGCGCCACCCAGGTCCGGCTGCCTCGGCCACCGCGCTGCTGATTGCGGCAACGTCGATGCCACCGCGCTCCACCCCGAACCGGTCGATCAGCTCGGCAAAGCGGCGGGCGGCGCGCGCTGAATGGAAGAGCGCCACCTGTCCCGCCCACCCGCGAACGACCCGGTCATCCAGATCGCTCGGTTCACTGGCATAGACGGCTAGCTGGTCGACGTCCGGCAAGCTCACCCGGTCCCTGCCGGCAAGATGAAGCAGGCGAGCGAAGCCGCCTCCGCCTGCCGCCGCGGCCAGCTCGACGGCGCCGCCATGCCCGGTGAGCGCCACATCCAGCCCCGCGTCGCGTGCCGCCATCGCCGTTGCCTCGCCCACCGCCACCACCGGCAGGCCCGCCAATACGCGCAGCCCCGGGCCGGCGTGACGGACCGCATTGGCGCTGGTGAGCAGCAGCGCGTCATAGTCGAGCGGGTCCGGCACGCGCCACGCCACGGGCGAGGCGACGAACAGCGGGCAGCATCGTGTCGGCACGTCGAGAGCGGTCAGCCGCGCGACCGTTGCGCTCGCGCCCGGCTGCGGCCGCAACACCAGTGCGTGGGTGCTCACCCGTCGAACAGCCGGCGCACCGTCTCGGGCGCGCGGGCGAGCAGGTCCGCGGCGAGCGCATGCCCCACCTCGCCGTCGCCCACCAGGCTGCCGGTGACGTGCGCCGTTCCGTCCTCGTCGAGCAGCTCGGCATCGAGTCGGAGCTGCTCGTCCTGCACCCGCGCCAACGCTGCGACGGGAGAGTGGCAGTCCGCTCTGAGCGCCGCGAGCAGTCCGCGTTCGGCCGCGACGCAGCGCGACGTCGCCGGGTCGTCGATGGCGGCGATCACCGCGTGCGATCGCTCATCCCCCGCGCGGACCTCGATGCCCACCGCCCCTTGCGCAGGCGCCGGCAGCATGACGTCGCAGCCGATCGGGGCACCCGTATCGGAGCGTCCGAGTCGATCCAGCCCAGCCGCCGCGAGCAGCGTCGCGTCCGCGTCGCCCGCCGCCAGCCGGGCGAGGCGCGTCTCGACATTGCCGCGAAACAGCACGATGCGCAGGTCGGGCCGCAGCCGCAGCAGCTGCGCGCGCCGCCGGGGCGAGCTGGTCCCGACCACCGCCCGGTCGGGCAGCGCGGCGATCGAGTCTGCGCCGATCAGCCGGTCGCGCACATCGGCGCGCGGCAGCATCGCCGCGATGGCGATCGCCGCCGGGCGCACCGTTTCCACGTCCTTCATCGAATGAACGCAGGCGTCGACCTCCCCCGCCAGCAGCGCGCGATCAAGTTCCTTGGTCCACAGCGCCTTGCCACCGATCTCGGCGAGCGCACGGTCCTGTACGCGGTCGCCGGTGGTGCGGATGATTACGGGTTCGACCTGTTCCACGGCCCAGCCGTGCGCGGCGCACAGCGCATCGCGCACCAATCCCGCCTGAACGAGTGCCAGCGGCGAGCCGCGGGTGCCGAGCCGGAAGACCATCGCGGGCGGGTAGAGCAACGAACGCCAAACGGCTAGGGTCAGCCGCGATGCTGATCCTCGGACTTGAATCCTCGTGCGACGAGACGGCGGTAGCGCTGGTAACGGGTGCCCGTCGCGTGCTCGCGCACCGCCTGCTCGGGCAGGAAGACCAGCACGCGCCGTTCGGCGGCGTCGTGCCCGAGATCGCGGCGCGCGCGCATGTCGAGGCGCTCGCGCCCTTGGTGGAGGCGGCGCTCGCCGACGCCGGCCTAGCCCTCGCCGACGTGGACGCGGTCGCCGCCACCGCGGGGCCGGGGCTGATCGGCGGCGTCATGGTCGGGCTGGTCACCGGCAAAGCGCTGGCGCACGCGGCGGGCAAGCCGCTGATCGCCGTCAATCATCTGGAGGGTCATGCGCTCAGTCCGCGCCTGTCGGATCCGGACCTCAAATTTCCCTATCTGCTGCTGTTGGTGTCGGGGGGGCATTGCCAGCTGCTGCTCGTGCAGGGCGTCGGCTGCTATCGCCGGCTGGCGACCACCATCGACGACGCTGCAGGCGAGGCGTTCGACAAGACGGCAAAGCTGCTCGGGCTCGGCTATCCCGGCGGGCCAGCCGTCGAGCGTGCCGCTGCGCAGGGAGATGCGTCGGCGGTCCCGCTGCCGCGCCCTTTGAAGGGCTCGCGCGAACCGCATTTCTCCTTCGCCGGCCTGAAGAGTGCCGTCGCGCGGGCGGTCGGCCAACACCAGCCGGCGGATGTCGCCGCGTCTTTCCAACAGGCGGTGATCGACTGCCTGCTCGACCGCACAACGCTCGCCCTGATGTGCGCGGGAGAGATCACTGCGTTGGTGGTCGCGGGCGGTGTCGCGGCCAATGGTAGCGTGCGCGCGGCGTTACAGGCGCTGGCGACCGAGCACGGCCTGCGCTTCGTCGCGCCCCCGTTGTGGCTGTGCACTGACAATGCCGCGATGATCGCCTGGGCCGGTGCGGAGCGCTTTGCCGCCGGCATGACCGATCCGCTCGACGTGCCCGCGCGCCCGCGCTGGCCGCTCGATCCGACGGCGGAACTGGTACGCGGCGCGGGCGTGAAGGCATGACGTCAGGCGCGGCCGAGTTCGGGATCGTCGGTGGCGGTGCCTGGGGCACCGCGATTGCGCAGGCGATGGCGGTCGGCGGTCGAACCGTCGCGCTGTGGGCGCGCGAGGCGGAGGTGATCGACGCGATCAACACCCAGGCCGAGAACACCGCGTTCCTGCCCGGCGCGATCCTGTCGCCGACGATCCACGCGACGGCCGATCTCGGCGAGATCGGCCGGGCGGGGCTGATCTTCGTCGTCACGCCCGCGCAGCACATGCGCGACGTCCTCGCCGCTCTCCCACCCGGCGATGCACCGCTCGTGCTCTGTTCGAAGGGGATCGAGGCCGGCAGCCTCAAGCTGCTGCACGAGGTGGCGCACGAGACGGCGGGCCGGCGCCCGATCGCGGTGATGTCGGGGCCCACCTTCGCGCACGAGGTGGCAGCCGGGCTGCCTACCGCCGTAACGCTGGCGTGCGAGGACGAGGGCTGCGCGCCCGGGATCGCCGCGCTGATCGCCCGCGCGCGTTTTCGGCCTTACAGCTCGACCGACATGGTCGGCGCGGAGATCGGCGGCGCGGTCAAGAACGTGCTCGCGATCGCGTGCGGCGTGGTCGAGGGCGCCGGGCTGGGCCAGAACGCGCGCGCGGCGCTGATCGCGCGCGGGTTCGCCGAGATGACACGCTTCGGTCTGGCGCGCGGCGGCCGGGCGGAAACACTCGCCGGGCTGTCGGGTTTGGGCGACCTGGTGCTGACCTGCTCGTCGACCAGCAGCCGCAACTTCTCGCTCGGCATTGGCCTGGGCCAGGGACGGCGCGCGGCCGATCTGATCGCCGACCGGCGCACGGTCGCCGAAGGCGCGTTCACCGCGCCGGTGCTGGCGGAGGCAGCGCGTGCGGCAGGCGTGGACATGCCGGTGACCGACGCGGTCAATCGCCTGCTGGGGGGCGCGGTGGCGGCAGAGGTGATCGGCGACCTGCTGGCACGGCCGCTGCGGGCCGAGGTTCACTAGGCACCTTCGGCGTCGGGAATGTTAGAAATCGACGGCGACGCCCTTCAGCTCCCAATCCCCATAGCGTGTCGGGTCGCGCCCCTCGGGGTCTTCGCGCGGCAGCGCCGGCGCCGGTTCGGGCACTGGCTTGTCCGGAGTCAGGTACTCAGGTGGCTTCACATGATCGGGTCGCTGACCCATGACGGTTTCCTCCGGCGGCATCTCGCCCCATGTGGGCGTGGCATGACATATAACCAGACCCGCTTCCCAACCGCCTCCGGCGACCCGCTGGGCACCGCCTCGCGCCGCGCCGCGCTGCGCGTGCTCGACGCGGTGTTGCGTCGCGGGGAGTCGCTGGAAGCCGCGCTGCCCGGCGCAACCCGCGCGGTGCATGGTCCCGATCGCGGGCTGGCGCATGCGATCGCCGCAGAGGCGTTGCGCTGGCTGCCCGATCTCGACGCGCTGATCGACGCGCAGACGCGCCAGCGCCTGCCCGATGACGCCAAGGCGCGATTCGCGCTGCGTGTGGCGCTGGTGCAGGTGCTTCGGCTCAACACGCCGCCGCACGCCGCGATCGCCACGGTGCTGCCGCTGGTTGATGGCGGCCCGCGCAAGCTGGTGCATGGCGTGTTCGGTTCGGTGGTCCGCGCGGGCGAAAAGTTGCCCGACATCCCGACACTGCCGGGTGACACCGCCGCCCGCTGGTCGACGGCGTGGGGCGAGGAAGCAGCGCAGGCTGCTGCCCGCGCTCTCGCCGCGCCGCCGCCGCTCGACCTGTCGTTGCGCGACGACGAATGGAGCGAGCGGCTGGACGGGCGGACGCTGGCCCCGAGACATGTGCGGCTCGACGACGCCACCGCGGTCCCGGAACTGCCCGGCTATGCCGAAGGCGGCTGGTGGGTGCAGGATCTCGCCGCCTCGTTGCCCGCGCGACTGCTCGGCACCGGGAGCGGTACCGTGCTGGACCTG
Organism: Sphingomonas bacterium; assembly: GCF_028292945.1. GTDB lineage: Bacteria > Pseudomonadota > Alphaproteobacteria > Sphingomonadales > Sphingomonadaceae > Sphingomonas. The sequence continues at coordinate 58,762 of NZ_JAQGLJ010000128.1, read as the reverse complement.
TGCGCCGCGCCGGGTGGCAAGACCTGCCAGCTCGCCGCCGCAGGCTGGCAGGTGACCGCACTCGATCAATCGCAAAGTCGTCTTGCGCGACTTCGCGACAATCTGACGCGGACGCGGCTGATCGCCGAGGTGGTGCGTGCAGACGCCTTGGAATGGTCGCCGCCCGCGCCGTACGACGCGGTCCTGCTCGATTCGCCGTGCAGCGCGTCCGGCATCTTCCGCCGCCACCCCGATGTGCTGCACCGGTTCCGGCCGGAGCTGCTTGACGAACTGGTCAGCATCCAGGCGCGGCTGCTCGCGCGCGCGGCGGCGTGGGTCAGGCCGGGCGGAACGCTGGTCTACGCCACCTGTTCGCTGGAGCCGGCGGAAGGCGAGCATCAGGCGGAGCGCTTCCTCGCCGATCACCCGACCTACACGCTCGTTGCGCCCGCACCCGGCGAACTGCCGGTCGAGGCGACCGGGCGCGGCTGGGTACGCACCGTGCCGGGGACACTGGAAGCGCAGGGTGGCTGCGACGGCTTCTTCGCCGCGCGGTTTCGTCGGGCGGGGTGACGCCGGGCACGGGGGTCGTTAGAGCCGTCGTCATGCCGCACCCGGTCCGCATCGCGCCCTCCATCCTGTCGGCTGATTTCGCGCGGCTGGGCGAGGAGGTCCGCGCGCTCGACGCCGCCGGCGCGGACTGGATGCACCTCGACATCATGGACGGGCATTTCGTGCCCAACATCTCGTTCGGGCCTTCGATCGTGAAAGCACTGCGCCCGCACACAACCAAGCCGTTCGACGTCCACCTGATGATCTCGCCTATCGATGCGTATCTCGATGCCTTCGCCGACGCCGGCGCGGATACCATCACCGTCCATCCCGAGGCCGGCCCGCACATCCACCGCTCTCTCCAAAGGATCAAGGCGCTGGGCAAGCGCGCGGGCGTGGTGCTCAATCCGGGCACCCCCGCCAAGATGCTCGATTACCTGCTCGACACCGTTGATCTGGTGCTGGTGATGAGCGTCAACCCCGGCTTCGGCGGTCAGCATTTCATCGACGGCCAGCTCAAGAAGATCGCGGCGATCCGCAAGATGATCGACGCGAGCGGCCGCGCCATCGACCTGGAGGTCGATGGTGGCATCGACGCGGACAGCGCGCGGCGTTGCATCGAGGCGGGTGCCGACGCGCTCGTTGCGGGAACGGCGGTCTTCAGGGGCGGTCCCGACAGCTATGCGGCGAACATCGCTGCGCTGAGAGGCGGGTGAGGGGCGAGGAGCTCGACGCCGCGCCGGACAGCGTCGAGGAGGGCAAGCGGCTGGTCCGCCTGGGGGGTGACACCGGGCTGAGCCTGTCCGAGCGGCTGTCCGAGACCTTTCACAAGCTCACCTGGCGCACGCCGCTGCACAGCCTGCGGCTGCGGGGGCGCTATCCGCTCAAGCTGATCGCCGTACCCGACGACCCCATCGTCGGCGACATCGGGCGCGGGCAGGCGCTGCTCGACGGGCGCGTCAGTTTTCGCGGCGAGAGTCACGACCTGCCCGATCTCGACTTCGCGCGCCGCGATTGGGGGCGACCGTTCGCCGCGCACGTCCACAGCTTCGCCTGGCTGCGCGACCTGTCGACGGTGGCGACGCGCGCGGAGGGCGCGCCGATCGCGGAGGCGCTGACCGCGCGCTGGCTGGCGGCCTATGCGGACAAGGTCGACGCGCTCGCCTGGGCGCCCGATCTGTGGGGCCGCCGCCTGCTGTTCTGGACCTCGCACGCGCCGCTGATCCTGGGATCGACCGACCTGGTCTATCGCTCGGCGGTGCTCAACACGCTCGCGCGCGGGGCACGCCACCTGGAGCGCGGTGCGGACAAGGCGCCGCCGGGGACAAGGCGGGTCGCGGGCTGGTGCGGTGTCGTCGCGGCGGGGTTGCTGATCCCCGGCGGCGACCCACGCCGCGCGTTCGGCGAGGCGGGACTGGCACGCGCGTTGGCGACCGGGCTGTTCGAGGACGGCGGCGCGGTGTCGCGATCGCCGGCACAGCTGCTCGATACGATCGCGCTGCTGGCGATGCTGCGCGAGACCTACGCGGCCAGGCGGCTGGAGCTGCCGGTCGCCGCCGCCACCGCGCTCGCGCGCGCGGTGCCCGCGCTGCTCGGTGTGTGTCACGCCGATCGCGGTCTGGGCAGCTGGCAGGGCGGTGGCCCCGCCTCGGCGGATGAGGTCGCGGCGGTGGTGGCGGCGACCGGCATCCGTACCCGGCCGCTGCGCCAGTCGCGCGATTGGGGCTATCAGCGGCTCTCCGCCGGCGCTGCGGTGCTGATCGTCGATGCCGCCCCGCCGCCGGTCGGCCGACAGGTGGAGGGCGGCTGCGCCTCCACGCTTGCATTCGAGCTGTCGGACGGGCCAGCGCGGTTGGTGGTGAACTGCGGCGGGGCGCGCGCCGCCACCGCCAGCCTGCCGTCGGCGTTCGCCAACGGCTTGCGTACCACGGCGGCGCATTCCACGCTGACGTTGGCCAACTCCAATTCCACCGCGATCCAGCCCGACGGCACCCTGGGCCGGGGGGTCGCCGAGGTGGAATTGAGTCGGCAGGAGAGCGACGCCGCTAGTCGGCTGGAGGCGAGCCATGACGGCTATGTGCGGCGCTGGGGGCTGCTCCACCGCCGCCAGCTGGTGCTGACCGGCGACGGGCGCGAGCTGCGTGGCGAGGATGCGCTGCTGCCGCCCAACAGTCTAAGGGGCCGCCAGCGTCGCGCAGGCGCGGCGTTCGCGATCCGCTTTCATCTGGGTCGGGGCGTGCAGGCGTCGCCCACCGCCGATGGTCAGGCCGCGCTGCTGCGCCTGCCAAGCGGTTCCCTGTGGCAGTTCCGCTGCCGGGGCGGCGCGCTGGCGATCGAGCCGAGCCTGTGGATCGACGATACCGGCCGCCCGGTGCCGACACAGCAGCTGGTGATGACGGGCGAGGCCCCGGCGGGCGGTGCCAGCGCCAGCTGGACGTTCAAACGCGCGATCTAATGGAGGCAAGAATATGACGGTGGTGGCGATCAGGCGCGCGTTGCTGTCGGTGTCCGACAAGGCGGGCATCGTCGATTTCGCGCGCGCGCTCGACGAACGCGGCGTCGAGCTGGTGTCGACCGGCGGCACCGCCGCTGCGTTGCGCGACGCAGGCCTGCCGGTTTGCGATGTCAGTGATCTGACCGGCTTTCCCGAGATGATGGACGGCCGCGTCAAGACGCTGCACCCGGCGGTCCATGGTGGGCTGCTCGCGGTGCGCGACAACCCCGCGCATGCCGCCGCGATGGCCGCGCATGGCATCGGCGGGATCGATCTGCTGGTGATCAACCTCTACCCGTTCGAGGCGACAGTAGCAGCCGGCGCGGGGCGCGACGAGGTGGTCGAGAACATCGACATCGGCGGCCCGGCGATGGTGCGCTCGGCGGCCAAGAACCACGCGCATGTCGCGGTGCTCACCGACCCCGCCGACTATGCGGAACTGCTCGCGGCGGTCGACGCGGATGGCGGCACCGGCATGGAGCTGCGCCGCCGGCTGGCGGCCAAGGCGTTCGCGCTGACCGCGACTTACGATGCGATGATCGCCAGCTGGTTCGCGTTCGCGGATCAGGGCCAGCGCTTTCCGCAGACGCTGCCGCTGATCCTCGAGGCGCCGCAGGTGCTGCGCTATGGCGAGAACCCGCACCAGCACGCCGCCTTCTATGCGCATCGGGGTCCGGCGGCGCGCGGCATCGGCCAGGCACGGCAGGTGCAGGGCAAGGAGCTGAGCTACAACAACCTCAACGACGCCGATGCCGCGCTGGAGCTGATCGCCGAGTTCCGCGACGCCGCGCCGACCGCCGTGATCGTCAAGCACGCCAACCCGTGCGGCGTCGCCACCGCCGAGACGCTGGCGGCGGCGTACGATCAGGCGTTCGCGTGCGATACCGTATCGGCGTTCGGCGGCATCATCGCCCTCAACCGCCCAATCGACGAGCGCACGGCGCAGGCCATTACGGCAATCTTCACCGAGGTCGTGATCGCGCCCGGCGCCGACGCGGCCGCGCTGGCGGTGTTCGCGGGCAAGAGGAATCTGCGGCTGCTGCTCACCGGCGATCTGCCCGATCCCGCGCGCGGCGGGCTGGCGGTTAAGTCGATCGCCGGCGGCTGGCTGGTGCAAGGCCGCGACAATGGCGCGCTAGGCGACCTCACGGTGGTCACGAAGCGTCAGCCGACCGCACAGGAACTCGCCGACTGCCGCTTTGCCTGGACCGTCGCCAAGCATGTCAAGTCTAACGCCATCGTTTACGCCAAGGACGGCGCAACGGCGGGAGTGGGCGCGGGGCAGATGAACCGACTCGAGTCAGCACGCATCGCCGCATGGAAAGCGCGCGACGCCGCCGACAAGGCGGGCTGGCCCGAACCGCGCACGATCGGCTCGGCAGTGGCGTCCGACGCCTTCTTCCCCTTCGCCGATGGCCTGATGGCAGCGGTCGAGGCGGGCGCGACGGCCGTGATCCAGCCCGGCGGCTCGATCCGCGACGACGAGGTGATCGCGGCGGCGGACGCAGGGGGACTGGCGATGATATTCACGGGGATCAGGCACTTCCGCCACTAGTGTAGGCGCGGCGACGACCGCGCCGGTGCGCGGAGCGCAAGACTGTGGGCCGGTGCGCGGAGCGCAACACTGTGGCTGGCCGGCGGGCGGCGAAGCCGACCCGGTCGACGTGACGACGGCGGCTTTGCCGTCGGCGAGTCAGCTACGCGCTCAGCTCGTCCTCGCTCCTCCATGCGGAAGCGTCGCCTCCTCCGCTGTCGGCATCTTGCCGAACAACGCGCGGTCGGCAGGGGTCGTGGCCCAACGCCACAGCACGAACAGATAGGCGGCTGCGATCGCCGGCTCGCCGATCAGCAGTTCGGCCCATTCCAGTCGCGGTGGCAAGGCGGTGAACAGCGAACCCACTACGACGCCGGCCGCCACCGCCCACAGTAGCGGCCACCGCCAGGGTGATATCGACTGCCCAAGAATGCTGCGCAGCAGGCGCGCCTTGACGATCGAGGTCAGGCCCAGACTGATGGCCAGCGCGATCGCCGGCCCCGCCGCCTGCCACTGCAACGACCAACCGAGCGCGCGCATTGCAAGGATCAGCACGAGGCTGAGCGCGATCTGAAAGGCGAGCATCGTCGCACCGATCATCAGGTTGCGATGCCGAGCGGTATAGACCAGCGCCGTCTCACTGACTGCGCCGGTCGAGGCCAGAACCTCCGCCGCGAGCAGGAATGCCAGCGCGATGCTGCCCGCGACGAACTGCGGCCCGACCACGCCCATCACGGCCTCGCCGGGTATTGCGCCCATCAGCAGCAGCCCCGTCTGCGCCGCCATGATCCAGAACGCGACCTGGCGCACCTGCACCGCGATGGCCGTGTAATCCTTGGCCGCGAGGCTGCGCGTGATGACCGGCCCCAGGATCGGATCGAAGCTGGTCTTCAGCCGCTGCGGAATCGACGCGACCTGCTGCGCCATGAAATAGATGCCGACGATTTCCGGGGGGAAGAATCGGCCCAGGATGAGCCGATCGACATTGCGGGTCCCCCATTCCAGCGCGTCCGCGCCCGCCAGCGGCACGTTGATCCGCGCCAGCCGCCACAGGTCGCGCAGGCGCGGCGACCAACCGCTCGGCAAGCCATAGCTGCGCAGGAAGGGCACCAGGCTCGCCACCAGCGCCGCGACCATCGACGCCACATAGGACAGAACCAGCCCGTCGCGGATCGTCCAGAACGAGAACGCCCATGCCGCAATCGAGATCGTCCAGGGCTCCACGATCGCGCGCGCGGTCACGGCCGCCTTGACGTTGAGCCGATAGGCAAGCGCCGCCAGGCTGATGTCCGACCAGGCGATCGCAAGGATGATGATCGGCAGCCAGCGATCCAGCCCGCCGATGGGGGTGTTCGGATACATGAGCGCCGGAACCAGCGACAGGAACCCGCTGGCGACGAGCGACGCGACGAATGCCACCGCCATAGCGTCCCACACGATGCAGGCGTGGGGCCGGTTCGCTTCGCTCAACGCCTGCGCCAGTCCGCGCTTGAGGCCCAGCGTCGCGATCAGCGCCGCCAGCTCGACGACCACGACCGCCAACGCGAACCGGCCGACAAGTTCCGGCCCGTAATAGCGCCCGGCGATGAACAGGAACGGGATCCGGGCGGCCAGGCGCAGGATGAACCCGGCAATGTTGGTCCGGCCGCCCTTGGCGATCTGGTCGATGTCGGAGGGGGGCGTCTCCGTCGTCATGCTGAACTCGTTTCAGCATCCACGCGCGACCGAGGCGATGCGCGTGGGGCCTGAAACAAGTTCAGGGTGACGAGGAGTAAAGACCGCGACACTAGTGCGCCGACCCCCAGCTGATCCCGGTGCCGATCTCGATACCAAGCGGCACGGTCAGCTTTACCGCCGGCTCCGCCGCCGTCGCCATCACTCGCTCGATCACCGGCGACGCGGACGCGACATCGCCCTCCGGCAACTCGAACACCAGTTCGTCATGGACCTGCAGCAGCATCCGGACATGGCCCAGCCCGGCGTCCGCCAGCGCCGGCTCCATGCGCACCATTGCGCGTTTGATGATGTCGGCGCTGGTGCCCTGGATCGGCGCGTTGATCGCGGCGCGCTCGGCGCCCTGGCGCTCGTGCTGGACCTTTGACTTGATCCGCGAGAACCACGTCTTCCGGCCGAACAGCGTCGTCGTGTAGCCGCGCTCGCGCACCTGCTCCAGCGTTTCGGCCATGTAGCGGTTGATGCCGGGGAAACGCTCGAAATAACGGTCGATCATCGCCTGCGCCTCGTCGGCGCTGACCTCCAGCCGCCCCGCCAGCCCCCAGCGCGAAATGCCATACAGGATCGCGAAGTTGATCGTCTTCGCGCGCGCGCGCGTATCCCTGTTCACCTCGCCGAACAGTTCGGTCGCGGTCAGCGAGTGGATGTCGTCGCCGTTCGCGAACGCATCGCGCAGCGCGGGCACGTCGGCCATGTGCGCCGCCAGCCGCAGCTCGATCTGTGAATAATCGGCCGCCAGGATCACGTTGCCCGGCTCGGCGACGAACGCGTCGCGAATCTGGCGGCCGACCTCGGTGCGGATCGGGATGTTCTGCAGATTGGGTTCGGTCGACGACAGCCGTCCGGTCTGCGCGCCAGTCAGCGAGTAGCTGGTGTGGACGCGCCCCGTCGCCGGGTTGATCTCCTGCTGCAGCGCGTCGGTATAAGTGTTCTTGAGCTTGGTCAGCTGTCGCCAGTCGAGCACCTTGCGCACGATCTCGGACCCTTCGCCCTTTTCGCGCGCGAGCCGCTCCAGTTCGGTAACGTCGGTGGAATAGACCCCCGACTTGCCCTTGCGCCCGCCCTTCAGCCCCATCCGCTCGAACAGGATGTCGCCCAGCTGCTTGGGGCTGCCGATTGTGAAGGCGACGCCGGCGAGCGCATGGACCTCCGCCTCGGCGGTCGCAATCTGGCCGGCAAACTCCGCCGACAGGCCGGCGAGCCGCGCGCGATCGACCTTGATGCCGTGCCGCTCCATGCGCGCGACCACCGGCACCAGCGGCCGATCGACCATCTCGTAGACGCGCGTCGCCCCCTCTGCGGGCAGGCGCGCGCGGAAACGCCGCCACAGCCGCATCGTCACATCGGCGTCCTCGGCGGCATAGCGCGTGGCGGCCTTCAGATCGATCTCGGCAAAGCCGCGCTGCGATTTGCCGACGCCGACCACGTCCTTGTACGCGATGCACGAGTGCGACAGGTGCGTGGCCGCGAGCTCATCCATCCCGTGCCCGTGCAGCCCGGCGTCGAGATCGAAGCTCATCACGATCGTGTCGTCATGTGGCGCGACCACGATGCCGCGTTGCCCCAGCACGATCATGTCGAATTTGATGTTGTGCCCGATCTTGAGCACGCTCGGGTCTTCGAACAGCGCCTTCAGCTTCTCCAGGCACAGCTCGCAGTCGATCTGCACCGGGTTCTCGGCGAGCAGATCGGTGCCGCCATGCTTGAGCGGCACATAGCAGGCGCGGTTGGGAGCAAGCGCGAGGCTGACGCCGATCAGCTCGCAGGTCGTCGCGTCCGTCCCGCTCGTCTCCGTGTCCATCGCCACGAACCCCTGCGCACGCGCGTCGGCGATCCAGCGGTCGAGCGTGTCGAGGTCGAGCACCGTTTCGTAGCCGTCGTGATCGCACGGCGGGTCGTCCTGCTGCGGCACCGAGTCCGGCGTCGCCACCGGTGCATCGGCGACCTGCTCCAGCTTCGACAGTAAGGTGCGAAATCCGTGATGTTCCAGGAATGCGCGCAGCGGGGCGGCGGGAATGCCCTTCAGCTCCAGCTCGTCGAGCGGATGTTCCAGCGGCACGTCGCATTTCAGCTTCACAAGTTCGCGGCTCATCCGCGCCGCATCGCCATGCGCGACCAGATTCTCCTGCAACCTGCCCTTCTTGAACCCCGGCGCGGCGGCGGCGGCGAGCACGCCCTCGACGTCGCCGTAATCCTGGATCAGCTTGGCCGCCGTCTTCGGCCCGACCCCCGGCACGCCCGGCACGTTGTCGACGCTGTCGCCCATCAGCGCCAGCACCTCGCCCAGCTTGGCCGGCTCGACCCCGAACTTCTCGACGACATGCTCGGCGTTCAGCCGGCGGTTGTTCATCGTGTCGTACAGGTCCAGTCCCGGCTCGATCAGCTGCATCAGATCCTTGTCCGACGACACGATCGTCACCGCCCAGCCCTGCGCCAGCGCCGCCTTGGCATAAGACGCGATCAGGTCGTCCGCCTCCAGCCCCTCCTCCTCGATGCACGGCATCGAAAAGGCGCGGGTGGCGTCGCGGATCATCGGGAACTGCGGGACCAGGTCCTCGGGCGGCGGCGGCCGGTGCGCCTTGTACTCGGCATACATCTCGTTGCGGAACGTGTGCGACGACTTGTCGAAGATGACCGCCATGTGCGTCGGACCGTCCGCGGCGTGAACCTCGTCCGCCAGCTTCCACAACATGGTCGTGTAACCGTACACCGCGCCCACCGGCTCGCCATGCTTGTTCGTCAGCGGCGGCAGGCGGTGATAGGCCCGGAAGATATAGCCCGAGCCATCGACGAGGTAGAGATGCGGCATGGGCAGGGCTTAGCCCAGCAGACGCGCGCCTGCCAGCTTGGCTAGTACGCCATCACCCACCGCCGGTCATGCTGGCGTAGTTCGCCACCGCCGCCGCCACCGACTGGATCAGCTGCTGGCGCTCGCGCACCGGGCGGGTGGTCTCGCCGATCATCACCGCGATGGCATAGCGACGGCCGTCGGGCGCGGTCAGCAGGCCGACATCGTTGAAGCCGGCATTGCGCCCGGCCAGATCCTGCCCGGTCCCCGTCTTGTGCGCGATCTGCCAGCCGGCGGGAATCGCCGCCCTCAGTCGTGAACGCCCGGTGATCGTCTGGCCCATGGTGGTCAGCGCCACGTGGGTCGAGGTCTCCGACAACAGCTCGCCGCGGGCGAGGCGGGCGAGCGCGTCGGCGATCGCGATCGGCTGCGCGCCGTCGGGCGGACTGGCGACATAGGCGTCCAGGGCGCGGCGCCGCTGCTCGGGAGCCAGCCGCGAGCGCGCGATCTCGAACGAATTGCCCCGCGAAAACGCGGATTGCCAGGTCAGGCCTGCGGTCTGCGCCTGCAACAGCCGCTCGCCGGGACCGAAGCGGATCGCGCCGAGTTGCTTTGCCTCGATGGTGGCGCGAACGGCGACCGGGCCGCCGGCCAGCCACATCAGCTTGTCGTTGGCGGTGTTGTCGCTCCTGGTCAGCGCGCGCGTCAGCAGATCGCCGACGCTGGTCTGGAACCCGCCGGGCTTCCGCGCAAGCGCCGCGATCGGCTGGTTGAACACCGTCAGGTCGTCGGCGGTGACCGTCACCGGATCATCGAGTCGCAACCGTCCCTGATCGCGCAGGTTCAGCACGGTCAGCGCCACCCATAGTTTCGATACCGACTGCTGCGGCAGGTACTGGCGGCCACCGGCTTCGGCGGTCCAGCCCTCGTCGACCGCGCTCACGGCGACGCCCGCCCTGCCCGCAAAGCCGCGCTGCAGCCGGACCAGCACCTCCACCAGCGAGACCGGCGCGGGGCGGGCGGCACGGGGCTGCGCGATCGGCACCGGAACCGAGACGATCACCGGTGGTGTCAACATCGCCGCACGCGCGGTATAGCCAGGCCGCTCGGGCGAGCCGCATCCGGCCATCGCTACCGTCAGCAGCCCAGCGATCGCCCCGTACCAATCCATCGTCACTTACCCGTCCACGCTCGAAGTTTTGATGGATAGCAGCCACGCCAAACGCACAAGCACGCCGGCCACCGCATTGCGACGAGTGCCGCCGGACGCGCGATGAAGTGCGGCAAAGCGGCGACTCGGCGGCATTGTCGTCCAGGTGGGCGCTAAGTCTGGCAGAACAAAGGCGATTATCGAAGTTACGCAATGCCCGTGCGGACAACGGCAGCGCCGCGCCCTTCTTAGGGCACCAGCACCGTGTCGACCGCCTCGGGTGCCAGATCGGGATGGTCGAGCGTGTAGTGGAGGCCCCGGCTCTCGTGCCGGTGCAGCGCCGAGCGCACGATCAGGTCGGCGATCTGGAGCAGGTTGCGCAGCTCGATGAGGTCGGGGGTGACCCGGAAATGGCCGTAATGGTCCGCCACCTCCTCCTGCAACAGCCGGATCCGCGTCTGCGCTCGCGCGAGCCGCTTGGTGGTGCGGACGATACCGACGTAATTCCACATGAAGCGGCGGATTTCCGTCCAGTTCTGCTTGATGACGACTTCCTCGTCGGAGTCGGTGACGCGGCTTTCGTCCCACGCGCGGATCGCGGGCACCGGCGGGAGCGTATCCCAGCGGCGCGCGATGTCGTCCGCGCACGCTTCGCCGAACACGAAGCATTCCAGCAGCGAGTTGGACGCGAGGCGATTGGCGCCGTGCAGCCCGGACTGCGTGCACTCGCCCGCCGCGTACAGGCCGGGCAGATCGGTGCGTCCGTCACGATCGACCATGATCCCGCCGCAGGTATAATGCTGCGCCGGCACGACCGGGATCGGCTCGCGCGTCAGGTCGATGCCCAGCCCGAGCAGCTTCTCGTGGATGTTGGGAAAATGCTCGCGCACGAACTCGGGCGGCAGGTGGCTGATGTCGAGGTGGACATAGTCGAGCCCGTCGCGCTTGATCTCGGCGTCGATGGCGCGCGCCACGACGTCGCGCGGCGCCAGCTCGGCCCGAGCGTCGTAATCCGGCATGAAGCGGCGGCCGGTCAGCGGATGCTTCAGCTGCCCGCCCTCGCCGCGCACCGCCTCGGTGATGAGGAAGTTCTTGACCTCGAGATTGTACAGGCAGGTCGGGTGGAACTGCATGAATTCCATGTTCGACACACGCGCGCCCGCGCGCCAGGCCATCGCGATACCGTCGCCGGTTGCACCACGTGGCGCGGTCGAGAAGAGATAGGTCCGCCCCGCGCCCCCGGTCGCCAGGATCGTCGCGCGCGCCGTGTGGAGTTGCACCCCGCCGCTGACCCGGTCGACCGCATACACGCCCCAGACATTGCCCGCGCCCGAATACCGCTCCTCGTGGCGCGACGTGGCGAGGTCGATCGCGACCTGATCGGGCACCAGCGTGATGTTGGGGTTGGCCCGCGCCGCGCGCAGCAGCGCCTCCTGCACCGCCCAACCGGTAGCATCGGCGACGTGGACGATACGGCGATGCGAATGCCCGCCTTCGCGCGTCAGGTGCAGGGCGCCCGCCTCTTCGGCGAACGGCACACCCAGCTCGCGCAGCCGAGCGATTGCGGCGGGGGCCTGCGAGACGACGAACTCGACGATCGCCCGGTCGTTCAGCCCCGCGCCCGCGACCATCGTGTCCTCGACATGGTTCTCGAAGGTATCGCCCGGCTCCAGCACCGCCGCGACCCCACCTTGCGCCCATGCCGTCGCCCCTTCGTCCAGCGCGCCCTTGGCGAGCACGGTGACGCGGAACCGCTCGGCCAGCGTCAGGGCCGCTGTCAGCCCCGCCGCGCCCGAGCCGACGATCAGGATGTCGCTGTCGCTGTGCTCGGCCACGCCTTCTCCATTCGCCCCCGCAACGTCGGCAGCCGTCCGACCCTATCCAGCGTCCGGGACGCTTCGACAAGCGCCGGCGGGTGCAAGTGTGTTACGCACTTGCATCACCGGCGTCGCTGGTCGTATCTCAGACCTGCGGGAGGCATGGCATGCGCGGGCAAATTCTGGGTGTCGACGTCAGGACGGGCGAGGGCCTGCTGACTGGCGAGGACGGCGTGCGCTATCGCTTCACGCCCACCGACTGGGCCGATCGCGGCGAACCGGCCAAGGGGCTGCAGGTCGATTTCGAGCCGCAGGAGAACCGTGCGCTGTCGATCTACCCCGTTCCCGGCGCAACCCCGCCGGCACTCGCCACCCCCGTCACCCCGACTCGTCCGGCCAACGATCGCAACAAGCTCGTGGCGGCGCTGCTGGCGTTCTTCATCGGCATCTTCGGCGTGCATCGCTTCTATCTCGGCCGCACCGGGTCCGGTATCGCGATGCTGGTGCTGACCTGCACGATCGTCGGCATGCTGATCAGCGGCCCGTGGGCGTTCATCGACATGATCCGCTACCTGATCATGTCCGACGAGGAGTTCGAGGTCCGCTACCGGCGTCGGTAGGCCTAATTAGCCGCCCGCGTCAGGCTGAGGAACACGTCCTCCAGATCGGCCTCACGCGTCGACACATCGACGATGCCGAGGCCGTCGCGCTGTACCGCCGCCAGCACCTCGCCCGCGTTCACGCGGCCCTTGTCGTAGGTGATCTCCAGCACGCGCGAACCGCGCAGCACTATCTTCTCGAAGCACGATGCGCTCGGCGCCGCGTCCAGATCGCGATCGACCGTCACCGCCACCACCTTTTCCTGCGCGCGCGCGACCAGCTCGCGGGTGGGCTCGTTGGCGATCAGCCGGCCGTGATTGATGATCGCGATGCGGTCGCACAGCTGCTCGGCTTCTTCCAGGTAGTGCGTGGTCAGCACCACGGTGACGCCGCTGGCGTTCAGCTCGCGGACATAGGCCCACAGCTGCTGGCGCAGCTCGATGTCGACGCCGGCGGTCGGCTCGTCCAGCACCAGCACGGGGGGGCTGTGGACCATCGCCTTGGCCACCATCAGCCGCCGCTTCATGCCGCCGGACAGCGTGCGGGCATAGGCGGTGGCCTTGTCCTCCAGATGAACCGCGCGCAGCAGTTCCATCGACCGGCGTTCGGCCTTGGGCACCCCGTACAGCCCGGCCTGTATGTCCAGCGTCTCGATTGGCGTGAAGAAGGGATCGAACATGATCTCTTGATTGACGATGCCGATCGACGCCTTCGCGTTGCGCGGATGCGCGTCGATGTCGAAGCCCCAGATCGACGCGGTCCCCTGCGTCTTGTTGACCAGCCCGGCGAGGATGTTGATCAACGTCGACTTGCCCGCACCGTTGGGACCAAGCAGTCCGAAGATCGATCCCTGCGGCACATCCAGCGTGATGGCGTCGAGCGCCCGCTTGGGCGGCGACGATCCGACCGGCGCATAGGTCTTGCCGAGGCCCGCGATGCTGATGGCGGCTGATGTCATGCCCGGAGCGTTAGGGCGCGGCTTGCCTCTCCACAATGCTCCTTGCTACGTGACAGCCATGACCCCCCCACTCGAGCTCACCCGCGTCACCCAGCGCCGCGTCGCCTGCGACGGGGCTGCGGACATTCCCGGCGGCGCGGCGCTGGGACATCCGCGCGTGTGGCTGCAGATCGACGATCACGGCTATGTCGATTGCGGCTATTGCGACCGTCGCTTCGTGCTGATCGACGGACCGGCCGATGGTGCCGACCAGTCGGCGCTGCCCGATATCGCCGAGGGCGGCAGCCCGAAATACTAGGCCTTACGCCGACGGCAGCGGCTTCTTCTTCACCGCCGGTACGCCGGCATAGAGCGCGTTCGGCTCGGTATCCGCGGTGACGACGCTGCCTGCCGCCACGACCCCGCCCGCACCGATCGTCACGCCCGGCAGCACGATCGTTCCCGCACCCAGCCAGGCACCGTCGCCGACCGTGACGGGCCGTGCCGCCCACCGTCCCGCGCGACACCCCGGCAAGCCGATCTCGTGCGTCGAGGTGAGCAGCTTGACGCCGTAGGCGAGATGGGCCCGCGTGCCGATCGTGATCCCGCCCGTCGCCTCCAACAGGCACCCGCGATTGACGAAGCATCCGGTTCCCAATCGCAGCGGGCCCGCGACCACATCTACCCCGGCCTGCACCATGGCGTCACTCGTGACCTCCGCGCCGATCCCCCGCAGCAATGCGCGGCGCACGCCCAGCGGCCACAGGTCCAGCGACTGCACCTGGTTCAGCAAGCGGGCGAGATAACGGCGCATGATCGGCTGCTACCACCCAGCGGCGGTTCGCGAAACGATTGGCGCGAGGCGCGCGGGCACCTATCTGTCCTCCCATGGCCTATCAGGATCCCCGCTCGTTCCTTTATCGCGACACGCTCTCGCCCGAGGCCGCACAGCGGCTGACCGCCGACGCGCTCGGCCGTGCGGACGATGGCGAGCTGTACCTCCAATATCGCCGCGCGGAGGCGTTCGGGTTCGATGACGGGCGGCTCAAGACCGCGAGCTATGACACCTCCGCCGGGTTCGGCCTGCGCGCGGTGTCGGGTGAGATGACTGCATTTGCGCACGCCAACGAGCTGTCGGAGGCGGCGATCAAGCGCGCGGCGGAAACGATGAGCCTGATCGACCCGTCGGTCGCTCCCAAGGCTGCCGCCCCCGCGAAGACCAACCGGCATCTTTATACCGACACCGACCCGCTCGATCTGATCCCGTTCGCCGACAAGGTGAACCTATGCCAGACGATCGACGCCGCCGCGCGTGCCCGTGATCCGCAGGTGGCGCAGGTTTCGGTCGGCTTGTCGGGCAGCTGGTCGGTGGTCGAGATCGTCCGCCCCGACGGCTTCGTCGCCACCGACGTGCGCCCGCTGGTGCGGCTCAACGTCCAGATCGTCGTCGAGCGCAACGGCCGCCGTGAAACCGGCAGCTATGGCATCGGCGGCCGCTATCTCTACGCGCAGCTGTTCGAGCCGGAGACCTGGAACCGGGCGATCGACGAGGCGCTGGCGCAGGCGCTCGTCAATCTCGAGTCGATCGACGCGCCTGCGGGCGAGATGACGGTGCTGCTCGGGCCGGGCTGGCCGGGTGTGCTGCTGCACGAGGCGATCGGTCATGGGCTGGAGGGCGACTTCAACCGCAAGGGCACCAGCGCCTTTTCGGGCCGTATCGGCGAGCGCGTCGCGGCACCCGGCGTGACCGTGGTCGACGACGGCACGCTGGTCGACCGGCGCGGCTCCTTGTCGATCGACGACGAGGGCACACCGACCGGCGAGACGGTGCTGATCGAGGACGGCATCCTCAAGGGCTATATGCAGGACCGCCTCAACGCGCGCCTGATGGGGGTGGCACCCACCGGCAACGGCCGGCGGGAGAGCTTCGCGCATGCCCCCATGCCGCGCATGACCAACACCTTCATGAAGGCGGGCCGCGACAACCCCGCCGAGCTGCTGTCACGGGTGAAGAAGGGCATCTTCGCCAAGAGCTTCGGCGGCGGGCAGGTCGACATCGTCTCGGGCAAATTCGTGTTCAGCTGCACGGAAGCGTTCCTGATCGAGAACGGCAAGCTGGGCGCCCCGATCAAGGGCGCGACGCTGATCGGCGACGGCCCGACCGTGCTGACGCGCGTCACCGGCATCGGCGACGACTGGGCACTGGACGAAGGCATCGGCGTCTGCGGCAAGGGCGGGCAGAGTGTGCCCGCCGGAGTGGGGCAGCCGACGTTGCTGGTAGATGGGCTGACGGTGGGCGGGACGGCGCTGTAGGTATCGCTGTCAGGATCGAGCGGTTGAGACCGCGTGACGGGCTAAATGAGCAGCCTGTCTGCAGCGAGCGCGGGTTCGAATTGGTCGATCGGCGTATCCCAGAACGCCGGCACCACGTCGAGAACTCGACATTTGTGCACAGTCTTGAAGAGGCGGCGTACCTTGTGGAGCAGGGCTATGCCATTCGGATGGGCGCACCGGGCAAGCGGCCGTCTCTGATTTCCCCAGCCAGTCTCCGCATCACTAGAACGTAACGGCGTCAGAAGAGCCGATACCGCTCCAGCGGTAGCCCGTGTTGCTCTACCCATCCATTCCACGCGAGCATCTCCTCGCGATGCTCTTCTGCCCAATCCCTGTTTCGCCGCAGTTTGCGCATCATGTGCCAGAGACCATCCCGGCAGGCGCGTGCGAGCTCAAGCCCCTGCGCCTAGGCTTCAGCAGCTAGCTCCTCCGGCAATTCGACCGGAATGATGCGCGGCTCCTGCATGGCAGCAGCGTAGATGACGGAAGCCACGGCCAACGCCACTTGCATCCGTTCCGGACCCGTCCGACACTCCCGCACATGGAGTTCTTCGACCGCCTCACCCCTGATCACCGCGCTTTCATCGCGCGGCAGCCGGTATTCTTCGTCGCCACTGCCGCACCCGGTGCACGCATAAACCTCAGCCCCAAGGGGCTCGACAGCTTTCGCGTGCTCGACGACGCCACCGTCGCCTGGCTCGACCTGATGGGGTCGGGCAACGAGACCAATGCTCATCTGCTCGCCGATGAGGGCCGCATTACGGTAATGTTCTGCGCATTCGACCGACCGGCGTTGATCTTCCGCCTGTATGGGAATGCGCGCGCCGTGCTGCCGCAGGACGGCGAGTGGGCGGACCTCGCCGCGCATTTCGAGCTGCTGCCCGGCACGCGCCAGATCTTCGTCATGCGCATCGACCAGACGCAGACCAGTTGCGGCTGGGGCGTGCCGGAGATGACGCTCGCGCGCGAACGCCCGACGCTGGTCAAATATCACGCGCAGCGCTCGCCGGACGAACTCCTCACGAAGATGCAGGGGCGCAACCGATCGATCGACGGCCTGCCCGTCCGCGTCGCAACGCAGACACCTCAAGCCTCGGTTCAGGCGAGCGTCGCCACCTCCGGGTGACGCTTCAGGTACGCGGCAACGAACGAGCAGGCGGGCACGACCTTCAGCCCCCGCGCCCGTGCATCCGCCAATGCGCCGGCGATCAACCGCCCGCCGACGCCCTGACCTTCGGCCTCGTCCGGCACGACCGTATGGGTGAAGGTGATCGTGTCGCCGTCGATCTCATAGGCGGCGATCGCCGGACCGGCATCGGTCGGCAGCTCGAAGCGGCGCTCGCCGTGATTGTCGGTCACATCCATGCCGCGACCCTAGCATGGCGGCGCATCCCGCCGATATAGGCCGCGCGTGAACCCCCTTCCCCATCTTCAGCGCGTGTTCGGTTTCCCTGCCTTTCGCGGCGTCCAGGCCGATGTCGTCGCGCGTGTGCTCGCCGGCGACCGCACGCTCGCGGTGATGCCGACCGGCGCCGGCAAGTCGCTCTGCTATCAGCTGCCCGCCGTGATGCTGGAGGGCACCTGCGTCGTCGTGTCGCCGCTGATCGCGCTGATGCACGACCAGCTGCGCGCCGCCACCGCCGTCGGCATCCGCGCCGGCACGCTGACGTCGGCCGACGAGAACCGCGCCGAGACGCTCGCACGGTTTCGGGCCGGCCAACTGGACCTGCTCTACATCGCCCCCGAACGCGCGTCGCAGGGTCACTTCCGCGCGCTGCTGAGCGAAGCCCGCATCAGCCTGTTCGCGATCGACGAAGCGCATTGCGTCAGCGAGTGGGGGCATGATTTCCGCCCCGACTATCGCCTGCTGCGCCCGCTGCTCGACAGCTACCCCGATGTACCGCGCCTTGCGCTCACCGCGACCGCGGACGAGCATACCCGCCATGACATCCTGCAACAGCTGGGCATCCCCGCCGACGGGCTGATCGTCTCCGGGTTCGACCGGCCCAATATCCGCTACCACGTCACGCCCAAGACCAGCACGCCGCGCCAGGTTGCCGACATCGTCCGCGCCACGCCGGGGCCGGGCATTGTCTATTGCCAGAGCCGCGCGGGCACGGAGAAGATGGCGGCGTCGCTCGCCGCCACGGGCCGTCCGACGCGCGCCTATCATGCCGGCCTCGACGCCGGGGTGCGCGCGCGCAATCAGGCGGACTTCGTTCGCTCCGAAGACATGGTGATCTGCGCCACGATCGCGTTCGGGATGGGAATCGACAAGCCGGACGTGCGCTTCGTCGTCCATGCCGGCCTGCCCAAGTCGATCGAGGCCTATTACCAGGAGACCGGCCGCGCGGGTCGTGACGGCGACCCGTCGGTCGCGCATCTGTTCTGGGGCGCGGAGGACTTCGTCCGCGCGCGCCAGCGCATCGGCGAGGTGGAAGCCGCGCGTCAGGCGGGCGAGCAGGCGCGGCTCACCTCCTTGTCGGCGCTCGTCGAGACCGGCGGGTGCCGCCGGCGCATCCTGCTCAACCATTTCGGCGAGGACCTCGCGCAGGACTGCGGCAATTGCGACAATTGCCTCGGGTCGACGGGCGCGGTCGATGCGACCGAGCTGGCGCGCAAATTCCTGTCGGCCGTGTTCCGCACCGGCCAGATGTTCGGCGTCACCTATATCGAGCAGGTGCTGACCGGGAAATCGTCCGAGCGCAGCCTGATGAACGGGCACGAGAAACTGTCCGTCTGGAGCATCGTCGACGGGGACGAGACGGCGCTGCTCAAGCCGGTGGGCCGCGCGCTGCTGCTGCGCGATGCGCTGCGGGCGAACGAGCATGGCGGCTTGGAGTTCGGGCCGGGCGCGCGCGGCCTGCTGAAAGGTGAGGACCGGCTGTCGGTCGTGCCTCAGGTCCGGCGCGAACGGCGCGCGCGGGGTGGCGGGGCGGCGGTCGCGAATCCGGCCGACGATCCGCTGTTCGAGGCATTGCGGGGGCGTCGTCGCGAGCTGGCGCAAGACGCCGGCGTGCCGCCCTATGTCATCTTCCACGATTCGACGCTCCGAGAGATGGCCGCGCGACGCCCCGGCTCGCGCGCCGAACTGGCGATGCTGTCCGGCATCGGCGCCCGCAAGCTCGACGCCTATGGCGATGCGTTCCTTCAGGTGATCCGGGCGGCTGGCTGATCCTCCCCCGCAAGGGGGAGGGGGACCGCCCGGCGCAGCCGGGTGGTGGAGGGGCTTGGCCGCAAGCGGCACTGCTGAGGCGACGCCCCTCCACCATGCCCGCTTCGCGGCCACGGTCCCCCTCCCCGTGCCGGTGAGGATCGGGTATAGAAGGCCATGCTCTCCATCCGCCCGCTCAACGACCGCTTCGCCGTCGCGCCGCAGATCGCGCCTGAGGACGTGCCTGCCATCGCCGCCGCGGGCTATGTCGCGATCGTCAACAACCGGCCCGATGACGAGGAGCCCGGCCAGCCGTCGGGCAACGCAGTCCGCGCCGCCGCCGAGGCCGCAGGACTGGCCTATGCCGAAGTGCCCGTGACGCAGGCCGGCTTCGCGCAGCCGCAGCTTGACGCCATGGCGGCGGCGGTCGTCGCCGCCGACGGCCCGGTGCTCGCCTATTGCCGTTCGGGAACGCGCTCGTGCAACCTGTGGGCGCTCGCCGCCGCGCAGGCCGGGCGCGATCGCGACCTGCTGGTCGGCCAGGCCAGAGCGGCCGGATACGATCTGTCCAGTCTCCGGCCCTCGCTCGACGCGGTGGCGCGCGCGCGATGAGCCTCCTGCTGCTCGGTGGGGCTCTCGTCGCCATCCTGGCGCTGGTGGGCACCGCGCGGCTGCTGCGGCTGGGGCGCGATGCGAGGATCGGCGGCCCGGAAGAGGTCGCCGCCGCCACCGAGACCGCGCTCGCGGGCTTCGCAGTTATCGACCTCGTGGTCGGCGCGGACGGCGCGGGTGCGCTGGCGGTGGGCCAGGACGGCAGGCTCGCCGCGATCAAGCTGCACGGCACAAGGCCCGCCGTGCGCGAGGTGCGCTGGTCGGCTGTCCGCGCCTCGCCCGAGGGCACGGTGATCGAAACCGGCGAGCGGCGCTTGGGCGCGGTGACGTTGAAGGGCGTCGACGCGCTGGACCTGCGGCGGCTGGCAGCACTCGCGGAGGGGGACGCGGTCGAAGAACTTCGCCACGCCTGACCTGCCGCGCCCCGTCGATCTCGCGGTCCCGTTCTTCGTCCTGCTGATGCTGGCCGAGATGCTGGTGCCCGCCAACGGGATCGGCAGCGTTATTGCCCGCGCGATACGCTTACCAGCCTGACGCTGGGGCTCGGCAGCACGATCGCGGGCGCGCTGTCGGCGGGCGTGTTCATCGTCTGGGACCGGTTGTTCGGCACCTTCGTCGCCGAGCGAGACGACGACCGCCCGCGCTATGGCCTCGTCAAGGATGTCGGCAGTTTTTCGCTGGCCTGGGCCGCGTTCCCCGAACGGGTCGGGATCGCGCGCAATGTTCGGGCGGCACCGTGGCGGCACAAGCTCGACTATCTGTGGCGTCCGCCCGGCTGGAGCCACGACGGCTCGCGCGACCAGCGACTCGATCCGCGCCAAGTGGCAGGAACGCGAAGCGCGGCGACGGCCGACGGCCGGCTGAGGGCACTCTCGCGGCCTTTGGACGTTGAGCCGCCCGCTGGGCGCATGATCGCGCCCGATGGAGAACATGATGACCGAAGCCACCATGCATACGTCCACCCCCAAGACCGACACCGCCAAGACCGGCCTGGCCGACGATTTCCGCGAGCATTTCTCGGGCGATGCGCCGGTCACACAGAAGGCGACCAGTTTCGCCAAGGCGCGCCCCTGGACCAGCGCCGCCTTTCTGGGCGTCGCGGCGCTGGCGCTGGCGAATACGTTCCGCGGACGTCGCGCCTGACCTGACATGAAAAGAACCCCGGCACATCGCTGTGCCGGGGTTTAGTCGCGTTCGCAGGAGGAACCTGGTTTGGACGACGGGGGAGAGGATCCCGCCGCCCAATCTCGTCAAAGGTTGTAGGCGCGCTCGCCATGTTCGTGGAGGTCGAGGCCTTCGCTCTCGATCTCGGCCGGGACCCGCAGCCCGATCGTGTGCTTCAGCGCCAGGAACAGCACCGCCGACACGATGCCGCTCCACAACAAGGTGGTGACCACCGCCCAGGCTTGCGTCACGAACTGGCCCGACATCGAATACTCGCCTGCCTTGGCGACCGACGCGGTATAGTCGATCCAGCCCTGCCCGCCGAGCGCCGGGTCGGCGACGATCGCGGTGCCCAGCGCGCCGATGATGCCGCCGACGCAGTGGATGCCGAATACGTCGAGCGTGTCGTCATATTTGAACGCGTTCTTGACCGTGGTGACGAACACGAAGCACCCCGCCGACGCCACCGCGCCGAGCAGGATCGCGGTGCCGGGGTGCGCGAACCCCGCCGCCGGGGTGATCGCGACCAGGCCGGCGACGACGCCGGACGCGGCGCCTAGCAGCGACGGCTTCTTGTGAACCACCTGTTCGATTATCGCCCAGGTGGCTCCAGCGGCGGCCGTCGCCACCAGCGTGTTGATGAAGGCGAGCGCGCCGAATGCATTGGCTTCCAGCCCCGACCCGGCATTGAAGCCGAACCAGCCGATCCACAGCAGCGACGCGCCGATCATCGTCATCACGAGCGAATGCGGCGGCATCGGCTCGGTCTTGTAGCCGATGCGTGGGCCGATCACGATGCAGCCGATCAGCCCGGCGATGCCGGCGTTGATGTGCACCACCGTCCCGCCCGCGAAGTCCAGCGCGCCCCAGCCCCAGATCAGCCCGGTGTCGGTCGGCGCCGCGTACAGGAAGTCAGGCCCGGCAAAATACCAGACCATGTGCGCGATGGGGAAATAAGCGAGCGTCAGCCACGCGACGACGAAGATGATCAGCGGCGTGAACTTCACCCGCTCCGCGAACGCGCCGACGATCAGCGCCGGGGTGATGCACGCGAACGTCATCTGAAAGATGATGAAGACATATTCGGGCAGATAGACGCCATTGGAGAATGTCGCCGCGAACGTGGAAGGGCTGACGCCCGCCAGGAACGCCTTGTCCAGCCCGCCGAACAGCTTGGGGAACGGCGTACCCGTCGAGGTGAAGGCCATGGAATAGCCCCAGGCGAACCACACCAGCGCCGCCACGCAGACGATCGTCAGCACCTGCATCAGCACGCTGAGCATGTTCTTGGCGCGCACCAGCCCGCCATAGAACAGCGCCAGCGCCGGCACCGACATCATCAGCACCAGCGCCGAGGCGACCAGCATCCAGGCGACGTCGCCCTTGTTGACCATCTCGGCGGTCGGCACGAACGCAGCCGGCGCGGAGATAACCGGCGCCGCGACATTGGCCAGTGCCGGCACCGCAAAGAGGATGCCGGCTCCCGCCGCCAATGCATATTTGCCCATCTGCTTCATCTGTTCCCCCGTCACAGAACCGTTCACAGCGCGTTCCCGTCGGTATCGCCGGTGCGGATCCGCACCGCCTGGCCCACGTCGAGCACGAAGATCTTGCCGTCCCCGATCGTTCCCGTGTTCGCCGCCTGCTGCATCGCCTCGACCACCCGATCGGCAAGTGCGGTGTCGCAAACCACTTCGATCTTGATCTTGGGGACCATGTTCGTGGAGTATTCGGCACCGCGATAGATCTCGGTCTGGCCCTTCTGGCGGCCGAAGCCCTTGACCTCGGTGACAGTCATCCCCGCCACGCCAAGCGTGGTGAGGGCCTCTCGCACCTCGTCCAGCTTGAACGGTTTGATGATCGCGACGATCAGCTTCATGCCTGCCCCTTCGGTGTCCCGCGTGAGAGCCTAGCAACCGCCGTGCCAAGGGCGGATTCCGGTGCCTGGTCCCAGGGCATCGCAGCGAAAGCAGACGGTTTCCTAAGCAGGCTTGCGGTAGGTGCCCGTTTATAAGGCAGCCGAACGCCGCTCGGCTGCCACGATTCGCGGCGACATCCCGTCCATGCGCTCCCTTCTGCTCGCCTCCCTGCTAGTCGCCGCCGCCCCGCCCGCAGCGGAGCGAGCGGTGACCGGCGATCGGCCCGGGGGGGCTCCCCGATCCGGTGGTCGGTTTCGTTCTGGGGCCGCCGAGCGCGGGCGAGCGGACCATGTCGCTGCCGCTCGAGGGTCTGCATTCCGGGCTCAGCGCCGGCACCGCGATGCTGGGCAGCGTCAGGACTGCTGTTCGCTTCGATCCGCTGACACCCCGCACGATAACCAGCGCCGCCCTCGGCGTCGCGCTCGCCAGGGCGCATCGCGGCACGATGTCCGGCGAGTCGCGGCCGGCGTTGATCGCGTTCGGGGTAAGCCGGCCGGTGCGCACGCTGACGTTGGCCGAACCCGCCGCATTCGGTCCGTTGGTGCTGAGTAGAATCGCCGTACGTGTCGGCGATGGCGGTGCCGCCAATACCATCCGCGAGGCCGACGCCGACCCGGACGAGGTGCTGGCCGCGGCAAAAGGCAAGCCGGGCCGCGCCGGCTTGTTGATCGGCCGCGATCTGCTCGGCCGGTGTTCGTCGCTGGTGTTCGACAAGCCGGCAAAGGTGGTGCGGCTCACCTGCGCCTGATTATTCCGCCGCCAGCAACTCGTCGCGCTCGGTCTGCTGCCGGTTCCACATCGCCGCGTACAGCCCACCACGCCGCAGCAGCTCGGCATGGCGGCCGCGCTCGGCGACGACGCCCGCTTCCAGCACGACGATCTGGTCCGCGCCCACTACCGTCGACAGCCGGTGCGCGATGACGAGGGTCGTGCGGCCGCGCTCGATTTCGTCCAGTGTATCCAGGATCGCAGCTTCGGTGCGGCTGTCGAGCGCCGACGTGGCCTCGTCCAGCACCAGCACCGGCGGGTTCTTCAACAAGGTGCGCGCGATCGCGACGCGCTGCTTCTCGCCGCCCGACAGCTTCAGGCCACGCTCGCCGACACGCGTGTCATAGCCCTCGGGCTGCCCTTCGATGAAGTCCGCGATCGACGCGCCGCGCGCCGCGCGGACGATCTCTTCGGTACTCGCGCCCTCACGGCCGTAAGCGATGTTGTAGCCGATCGTGTCGTTGAACAGCACCGTGTCCTGCGGCACGATCCCGATCGCCGACCGCAGCGATGCCTGCGTCACGCGGGCGATGTCCTGCCCGTCGATGGTGATCCGCCCGCCCGTCAGGTCGTAGAAGCGGAACAGCAGCCGCGCGATCGTCGACTTGCCCGCGCCCGACACGCCGACGATCGCGCACGTCGTCCCCGGCGGCACGTCCAGGTCGATCCCCCGCAAAATCTCGCGGTCTCCGTCATAGGCAAAGTGCACACCCTCGAACCGGACATGGCCGCTCGGCACGGTCAGCACCGTCGCATCGGGCGCGTCGACGATCTCGCCGGGTGTATCGACCAGGTCGAACATCGCGCTCATGTCGAGCACGCCCTGCCGGATCGTGCGATACACCATGCCCAGCAGGTCCAGCGGGCGGAACAGCTGCGACAACAGCGTCGAGATCAGCACCACGTCGCCTGCCGTAAAGCTGCCGGCCCCCCACCCGCGCGCCACAAAGGCCATGCCCGCCGCCATCATCAGCCCGGTGATCAGCGCCTGACCGACGTTCAGCCACGCCAGACTGTTCTCCGACTTGGTCGCCGCATTGGCATAGGCGACCATCGCGTTCTCATAGCGTTTCGCCTCGCGCGCTTCCGCGCCGAAATACTTGACCGTCTCGAAATTGAGCAGCGAGTCGACCGCGTGCGCGACCGCGCCGGTGTCGAGGTCATTCATCCGCGTGCGCAGCGCCGCGCGCCAGTCCGTCACCACCCGCGTGAACCAGATATATGCGACCACCATCATGCAGGTCGCCGCGACCATTCCCCAGCCGAACGAGCCGCGGAAGATGTTGAGTACCAGCCCCAACTCCAGCACCGTCGGCGCGATGTTGAACAGCATGAAGTACAGCATCGTGTCGATGCTCTTGGTGCCCCGCTCGACCACCTTGGTCACCGCGCCGGTGCGGCGTTCGAGATGGAAGCGCAGCGACAACTGGTGCAGGTGCGCGAACACCGTCGCCGCCAGTCGCCGCGTCGCTTCCTGCCCGACGCGCTCGAACAGCGTGTTGCGGAGATTGTCGAACAGCGTCGTCGCAAACCGCGCGGCCGCATAGCCCACCACCAGCGCGACCACGAGCCAGGTCGCCGACCGATCGCCTGCCGCCATCGCGTCGACCGCCCATTTCAGCGAGAAGGCGATGACATAGACCTGCGTCACCTTGGACGCTGCCACCAACATCATCGCCGCGACGATTCGAACCTTCAGCGCCGGCTCGCCCGCCGGCCACAGGAACGGCAGGAATCGCTTCAGCGTCGGCCACAGCGGTGGCTCGACTCGCGGATCGGTGGTGAGGGCAGGCGGCATGAACGCTGCGATGTAGGCGCGACGACCGCGCTTCGCCACGGGAACGGATCATCCGATCGCCCGTTGGGTCATCCATGATCGAAGCAACCGCATTCGTGATGGCGATCCTGGGCTGCGGCGACGCCGGCACCCAGTGCGCCGACGCGCGCATCCTGCCGGTCCGCTTCGCCACCGTCAGCGAATGTCGCGCGCAGTTGCCGACCGCGCTGGCGCGACACACCGATCTAGATTTCCCGACACTTCTCGCCGACTGCCGCGAGCAGCGGGCACGGGTCGCAACCGCCGAGCCGAAGGCTAAGTCGGCGGGGTAGGTCGTCACCCGGGCCTTCAGCCGGGGTCCATCGAGCCACAAGTACAGCACTCGCCGATGGTTGGCTGCCGGTTCTAGGCCGGCATGACGATTAGGAGTCCCGCTCCATCGGCAGCGCCCACCGGATCTGATCGCGCAACAACGCCTCCAGCTGCTCGTCACCCACCCCATGCGCCGCCGCACGCTTGCGCAACAACGTCAGCAGCAGATCAGAGCGCGTATCCGGCCTGGGATCGCGTCGACCCTGGCGCAACGCGCGGGACAGGCGGGCGGAGAGCATCGTCATACCCGCTCCTATCCGCGCAAAGGGTGAGGATCGGCTTGCCCACGGTGGTTAACGACGCTCGCTGCCGGTAAATCCTCGCCCGGACGGAGCGGACTTCAGCGCGGCCGCGTCCACAGCCCGTCACGCGAGACGGGTGGATACAACGTCCGGCGTCGCGCCGCCTGCCAGCCGGCCTTCGCGACAAAGCCGAGTTTATCCGCGCGCGATGTCGTCACCCGATGATCCCAGGCGTGTTCGCCCCGATCCGCCACCGCGCGCCCGATCGCGCCATAGATGTTCGCCGCCGCAAGCACCGCCCAGGCCGATCGCAGCGGCAGCGCCGGCGTCCCCGCGCGCGCGCTCGCCTCGTACGCAGCCGCGCACCCCGCGAGCCGCTTCGCCAGCACCGCCAGCCGGGGCCGGTAATGCGGCTTCATGTGTTCGCCCGGTCCCATATCCATCTCCGCCAGCCAGTCGTGCGGCAGGTAGCAGCGCCCGGCGGCGGCATCCTCGCCCACGTCGCGCGCGATATTGGCGAGCTGGAAGGCGATGCCCAGGTCGCACGCGCGGTCCAGCGTGTCCTCGTCGTCGGGCGGCACGCCCATCACCACCGCCATCATGCACCCGACCGCGCCGGCGACGGCGTAGCAGTAACGATACAGGTCATCCGCCGATTTCGGCTGCCATTCGTCGGCGTCGAGCGCGAACCCGGCGATCACGTCGCGCGGCCAAAGGTGGGGCAGGGCGACCTCGGCGGCGACCAACCCCAGCGCGTCAAACGCCGGGTCGCCGGTCGGCTTGCCCGCGAGCGCCATAGCGGTCAGATCCGCCACCTCGCGCACCCGCGCCGGCGCATCGGCAACCGCGCTCATCGTGTGGCCGTGATCCTGCCCATCGACGACGTCGTCGCATCGCCGACACCAGGCATATAACAGCCACGCGCGTTCGCGCGTGACCGGGTCGAACAGCTTGGACGCGGCGGCGAACGACTTCGACCCCCGCGCTATCGACGCGCGGGCATGTGCGACGAGGGTGGTGCGGTCCACCCTACGCCTCGACGTCGTTGGCAGTCCTCGCCCTCAGCCCCTCCCCGGCGGAAGCCGGGGTCCAGTCACGATGCGCTAGCAGGCAGCGGACTGCGCTCTCCAACTTGAACCTGTGTGACTGAGCCCCGGCCTTCGCCGGGGTGGAAGAAAGGGCTGTCACAGATCGCTCGCCTTCGTCGCCACGATCGTCTGCACCGGCACGAACGCCGTCATCCGCTCCAACAGCGCGTCCAGCGAATTGCCCACGATCAGCAATTCGACATGCTGCGGCCGCACGAAACCCACTTCGCTCATGGTCGTCCAGAAGCTGACCAAACCGTCATAGAAGCCGCCCGAATTGAGCAACCCCACCGGCTTGGCATGATAGCCCAGCTGCGCCCAGCTGAGCGCCTCCCACAGTTCGTCCATCGTCCCCGTGCCGCCGGGCAGCGTGACGAAGCCGTCGCACAGGTCGGTGAACAGCTGCTTGCGCTGATGCATCGTCTCGACGACGTGCAATTCCGTCAGTCCGCGATGCGCCACCTCCATGTCGACCAGCGCGCGCGGGATCGCCCCGATCACCTCGCCGCCGGCTTCCAGCGCGGCGTCCGCCACCGCCCCCATCAACCCCAGCCGCCCGCCGCCATACACGACACCGATCCCGCGTTCGGCCAGCCCGCGCCCGACGGCACGCGCTTCGGCGATATAGGCGGGGTCGGCAGGCGTGGCGGAGCCGCAGTAGATCGCTAGGCGCCTCATCTAGAAGAACTCCACACGCGACCAGACCAATCCTGCCGCGAATACGACGGCTAAGATGGAGAATGTTCTGATCGAAACCACTCGATCAAACCACCGGTCTCCAAATCCGAAGGGCTCCGGGTCGTTCACGGTGCCCCCTCCAGCATCAGCTTCGCCGTCGCCTTCGCACTCCCGACCACGCCCGGTATCCCCGCGCCCGGATGCGTCCCGGCGCCGACGAAATACAGATTCGAGATCGCATCATCCCGATTGTGCACCCGGAAATACGCGCTCTGCAGCAGCGTCGGCTCCAGCGAGAACGCGGACCCCAGATGCGCGTTCAGGTCGCGCGCGAAATCCGGCGGGGCGTAGCTGAACTTGGTCACGATCCGCTCGTGGATGTCGGGAATCAGCCGCCGCCCGATCTCGTCGAGGATGCGCTTCTCCAGCAGCGGGCCGACCACGTCCCAGTCGACCGGCGACTTGCCCATGTGCGGCACCGGCGCGAGTGCGTAGAAGGTGGAATGCCCCTCGGGGGCCATCGACGGGTCGGTGACGGTCGGGTGGTGGAGGTACAGCGAGAAATCCTCCGGCACCACACCATGCTTGTAGATGTCGTCGAGCAGCCCCTTGTAACGCGGCCCGAACAGGATCGAATGGTGCGGAATGCCCGGCCACGTCCCCGTCACGCCGAAATGCACCACGAACAGCGACGGCGAATACTTCTTGCGCTCCAGCCGCCCGCGCGTCCGCTGCGCCGAGCGCGAGCCGCGCAGCAGCGTCTTGTAGGTGTGCATGATATCGGCATTGGCGGCGATCGCGTCCGCTTGGCCCTGCCAGCCGCTCGCCGTCGTCACGCCGGTCGCGCGCTCGCCCAGCGTCTCGATCTCCGTCACCGGGTCGTTGAGCCGGACGACCCCGCCGAGCCGCTCGAAATGCGTCACCATGCCCGCGACCAGCTTGTTGGTCCCGCCCATCGCGAACCAGACGCCGCCATCCTTTTCCAGCTTGTGGATCAGCGCGTAGATCGCGCTGGTGGTCATCGGATTGCCTCCGACCAGCAGCGTGTGGAACGACAGCGCCTCGCGCAGCTTCTCGTTCGATACATAGGACGACACGATCGAATAAACCGATCGCCACGCCTGGTATCTCGCCAAGGCAGGTGCCGCCCTGATCATCGACGCGAAGTCAAGGAACGCGGCATGGCCGAGCTTCTCATAGCCCTCGTGATAGACGCCCGCCGAATATTCCAGAAACTTCGCATAGCCAGCGACATCCGCCGGGTTCAGCTTGGCGATCTCGCGGGTCAGCGCCTGCTCGTCGTTCGAATAGTCGAAATTCGTGCCGTCCGGCCAGTTGAGCCGGTAGAAGGGGCTTACCGGCACCAGCTCTACGTCATGCGCCATGTCGCGCCCCGACAGCGCCCACAGCTCCTTCAGGCACGCCGGATCGGTGATGACGGTCGGCCCCGCGTCGAAGACGAAGCCGTCGCGCTCCCAATAATACGCGCGCCCACCCGGCTTGTCGCGGCCCTCGACCAACGTCGTCGCGACGCCGGCCGATTGCAGCCGGATCGCGAGCGCCAGCCCGCCGAACCCCGAACCCACGACGATGGCGCTCTTCACGACACCCCCCGAATCGCCATCAGCGCGCGGCCGACCGCCACCGGCGGCTTACCGGTCAGGATGCGTGCCTTGTCGGCAAGCGTGGAACTTCCAGCATAGAAACGCCGCACCAGATTGGGCCGCATACGATAGAAACGCTCGATCACCCGGTAGCGTTCGGGCGCGTCGGCGGCGCGGAACAGCATCGCGTTGAGCATCCGATAGAAGCGCCGCTCCCGCCACGTCCGTGCGGCATGCGCGTGCGTCGCTTCATGCAGCGCCGCGCTCTCGAAGTCGCGCCGCGCCGCCAGCCGCACCGCGCTGCGCACCGCATCGGGCAGCGAATAGCCGGTCGCGGGCTGGAACAGGCCGGCGCGCATGCCGATCTTTGCGACGCCGCGCCCGCCCGAGTTCCAATAGGCCTGGAAATCGCCACCCATGGTGATCGGCAGCACGCCCTGTTCCTCGCGCAGGCACTCGGCGATCGTCCAGCCCTGTGCCGCCGCATAGCCGTCCACGCGCTTGCGCAGCGTCGCCGCCGACAGCTTGCCGTACTCGGAGAAATACGTGTCCTCGACGAACATCCGGTCGGGCGCGAAGGGCAGCGAATAGACAAAGCGGAACCCGTCCAGCTGCGGCACTTTCGCATCCATGATCATCGGCCGCTCGCGTCCATGCGGCGCTTCCAGCCGCAACTCGCGGCCCAGGAACTTCTGCCATCCCAGTTCGAAGTGCGACAGGTCCGCGGTCCCGCGCGCGTCGATAACGCCCGTCGCCTCGATCCGCTCGCCGCTGGCCAGCGTCACCGCGGCCGGCGAAACGGCGAGCACGCGCGCGCCCAGCATCAGCGCGTCGTCGGGCAGCGCCGCGCGGACGGCAGCGTCCAGTCGCTCGCTCTCGATCGAATAATAGGGCTGGCCGATGGTGCGGACGTGCGCGGGAAAGCTGACATCGTAACCGGGCCAGGCATGGCTGATCAGTCGGCTCAGCAGCCAGCGATCGGCGTCGGCGATGTCCGTGCCGAAGAACGACCAGACGTGATTGCCGCCGACGCGGTCGCCCGCCTCGACCAGCCGAACGTCGAGCGCCGGATGTTTGCCGCGCAGCGCCAGCGCCAGCAACCCGCCCGAAAGCCCGCCGCCGACGATCGCGACGTCGCAGGTGATCGTCGTTGCCATCGTCGCGACGCCTAGCCGATCGGGTTGAGGGGGGACAGGGGTGGCATAGGGAACGGCAATCTCGATTAAGGACTCGCCGTCAGCGCATCAGCTTGTCCACGGCGCTGCGCCACCACGATGCTGACTCACCCGCAGGCGTACTCGCTTCGGCGGCAACGATTGGGGGGATCGGCACCGGCGTCGACGCGAGCGGTGGCACCACCGGTCTGGGCAGCGGCGGCGCGTCGGGATCGATATGCGCCAGCTCCAGCATCAACCCGGTCAGGTCATTGCCCAGGCTGTCATGGTTCTCCGCGTCGAACGTCGTCCGCAACGCACGGCCGACGGGATAGAGGGCGGCAGCCTGCCGCCCTTCCAGTTCGTCCTCACGCGGGAACTCTTCGTCCGCCATACCGGCACCTCTGTCGCGAGGATAAACGCCGGGTGGGGCCGGAGGTTGCTGCCCTATAGTCGAGGCTGCCAACTTCTCGACCCGTGCCTCTTACACCGTCATTGGACTCGGGCGAAGCTTTAGCTACCTCCTTCTACGCAGCCTTCGCCGTCACGATCTTGCCCGGCGCGCGGGGGGGCTCGCCGACGGGGAGTGCGTCGACCAGCTCCATGCCGCTCTCCACCTGACCCCAGACGGTGTACTGCCCGTCGAGAAAGCGTGAGTCGGCGAAGCAGATGAAGAACTGCGAATTGGCCGTGTCCGGCTGATTGGTGCGTGCCATCGAACAGGTGCCGCGAACGTGCGGCTCCTTGGAGAACTCCGCCTTCAGGTTGGGCTTGGTGGAGCCGCCCGTTCCGTCGCCCTTTCCGCCATCGCCGCCCTGCGCCATGAAGCCGGGGATGACGCGGTGGAACGGCACGCCGTCGTAGAACCCTTCGTTCGCCAGCTCCGCGATGCGGGCGACGTGGCCGGGCGCGAGGTCGGGGCGGAAGCGGATGACGACGTCGCCGCCGTCCAGGGTGAGGGTGAGCGTGGAGAAGTCGGCCATGAATGATCCTTTCGGGATGTTGGCGACGCCCTAATCGGCGCGTGCGCGGCTGGCAAATCATGCTGCGGCGCGGTAGGGCGCGGCCTGTCCGATCAGGGAGGCGCGCGTGAACCAGACCGAGCTTCCCGAACCCGAGATCGCGGGCGACCAGCTGGATCGCGACGACCGGCTGCGGCCCGAGTTCGTCGACGCGGTGCTTGATGCCGTCGAGGCGGGCGACGCGGAGGGCGCGCGTGCGCTCGTTGCCCCCTTGCACCCGGCCGATATCGCCGATCTGTTCGAGCTGACCTCGACCGACCGCCGCGACGCGCTGGCGGCTGCTTTGTCCGACCTGCTCGACGCGGACGTGTTCGCGGAGATGAACGACTGGGTCCGCGAGGACCTGATCGACGAGCTGTCCGCGACGCAGGTGGCGAACATCGCGTCGGAGCTGGACACCGACGACGCGGTCGCGATCATCGAGGATCTGGACGCCGACGAGCAGCGCGAGGTGCTGCGCGCGATGGAGCCCGACGATCGCGCCGCGATCGAGGAGGCGCTCAGCTATGGCGAGGAGACCGCCGGCCGGCTGATGCAGCGCGAGCTGATCGCGGTGCCCGATCATTGGACGGTAGGCGACACGATCGATTACCTGCGCGGGCATGACGATCTGACCACCGACTTCTGGGAAGTGTTCGTGGTCGACGGCCGGCATCATCCGGTCGGCACCTGCGCGCTGTCGTGGATCCTGCGCACGCCCCGCACCGTCGCCATGGCGGACGTGATGAAGCGCGAACAGACGCTGATCCCGGTCGACATGGACCAGGAAGAGGTGGGCCTGCGGTTTCAGAAATATGCGCTGATCTCCGCCGCGGTGGTCGACGGCAGCGGGCGGCTGGTGGGAATGATCACCGTCGACGACGTGGTCCACATCATCCAGCAGGAGGCGGGCGAGGACGCGCTGCTGCTGTCGGGTGCGGGCGAGGGCGACATCAACGAGCCGCTGCGCGATACCTATGTCCAGCGGGTCCGCTGGCTGGTCGCCAACCTGTTCACCGCCGCCATCGCCTCGTCGATCATCGCCGCATTCGGCGGCGCGATCGAGCAGATGGTGGCGCTGGCGATCCTGATGCCGATCGTCGCGTCGATCGGCGGCAACGCGGGGACGCAGACGATGGCGGTGGCGGTGCGTGCGCTGGCGACCAATCAGCTGACGCAATCGAATACGCTGCGCACGCTGCGCCGCGAGATGACGGTGGCGCTGATGAACGGCGGCACGGTCGCGGTGCTGCTCGGCACGGGCGCGGCATTGTGGTTCGGCAACGTGCAGCTGGGGCTGGTGATCGCGGGCGCGATCGTCATCAACGTCGCCGTTGCAGGGTTGGCCGGCGTGGTCGTGCCGGTGACGCTGGAGCGGCTCAACCAGGATCCCGCCGTGGCCTCGTCGGTGTTCGTGACGATGGTGACCGACTCGATGGGGTTCTTTGCGTTCCTGGGGCTGGCCGTGGCGACCGGCCTGGTCGGGACGGGTTGACGCTGATGTTCGCCCGCCCACATCCAGCGGCGTGCCGCTTCATCTGACCAAGGTAGCGTTCGGCTGCCACAGCGCCGATTATCTCGCCGAGCGCCTGCGCGCGCGGGCTGAGGAGGGACCGCTGTTCCTGTCGACGCGCTACCTGCCCAAGCGGCACGAGGAAGTGGCCGGACAAGGCTCGCTCTACTGGATCATCAAGCATCAACTCGTCGCGCGCTCGGCGATCCTGCACTTCGGTGAGGCGGAAGGCGGCCGGGTGGCGATCCACCTCGATCCGACGCTGATGCTGGTACTCGCGCGACCCAAACGCGCACATCAGGGCTGGCGCTATCTGGAGCATGCCGACGCGCCGGCCGATCTGGTTGGTGAAGCGGGCGGCGTCGCGGACATGCCGCCGGCGCTGGTGGGCAAGCTGGCGGAACTGGCGCTTATCTAACCCTCTCCCGCTTGCGGGAGAGGGAGGGGGGGCTACCGTGCCGGTGCCCCGCATTCCACCGGGCCGCCGGCCACGTTCTTCACCGTGCATTTCGGCGCGCCAGCCACGGTGACGCGGCCCAGCCCGGTGTTCGTTACGTCCGCGATGAAGCGAGCCCGCGCGGTCGCCTCGCCCGGACCGTCCATGCGCACAATCAGCTCGCCGGCTTCCAGTCCATCGGCATCGATCCTGCCCGCGCCATTGATAAGCAGCCGCGCGCGCGCGGCGCGGCCGGCCAGCGTGATCTGGCCGTTGCCGATCACGGTCGCGTTTACCTGTTCCACTTCCGCGCTCGCGAACGCGATCGAGCCGGCGCCGGCGACCGACAGGTCGAGCCGCGGCACCCGTCCGCCCGCGATCGTTAGCGCGCCGCCGCCGATCGCGGTCGCCGATGTCAGCGTCGGCGTGCCGAGCATGATCTGGATCGGCGCGCTCGGCCCACTCTCCGCCCCACGCTCCTCGCGCGCGAGCCCGGCGGGCGTGCGGATCACGAGCGTGCGGCCATCGACGCGCACGTCGACCCGCTCCAGCCGACGCGGGTCGCCGCTGATCGTGGCGGTGGGCGAGCGACCCGTTATCACCGCGACCTGGAACGGCCCCTCGACGCGCATCCGTTCGAAGCTGGTGATCTGCACTTTTCGTTGTGCCGCAGGGGCCGCGGCGGCGACCGCGAGCAACGCGAAGGGCAGGAGGCGGCGCGGCATCACTGGCCGCAGCGGACCGTGCCGGAGCCGAGCTTGCTTGTCTGGCATTGCGCCTTGTCGCCCAGATCGACGTTGCCCGAGCCCGCGACGGAGACCTTGGCCTGACCCTCCACCACTGCCTTGACGCTGCCGGAGCCGGCGATCGATACCTCGGCACCGCTTGCCTTGAGTCCGGCCGCGTCGACATCCCCCGAACCGGCGACGGAGACCTTCAGCGCGCGCGCGGTGCCGGCGAGCTTGGCATCGCCAGAGCCGGCCAGCGCGATGTCGGCCTCCTGCACCTGCAGGGCGGCGATCGACAGGCTGCCCGAGCCGGCGACCGCGCCCTTGAACCGCTCCTCCGCGACCCGATCGACCGTCATGTCGCCCGACCCGGCGGCCGACGCCTCGACCAGCCGCGGCAACGTGATCGCGATCTTCGCGTCGTCGCCGCTCCAGTTCCAGCCGGCGGTGTTGGTGCGGGAGATGCGCAGCGTCGTGCCGACCTTGCTGATCTTCAGCCGATCGAGCAGCTGCGGGTCGCCATCGGCACGCACGGAAAAGCCGGGGCCGACCCGCACGTCGACATCGTCCGCCCCGCGCAGATCGACGCCGGTGAAGTCGGCGACGGCGTAGGTCCGCGTATTGCCCGAGCCCTGCGCGGCGACGCCGGGAGTGCCGTCGTCCGTGTCGCCGCTGCTCGCGCCGACGTTGCAGGCGGCGAGGGGCAGCAGCATGGCCAGGGCCAGAACGCGCATCGTGAACTCTCCGGTAGTGTAGTGTGAACGTGACACACTTGGGCACACACGCCAATGAAAAAGGGCAGCCCCGCAGGACCGCCCTTCTTCTTCGTCATGCTGAACCCGTTCAGCATCCATGCGCGGCATCAGCCTCACGCCAGCTGCAACCGGCTCGCATGGACCCTTGAACAGGAGCCACGTTGACCGAGGTTCGGCCTCAGGCCGGCACCTTGTCCTTGTTGTAGATCGCCGCCGCCGCGCGGAGGATGTCGAGGATCTTCACCTGCGCACCCGGTTCGTCGATCTGCTCCATCGCGGCGAGTTCGCGCGCGAGGCGCGAGCATGCGGCTTCGAAGATCTGGCGCTCGGAATAGCTCTGCTCCGGCTGGTCCTCGGCGCGGAACAGATCGCGGGTCACCTCGGCGATCGAGACGAGATCGCCCGAGTTGATCTTCGCCTCATATTCCTGCGCCCGCCTGGACCACATGGTGCGCTTGACCTTCGGCTTGCCCTTGAGCGTGTCCATCGCCTCGCGCATCGTCTTGTCGGACGACAGCTTGCGCATCCCGACCGCTTCGGCCTTGTTGGTCGGCACCCGGAGCGTCATGCGCTCCTTCTCGAAACGCAGCACGTAAAGTTCGAGGCTGAGCCCGGCGATCTCCTGCTTCTGCAGCTCGATCACGCGGCCGACGCCGTGCTTGGGATAAACGACGTAATCGCCGACGTCGAAGAGCAGCGCCTTGGCAGCCATGGATGGCCTTTCCTTGCAGCGCATCCGTCGCGATGACGTCGGGCTAGCCGCCCGAGCCAAGTTCACGAAAAAGATGCAGATGTTCACAAGCGGGCGGAATCGCCCGTCGCGGCACCATTAACATGGTTGTAAGAAAATTGCTAGCTTTCCGTCAGGATAGCTGGCGCACTTTGGCTTCCCAAGCGTCGTCGAACGGGTTCGGCGGTGCCGACACCGGGGCGCCCTGCAAAATAAAACTTTGCGGGGGGCCGTCGCCGGCCGGGCTGGCGCGAGTCAGCCGGGCGTGGCCGGCTGCCGCGCTTGCGCCTTAGTCGCCGGCCCCGGCATCTGGGGTGAAATACTTGTCGTACTTGCCCGCCTCGCCCTTGTGCTCGTCGGCGTCCGCGGGGGTCTGATCGGCCTTGCGCGTGACGTTGGGCCAATTGGCGGAGAAGGTGGCGTTGAGCTCCAGCCACTGCTCCAGGTTCGCCTCGGTGTCGGGCAGGATCGCCTCGGCCGGACATTCGGGCTCGCATACGCCGCAGTCGATGCATTCGGACGGGTTGATGACCAGCATCGTCTCGCCTTCGTAGAAGCAATCCACGGGGCAAACCTCGACGCAGTCCATGTACTTGCAGCGGATGCAGGCGTCGGTAACGACGTAGGTCATTGATCTTCCCCCAATGCCGGGCCGGCCCGGCGTTGAACGCGACGCTGCTATGCCGCGTTCCGATAGGCGTCAATCGGACGCGGACTGTTGCGAGACGTTTGCAGGGGCCGCCGAGCCTAAAAGGTCGGCGTAACACGCCTGCGCCTCGGGCGCCGGGCCACGCCGCGCGGGCAGCGCCTCGACGCGCACCACGCGCACGTGCTGACCGCTGGCATAGGTCAGCACGTTGCCGACCCGCACCGCGGCATGCGCGCGGTCGATCGGGCGTCCGTCGATACGCAGCCGGCCGTCGGCTGCGAGCGCCTGTGCGGCGGAACGGGTCTTTGCCAGCCGCACCCACCACAGGAAACGGTCGAGCCGCATGGTGTCAGCCACCCGCACCCCAGTCGGCTAGCGCGGCGAACGCGCTGTCGGGGCGCGCCGTCGGCGCAACCGGGCGGACAGGCGGGCGGCCGCGCCACGCCCATTGCCCCTCCTCACCCGCGACCTGGCGAAAGCCCAGTTCCGCCATCAGCCGTGCGAGCGTCGCTGGCTCCAGCCCGATCGACGTGGCGAGCGCCGGGTCGGGCGTGAAGGGCTTGCGTCCGGATCGTGCCTCGAACGCCGCGCCCGCGATCCGTTCTACCAGATCGACGCGCACCGCCTGCGCCCCGATCGGGCGAAAGCCGGCGGCCAGCGTCGCGCCGCCCGTAGCGCGTGGCAGCACCGTGGCACCGGTCGGCGGCAGCGGCGGCGCGTCGCCCTTGAGCGACAGCAGCGTGCGACGCCAACGCGCAGCGTCCGGCTTGAGCAGCGCGGGCGCGAACAGGTCGAGCGCGCCGACCGTCACGCCGGCCTGCCGCAGCAGCCTGCGCTCTGGCAGCGGCAGCGCGTCGAGCGATACGGCAAGCGGGCGGCGCGGCGCGATGCCGCCTGCCGCCTCCAGCGCGCCCGCGATAACGCGCAATGCCGGGCTGACGTCACGGTCGCGGGACAGGTCTGCCAGGCGCACAAGGGCGGAGACGCGACGCGCGAGCTGATCCGCCAGCCATCGTTCCACCCGCACCTTGATCGCGGCACGCGCGGGGGGCTCGAGCGCGTCGAGGCTGCGGTCGAGTTTGATCTGGGGGCGGGCGGGGGAAGGCCCGGAGGCGAGGGTGGCGATGGGGTGGGACTGCCAGCGGATCGTGGGTGCGGCCTCGGCCTCATCACTTCCCCGGCCAAAGCCGGGGCCCAGTGTCGGCGCTTTGCGCCGACTGCCGCTTTCCCGGCAATCCTCAGTGGGAGCTGGGCCCCGGCTTTCGCCGGGGAGGGGCTGTGCCGACGGCGTGATCTCGACTTTCAGTTCGAACGCCTCGTCCCCCGCCGCCACCAATGCTCTTGCCCGCGCGGCACGCTCGCCGCCCAGCCGCTGTTCCGCCGCCGCCAGCAGCAAGCGCTTGTCGCCCGCTCGCGCGTCCGCCGCCACGGTGAAGCGGAAGCCGTCGAGGCGGCCGATCGGGTGATCCTCGACCAGCACCTCGCCCTCGGCGCCGATCACCACCGGCATCGCGCTCGCGCCCGCGCCGATCTGGCGCATCAGCGCGGTGGTACGCTTGTCGACGAAGCGCTGGGTCAGGCTTGCGTGCAGCGCGTCGGACAGGCGCTCCTCGATCGCGCGCGTGCGCTCCGCCCAATGCGCGGGGTCGGCGAGCCAGTTCGGGCGGTGGGCGATATAGGCCCAGGTGCGCACGGCGGCGACGCGCCCGGCCAGCACTTCGACATCGCCCGCCACCGTGTCGAGCCGCGCGATCTCGTCGGCGAACCATTGGTGCGGGACATAGCCGTTCCCACTGCTGAGATAGCCGTGCAGCCGCGCCACGAAGCGCGCGTGCGGGTCGAGTCCGACCTTGCGGAAGTCGGGCACACCGCACGCCGCCCACAGCCGCGCGACCGCCGATGGCGAGCGCACCCGGTCGCGCACCTCCGGATCGTCCGCCAGGCGCTTGAGCACCCCGAGATCGAGCGCCTGCGAGGCGGGTCGCAGCACGGGGTCGTCGGGCCGACGCTCCAGGCTGGCGATCAGCGCGTCGATGCTCGACAGGTCGGGCTCGCCGTCGCGCCAGTAGAGATGCTCCAGGCGCGGGAAGCGGTGTTCCTCGATCGCCAGCACCTCCTCCGGCCCGAACGCGCCCGGTCCTTCCTCCGTCACCGACCCGAACGTCCCGTCGCGCTGGTGGCGACCCGCGCGGCCGGCGATCTGCGCCATCTCGGCGACGGTCAGGCGGCGCTGGCGACGACCATCGAACTTGTGCAGCGACGCGAACGCGACATGCGCCACGTCCATGTTCAGCCCCATGCCGATCGCATCGGTCGCGACTAGGTAATCCACCTCGCCCGCCTGGAACATCGCCACCTGCGCGTTACGGGTGCGGGGGCTGAGCGCGCCCATCACCACCGCTGCGCCCCCGCGCAGGCGTCGCAGCATCTCGGCGACGGCGTACACCTCCTCGGCGCTGAACGCGACGATCGCGGTCCGCTTGGGTAGCCGGCTGATCTTCTTGGCACCCGCATAGGTCAGCGTCGAAAAGCGTGGCCGCGCGACAATCTCGGCATCGGGCACCAACGCGCGGATCATCGGGCGCAACGCTTCGGAACCGAGGATCATCGTCTCGTCGCGGCCGCGAAACCGCAGCAGGCGATCGGTAAAGACGTGGCCGCGCTCGGGGTCCGCACCCAGCTGCGCCTCGTCGAGTGCCACGAACGACGCTTCGTGGCTCGGCATCGATTCGGCGGTGCACAGGAACCAGCGCGCGTCGGGCGGGACGATCTTCTCCTCGCCGGTGACGAGTGCCACGCGCTCCCTGCCCTTGATCGCGACCACCCGGTCATAGACCTCGCGCGCGAGCAGCCGCAGCGGGAAGCCGATGATGCCGGATGAATGCCCGCACATCCGCTCGATCGCGAGATGCGTCTTGCCGGTGTTGGTCGGCCCGAGCACGGCGGTGACGGATCCGGGGCGGGCGGACATGGGAGCTATGTCGGGGGTAAGGGGCGCGGGCGCAATGACTTGGTCGTTGTACGACGAATCAGATACCGAGCCATTCGAGCGGCACCGGCAGCTTCTCCGCTGAATAGTCTATCTGCAGCACACGGCGATGGCCGTGTCCGCTCGAAGCAGCCGATGCATGCAGGATCGACGTGGCGTAGACCCACACATCGGCGCGTTCGGCGAGGCAGGTCGCTGTCCCGCAACGCTGCACGGCCGCGTGGATCTCCGGTTCGGACACACGTCCTAGCCGATGCGAACCGGGAGCGATCAGCAGCGGCGCGTTGTCCTTCGGCACCGGATCGAGGTGAATCCGTATCGTCACCATGCGCGCGATGATCTCGAAAGGCGGCTCTACATGCTGAACGCCGGCCTTGCTCGACCAAGGTCCCCAGCCGGGCAATTCGTGCCGCGCGCGCACCGCGACCGTGCGATCCTGATGCCAGCCGAGCGCCCAATTTGTTCCAGGCGTCTTGTCGAATAGGATTACTCGCACAGGGCGGGCCGCAGAGCCCAGATAAGTCGCCGCGATGTTCCCAATTGCACTGCCTGGCGCGAGTAGTGGCTTTAGTTGAGCGACTCCGTGCAGCCGGACGCCTGCGCGTTGCTGTTCGATGGTTGCGAGCGAGACCTCGAGCGGAGATAGAATAGGAAGGGCGGCACGATCATGTCGCGCCGCCCCGTGCTCATTCCAGTTAAGGCCGCTCTCACGCACCAGCGCCAAGCTTCTCCGTCAGTTCCGGCACCACCTTGAACAGGTCACCCACCAGCCCGAGGTCCGCGACCTGGAAGATCGGGGCGTCGGCGTCCTTGTTGATGGCGATGATGGTCTTTGAATCCTTCATGCCCGCCAGATGCTGGATCGCGCCGGAGATGCCGACCGCGACATAAACCTCGGGGGCGACGATCTTGCCGGTCTGGCCGACCTGATAGTCGTTGGGCGCATAGCCCGCGTCGACCGCCGCACGGCTCGCCCCGACGCCGGCGCCAAGCGCGTCCGCGAGCGGGTCGATCAGTTCGTGGAACTTCTCGGCCGAGCCGAGCGCGCGACCGCCGGACACGATTACCTTGGCGCTGGTCAGCTCGGGCCGTGCGTTCTTCGCGATCTCCGAGCCTTCGAAGCTCGACAGCCCCTGGTCGCCGGTGCTCGTCACCGCCTCGATCGTGCCAGAGCCGCCTTCGGCCGCGACCTTCTCGAACGCGGTGCCACGCACGGTGATCACCAGCTTTTTATCAGACGTCTGCACTGTCGCGATCGCGTTGCCGGCATAGATCGGACGGGTGAACGTGTCCGGCCCCTCGACCGACAGAATGTCGCTGATCTGCATCACGTCGAGCAGGGCGGCGACACGCGGCGCGATGTTCTTGCCCGTCGTCGTGGAGGGCGCGACGAACGCGTCGTGATGGCCCATCAGCTCCACGACGAGTGGCGCGACGTTCTCGGCGAGCGCGTGCGCGTAAACCGCATCGTCCGCGACATGGACCTTGCCGACGCCGGCGATCCTCGCGGCCGCCTGCGCGACGCCGTCGACGCCCTGGCCGGCGACCAGCAGATGCACCTCGCCCAGCTTGGCGGCGGCGGCGACCGTCGACAGCGTAGAATCTTTGACGACACTGCCGTCATGCTCGACCCAGACCAGCGTCTTCACTTCTTGATCCCCATCGCGGACAGTTTCATCACCAGTTCGTCGACATCGGCGACCTTGACGCCGGCGGAGCGCTTGCCCGGCTCGACCACCTTCAGCGTCTTGATGCGCGGGGCGACGTCGACGCCGTAATCGGCGGGCGTCTTCTGCGCCATCGGCTTGGACTTCGCCTTCATGATGTTGGGCAGTGACGCATAGCGTGGTTCGTTGAGACGCAGGTCCGTGGTGACGACCGCGGGTAGCTTGAAGGAGTCGGTTTCCGCCCCACCATCGACTTCGCGCGTCACTGTCGCGGTCTCGGCGGTCAGTTCGACCTTGGAGGCGAACGTCCCCTGGCCCCAGCCGAGCAGGCCGGCGAGCATCTGCCCGGTCTGGTTGTTGTCGTCGTCGATCGCCTGCTTGCCGCAGATCACGAGCGAAGGCTGCTCCTCCGCGCAGATCTTGGCGAGGATCTTGGCGACCGCGAGCGGCTCGAGCTTTTCCTCGCTGACGACCAGGATCGCACGGTCCGCGCCCATCGCCAGCGCAGTGCGCAGCGTCTCCTGCGACTTGGCCTCGCCGATCGAGACCGCGACGATCTCGGTGACACCCTTGTCCTTGAGCCGAATCGCTTCCTCGACGGCGATCTCGTCGAAGGGGTTCATGCTCATCTTGACGTTGGCGAGATCGACGCCGGTGCCGTCCGCCTTCACGCGGGGCTTCACGTTGTAGTCAAGTACGCGCTTGACGGGGACAATGACTTTCATTCGTCGATCTCTCTCCTTCGTCATGCCGGCCTCGAGCCGGCATCCCGCTGTCTTCTTCGTTGCGAGAAGAAGCGGGACCCCGGCTCAAGGCCGGCGTGACGGGTTGAACTTCAAGCCGCCTTCTTCACCTCGGCGACGATCTTGCGCGCGGCGTCGCCCAGGTCGTTGGCGGGGACGATGGCGAGGCCGGAGCCGGCCAGGATCGCCTTGCCCTGCTCCACATTGGTGCCTTCCAGCCGCACGACAAGAGGGACCGACAGGTTCACCTCCTTCGCCGCCGCGACGATGCCGTCGGCGATGATGTCGCACTTCATGATGCCGCCAAAGATGTTGACCAGGATGCCCTTCACGTTGGGATCGGCGAGGATGATCTTGAACGCGGCCGTGACCTTCTCCTTGTTGGCGCCGCCGCCGACGTCGAGGAAGTTGGCCGGGAACATGCCGTTCAGCTTGATGATGTCCATCGTCGCCATCGCCAGCCCGGCGCCGTTGACCATGCAGCCGATGTCGCCGTCGAGCTTGATATAAGCGAGGTCGTATTTCGACGCCTCGATCTCCGACTCGTCCTCCTCGGTCTCGTCGCGGAGCGCGGCCAGGTCCTTGTGGCGGAACATCGCGTTGCCGTCGAAGGCGACCTTGGCATCGAGCACCAGGAGACGGCCGTCGTCCGTGACCGCGAGCGGGTTGATCTCGATCTGCTCGGCATCGGTGCCCAGGAAGGCAGCGTACAGCTTCGATGCGACTGAGGCGGCCTGCTTGGCGAGGTCGCCCGTCAGCCCGAGCGCGCTCGCGACGGCGCGCCCGTGGTGCGGCATGAAGCCGGTGGCGGTGTCGATGTCGAGCGTCTGGATCTTCTCGGGCGTGTCGTGCGCGACCGCTTCGATGTCCATGCCGCCTTCGGTCGAGACGACCATCGACACGCGGCCGGTCGCGCGATTGACCAGCAACGCCAGGTAGAATTCCTGCGCGATGTCGACGCCGTCGGTGACGTAGAGGCGGTTGACCTGCTTGCCCTGCGCGCCGGTCTGGATCGTCACCAGCGTGTTGCCGAGCATGTCGGTCGCCGCCGCGCGCACCGCGTCGAGATCGCGCGCGAGCCGGACGCCGCCCTTGGCGTCCGGGCCGAGCTCGGTGAACTTGCCCTTGCCACGGCCGCCGGCGTGGATCTGCGCTTTGACGACATAGAGCGGGCCAGGGAGCTTGCTCGCCGCCGCGACCGCCTCGTCGACGGTCATCGCCGCATGGCCGGCGGGGACGGGGACGCCGAACTTGGCCAGCAATTCCTTCGCCTGATATTCGTGAATGTTCACGCGCGTTGCCTTTTCACCGGGAATTGAGCCGGCCTAAGCATATCGCCCGACCCGAATCCACCCTATATGCCGCCTTCGATGACCTGGTCCGTCGGCATCCTTCTCTTCCTCCTGACCATCGCGGTGATGGAGGGCGTCGCTTATGCGGCGCATCGCTGGATCATGCATGGGTGGGGCTGGTTCCTGCACGAGAGCCATCATCGACCGCGCACCGGCAATTGGGAGCTGAACGACCTGTATGCGGTGATCTTCGCGGTGCCGTCGATCGCGTTGCTGTATGGCGGCGTGCAGGCGGGGTGGTGGCCGGGGTTCACCTGGATCGGCGCCGGGATCGCGGCCTATGGCGCGATCTACTTCGGATTTCATGACGTGGTCGTGCACCGGCGACTGTCGACGCGGTATCTGCCCAAGTCCGCATACATGAAGCGCATTGTCCAGGCACATCGGCTCCACCACGTGGTGGAGACGCGGGAGGGCACGGTGAGCTTCGGCTTCCTCGTCGCGCCCAGGCCAGAGGCGCTCAAGGCGACGCTGAAGGAGCGCGGGCGCAAAGGCGTTCGTGCCGCCGTCGATGGTCAAGCACCGGTCTTAGCGAAGAAGTAACCACTGACGGGTTACGCGGAGCTTCATGGAACAGCCTCGCTTCGTCCCGCCCTTCGAACCGCTGAACAAGAGCGACGAATCGCGCCGCGCGTTGCGCAAGGCGGTCAAGATGCGCGCGCATTTGCGCGATCGCGGCCAGACCAAATTCGAGATCGACGTGCTCGACCTGTCCGCGTCGGGTTTCCGCGCGGAGACCAGCTTCACCTTGTGGCCGGGCACGGTGGTGTGGCTGACGCTGCCGGGGCTCGCCGCGCTGGAGGCGGTGGTCGCGTGGCGCGACAAGCTTAAATATGGCTGCGCGTTCGCCAAGCCGCTGCATCCGGCGGTGTTCGACCACATCGTGGCCCTGTCGCAGCGCTGAGTTCTCCGTCACCTTGAACTTGGTTCAGGGCCCACGCGATGACCCCGACGTCGGGCGTGCGGCTGATGTGTCGCGTGGATGCTGAAACAAGTTCAGCGTGACAGCGGCACTAATCGAACAATGACGACACGCTCGACTCATCCGCAATCCGCCTGATCGCCTCGCCCAACAGCGGTGCCAGCGGCAGATGCCGGATGCGATCGGACGCGACGACCGCTTCGCTGGCGATCGAATCGGTGATGACCAGTTCCGATAGTACCGAGCCCTCGACGCGCGCCACCGCGCCGCCCGACAGCACGCCATGGCTGACATAGGCGACGACGTCCTCAGCGCCCGCCTGTCTCAGCGCCGCGGCCGCGTTGCACAGCGTGCCCGCCGAATCGACGATGTCGTCGACCAGGATGCAGAACCGCCCTTCCACCTCGCCGATGATGTTCATCACCTCCGATTCGCCCGCGCGCTCGCGGCGCTTGTCGACGATCGCGAGCGGGGCGTTGCCGAGTCGCTTGGCGAGTACGCGCGCGCGCACCACGCCGCCGACATCGGGCGATACGATCATCAGATTGCGCCCGGCATAGCGCACGTTGATGTCCGCCGACATGACCGGTGCCGCGTATAGATTGTCGGTGGGGATATCGAAGAACCCCTGGATCTGGCCCGCGTGCAGATCGACGCACAGCACGCGGTCCGCGCCCGCCACGGTGATAAGGTTGGCGACCAGCTTGGCCGAGATCGGCGTGCGGGGCCCTGGTTTCCGGTCCTGTCTGGCATAGCCCATGTACGGCAACACCGCGGTGATCCGCTTCGCCGAGGCGCGTTTCAGCGCGTCGATGATGATCAGCAGCTCCATCAAATTGTCGTTGGCGGGGAACCCCGTCGACTGGATCACGAACACATCCTCGCCGCGGACGTTCTCGTTG
Organism: Sphingomonas bacterium; assembly: GCF_028292945.1. Classification (GTDB taxonomy): domain Bacteria; phylum Pseudomonadota; class Alphaproteobacteria; order Sphingomonadales; family Sphingomonadaceae; genus Sphingomonas. Next base: position 13,924 of record NZ_JAQGLJ010000128.1, on the reverse strand, counting down.
ACCTCGACGAACACCTCCTCGTCGGCAAAGCGGCGGACGCTGGCGTCGGTCAGCGCGACGCCGAGATAGGAGGCGATCGCTCCGGCAAGCGGGCGATTGGCATTGCCGGTCATCAGTTTCATCAAGAGCCCTCTCGCGTCCGGGGCCGTTCCTTAGCTCGCCGCGAGGGCAAGGCAACCGCTCCGTCCTTACCGGCCCGCCGCCGCGTGCTATATGGGCGCGATGAGCGAGCCTGCGCCTCCTCCGTCTCCGCGTTGGGTTCGCCGCCACAAGCTGTCGACGCGGTTGTGGCACTGGAGCAACGCGGTCGTCGTGATCGTGATGATCGGAAGCGGGCTGAGCATCTCCAACGCGCATCCGCATCTTTACTGGGGGGTGTATGGCGCGAACATCGACCCGGCCTGGTTCCACCCGCCGCGCTTTCCCGCCTGGATGACGATCCCGTCGGGCTACAATCTCGCGCTGGCGCGGCGCTGGCATCTGCTGTTCGCGCTGCTCATGGCGTTCAACCTGCTGTGGTTCATGGTCGCGAGCCTCATCAACCGCCATTTTACCCGCGACCTGCGCATCCGTGCCGCCGAGCTGGCGCCCAGGCACCTGCTTGCCGACGTGCGCGAGCATCTGGCGTTCCGGTTCCACGACCCCGAGCATCCGGAGCGGTTCAACATCCTGCAGAAGATCGCCTATGCGTCGGCGTTGTTCGTGCTGCTGCCGCTGCTGATCGCGACCGGGCTGGCGCTGTCGCCGGGCTGGAACGCGGGCGCGCCGTGGCTGCTGGACGTGTTCGGCGGGCGGCAGTCGGCGCGGTCGATCCACTTCATCGCCTGCTGGGGGTTGGTGGCGTTCATCATCGTCCATCTGGTGCTGGTCATCCTGGCGGGTCCGGTGCGCGAGATCAGGTCGATGATCACCGGCTGGTTCAAGGTCGATCCGGAGCAAACACGATGATCCTCACCCGCCGAGCACTGGTCGCCGGGGGCGCGGCGACGCTGCTCACCGGCTGCGAGCGGGTGCAGAATTGGGGTCCGACGCGCGAGCTGTTGCGCTCCGGCGAGAAGCTGAACGGCGGGCTGCAACGGCTGTTGATCGATCGCAACGCGCTCGCCCCGGAGTTCCGCCCCGACCAGATGTCGCCGGTGTTCCGCGTCAACGGCACGGCCAACCCCAACACGCCCGAATACAATGCGCTCGCCTCAGGGCAGTTCGCCGACTGGCGGTTGCAGATCGGCGGGCTGGTCGCGCGGCCGCTGCGATTGAGCCTCGCGCAGCTCAGGTCGATGCCGTACCGGACGCAGATCACGCGACATGATTGCGTGGAGGGCTGGAGCGCGATCGGGCAATGGCAGGGCCCGTTGCTGGGGCAGATGCTCCGCCTTGCCGGCCTGCGCGACGCGGCCCGCTTTATCGTCTTCCACTGCGCGGACCGGATCCAGGGCCATCGCTATTACGAATCGATTGATCTGGTCGATGCCTTCCACCCGCAGACGATCATGGCGGTGGCGATGAACGGGCGACCGCTCGACATCGGGCACGGCGCCCCGGTGCGGCTGCGCGTCGAGCGGCAGCTGGGGTACAAGCATGCCAAATACGTGATGGGGATCGAGGCGGTCGCCTCGCTGGACGCGACCGGTCTGGGGAAGGGCGGCTTTTGGGAAGATCACCACGATTATGATTGGTTCGCCGGTATCTGAGCGGTAATCCCGACTCATGGCGTTGATCGACCTGTTCCTCGGCCGTTTCGTGAAGCGTGGCGAGCTGACCATCACCCATCATGACGGCCGCCGTGTGCGGTTCGGCACGCCGGACCCGGACATCAGGTCGGTGGCGTTACGCTTCACCGATGCCGGCGTCGGTTCCGCCATCGTCCGCAACGCTTCGCTGGGCGCAGGCGAGACGTTCATGGACGGGCGCTTGCTGATCGAGCAGGGCGACGTGCTCGACCTGGTCACGCTGACGACCGCCAACGACAAGTGGGAGGCGGGGCAGGGCCGGTTGGAGCCGTCGCCGGGGGCGCGTGCGTTCAACGCGGTCAAATACCGGCTCGACCGCTTCAACATGGAGCGCAAGGCCAAGCGCAACGTCGCGCATCATTATGATCTAAGCGATCGGCTCTACGCGCTCTTCCTCGACCGCGACCGGCAGTACAGCTGCGCGTATTTCACCGACCCGGCCAACAGCCTGGAACAGGCGCAGGCGGACAAGCTGGCGCACATCGCCGCCAAGCTGGCGATCGAGCCTGGCATGCGCGTGCTCGACATCGGCTGCGGCTGGGGTGGAATGGCGCTGTACCTCAACAAGGTACTCGGCGCCGAGGTGCTGGGCGTGACGCTGTCGGAGGAGCAGCTCAAGGTTGCGCGCGCCCGCGCCGCCGAGGCGGGGGTGGCCGACAAGGTCCGCTTCGAGTTGATCGACTATCGCCGCGTGACGGGACAGTTCGACCGCATCGTCTCGGTCGGCATGTTCGAGCATGTCGGCCCCGCGCATTACCGCGCCTTCATGCGCCAGTGCCGCGACCTGATGACGCCCGACGGTGTCATGCTGCTGCACACGATCGGCCGGCTCGGCCAACCCGGCGTCACCGATGCGTGGACGGCGAAATACATCTTTCCCGGCGGCTACAACCCCGCTCTGTCGGAGATCGTGCGCGCGTATGAGGGGCTGCGCATGTTCCCGACCGACGTCGAGGTGCTGCGGCTGCATTATGCGTGGACGATCCGGCATTGGTACGCCCGCGCCGTCGCGCATGAGGCGGAGATCGTTGCGCTGTATGACGAGCGGTTCTTCAGGATGTGGACCTTCTATCTGGCCGGTGCGATCTGCGCGTTCGAGCATGGCGGGATGTGCAACTATCAGCTGCAATTCTCGCGCAGCCGCGCCGCGCTGCCGGTGACGCGCGATTACATGCTCACTGGCGAGCGGGCGCTTCAGGCGCGCGGGTAGGTCTCGTCCATCTACGTGATCGAGGCGTGCCGGTCGCCAACCCATAGCCGGCCTCGAACAGCGCCGCTGGGTCTCGCCGATAGAATCTGGTGAGCTTCCGAATGCCCGGCCCCGTGCTGACCGAGCGATTGGCGGCGCGTTTCGCCAGCGCAGCCGATGGGTGCGGGCAGGGTTTGCCGGCGATGGCGGCATCTTCGTGCGCGCTCGCCACGCCAGGTCGGCGGCGGACAGCTTGATGCCCGCATCCACGTCGGCGTTGATCTGATCATGGCAGTTCTGCCGCTGCTGATACCGCTTGCTCGCATCGGGCATCGTCCCGCTCGACTGCACGGCCATCACCGCCGTCGCGCCCAGCGCAGCCGAACCTATGAAAAGCATAAACCAGCGCATTTCGGCGCTCCCCCCGGGACGTCGGGTCCCCCGGCCGGGTCGTCGCAGTCGAAGACTAGCGCGATCGCAACCGGGCTGACAAATTCTGTCAGAACGCGGCCCGTCGTTGCTCTTCGCGCGCGCAAGCCCTAACGCCGCGCGCCATGAGCGATACTCCCCAAAAAGTCGTCCTTGCCTATTCGGGCGGGCTCGACACCAGCGTCATTCTGAAGTGGCTGCAGGCGGAAAAGGGGTGCGAGGTCGTCACCTTCACCGCCGATCTGGGGCAGGGCGAGGAGCTGGAACCCGCGCGCGCCAAGGCGGTGATGATGGGGGTGAAGCCCGAGCACATCTTCGTCGACGACCTGAAGGAAGAGTTCGTCCGCGACTACGTCTTCCCGATGATGCGCGCCAACGCGCTGTACGAGGGGCTGTACCTGCTCGGCACGTCGATCGCGCGGCCGCTGATCGCCAAGCGGCAGATCGAGATCGCCAGGCAAGTGGGCGCGGACGCGGTCAGCCATGGCGCGACCGGCAAGGGCAACGATCAGGTCCGCTTCGAGCTCGGTTATTACGCACTGGCGCCCGACATCAAGGTCATCGCGCCGTGGCGTGAGTGGAACCTCACCAGCCGTACCGCGCTGCTGGAGTTCGCCGAGAAGAATCAGATCCCGGTGCCCCACGACAAGCGCGGCGAGGCCCCGTTCTCGACCGACGCGAACCTGCTGCACACGTCGTCCGAGGGTCTGGTGCTGGAAGATCCGTGGGCGGAGGTGCCTGACTATGTGTTCAGCCGCACCAACAGCCCGGAGGCCGCGCCCGACACGCCCGAGGTCATCACGGTCGATTTCGAGCGTGGCGACGCGGTGGCGGTGAACGGCGAGGGCATGAGCCCCGCGACGCTGCTGGCCAAGCTCAACGACTATGGCCGCACCCACGGCATCGGCCGGCTCGATCTGGTCGAGAACCGCTTCGTGGGCATGAAGTCGCGCGGCATGTACGAGACGCCCGGCGGGACGATCCTGCATACCGCGCACCGTGCGATCGAGCAGCTGACGCTGGACCGGGGTGCCGCGCATCTAAAGGACGAGTTCGGCCCGCGTTACGCGGAGCTGGTCTATAACGGCTTCTGGTTCTCGCCCGAGCGCGAGATGCTGCAGGCGGCGATCGATCACAGCCAGGCGAAGGTCGACGGCACCGTGCGGCTGAAGCTGTACAAGGGCGGCGCCCACGTCATCGGCCGCAAGTCGCCGCATTCGCTCTATTCGGAAAAGGTGGTGACGTTCGAGGACGATCAGGGCGCTTACGACCAGCGCGATGCGGAGGGGTTCATCAAGCTGAACGCGTTGCGGTTGCGGCTGCTGGGGCGTCGGGACCGCTAGCCGTTCGGCGATCGAACCCTGGCGAACAGGTCGCCGAGTGCGGCGCGGACCCCCTGGACGCCCCGCATGGTGGCATCGCGGAGCGCCGTGCCTCGGCGCTCCACCGAACGGACAAGCCCGAGCTCCTGCGCGAACACTCGCAGGACGACGTTCATCGCCATCGTCTCGCGTTGGTCGAGACGTCCGTCGACCAGCACCAGGGTGTGCAGGAAGCCCACAAAAATCCTGTAACATGGCGTCCGCGTTGCAGTCGCCGTTGGCGACTTGATATTCGGCGAGGTCGCGCGCCGTGTCAGGTACCTCCAGGTCAGCCGAGGCGGCGATCACCCGGTCCAGCCTCGCGGTGACGAACGCTAGGTCATAGCCCCAATCGCGGACGAAATGGCGCTCGATCTCTTCGCGCTCCACGACCGCGACCGTGCCGTCGATCGCCGCGATCTGGACGGCGAGCCCGCCCATCAAGTCGAATAGCCGGACCGCGAGCAGGTCCAGCCCGGTGTCCAGCGTCAGCGGCACTGTTGCAGTCAGGCGGTTGTCACCGACGAACCGGCTTACGCCCAGCGCGGCCGCGCCCGTGGCGATCGCCGAGGCGACCACCCAGCCAACCGGTGTCGCCGCCGCCGAACCCAAGCCGAGCCAGCCGATGATCCCGCCGGTCGCGGTATGCCCGAAGACGGTGGCGGCAACCGTCGAGGAGCCGGCGACGGCGGCGCCGGTCTTGGCCGCCTTGAGCCCCGTCAGGCTCGGCTCGATGAAGCGCGACAAGCCGGTCGCCACGCCATAGCGCAGCCGCAGCAGAAACAACGCGGGCTCGGCGACAACGGCGGACGGTTTGAGGCTCATCCGCCGAGCCTCGCCGCGATCCGGTCATAGCACGCGCCGATCCGCTCCGGGTCGTGCGCGCGTTCCAGTTTGCGCAGGCGGAAATGGACGTCGGCCATGTTCTGGTAGAAGCCGGTGAACGCCGGGTTGAGCGTCGCGCCGACCGCTGCGCCGATCAGCGGCGTCGCCTGCGCCAGTGCTTTCTGCCCGACCATCACCCCATAGCGCGCGAGGACCGCCGCGATCATCGGCGCGACCGTCTTGCCGCTGAGCGCCAGGCGGACGGCGACGAGGCCGGTGTCGGCCTGATCGTCCGCGCGGCCGGGGCCGCCCAGGCCGAACACCGCGATGCAGGCGGCGCGCACGTCCGGGTCGGCGAGGTCCTCGCCATGGCCGCGAGCGACCTCCTGGATCGAGCGCAGGATCAGCGTGGTGGTGACGGGCAGTTCCGCAATCGTGGTCGCGATCCCGCCGAGACCGCCGATCGCGCCCGTCACAGCCGTCGCAGCGCGATGCCATCCGGGACCGCTCGCCCAGCCCGCCTCGCCCGCAACCGGTCCATCCTGCGTCCGGAACGCGACGCGATAGCTCTCGCGCAGGGCGGCTTCGGTCAGGTCGCCCAGCCGATCTCGCACCGCGATGGGCAGGCGATCCAGTACGGCGCCGGCAGCGCCGCCCACCTTTGTTGCCAAGGTCAGGACAAGGCCGTTCGCTTCCGTCGCCACGCGCGCGATGGCCCGCAGTTCGACGAGCACATCCTCGCCGAGGCCCGCACAGGCATTGCCAAGGCCGTCGTCGGTCATGTCGTTCATCCGGGCGCAGCATAGACAGGTGGCGATAGCGGGCAATCACGCAGGCGGCCGACGTGGTGCGCGAGGTGGATGTGTAACCCGGCCTTAAAGGCCATCGCGCTAGCGACACGGTGGTGTTCGCTACTCACCTCCGCCGTGATGCCCTGCTGGCGATCGGGCTCGCGCTCGTTTTGGGCGCGGCGTGGACGTGGTCCGACTGGGCGGCGCTGTCGCGGCTGCACCTGCCGGATACCGACGATGTCGTCCGGCTGCAGCAGATCCGCGACTGGCTGGCGGGGCAGGCGTTCGCCGATGTCACGCAATATCGGCTCGCGGGCGGGTCACCGATGCACTGGTCGCGGCTGCCGGATCTCGTCCCGGCCGCGCTGATCCTCATGCTGACGCCGCTGACCGGGACGTACGCGGCCGAAGTGGCGGCCGTTGTCGCCTGGCCGCTCCTGCTCTTCGCGACCGCGCTGCTGCTCGTCGCGCGCATCGCGCGGGCGTTGGGGACGCACGCGCCGACCGCGCTCGCGGTGGCAGCGATCGCGTATCCGGCGACCACGGTCTTCCTGCCGGGTCGGATCGATCATCACGGCCTGCAGATGGTGCTGCTGCTCGGCGGCGTCCTTGCGCTGCTCCTGCCGGCGAGTGCCGGCACCGGGTTCGCGATCGGCGTGGTGGCGGCCGCGAGCCTGGTCGTCGGGCTGGAGACCGCGCCGATGCTAGCCGCGATCGGCGTGGTCGCGACCGCTGGATGGATCGCCGCACGGCCCGGTGCGACGGCGCGATTGCAGGGTCTGGGCGTCGGCGCTCTGGTCGCGCTGGCTGCGGGCAAAGGCGTGTTCGCGACCTCGGCCTGGGACTATCCGGCGTGCGACGGCTTTACGCGGGCAGCATGGCAGGCGGCGGTGGCCGTCGCGCCCATTCCGCTTGTGCTGGCGCTGCTCGACGGCCGGCTCACCGGCTGGCGAGCAAGAACAACGGTGGCGCTCGGCGTCGCAGCGGTGGCGGCTGGCGTGGCGCTGTGGCTCTCGCCCGCCTGCCTGCGGCCCTATGGTGGGGTCGACGCGACGATGGCGCGGCTGTGGCTCGCCCAGGTCGGCGAGGCGCAGTCGATGTTCGCCGCACCGCCCGCGACCGCGATCGGCTATGCCGGCGTGATGCTGGCCGGCATGGCCTGTGCCGGCTGGCGCGTGTGCGCCACGCGAACCTGGCCGTGGGCGGCGTTGCTGGTGCTGCAGATCGCCACGCTGGCAGTGACGTTGACGACGTTGCGTGGCGCCTATGCCGGCGCGCTGCTTGCCGCCCCGGCGTTGGCCGCGGCGATCACGGCGGCGCGGGCCGGAGGAACGCTGCGGCTGGTGGGGGCATGGGCCGCGTCGGCGGGGATGCTCTATCCGCTCGCCGCCGACGCGCTGACGCACGCTCCTGATCCGCCGAGCCATGGCCCGGGTGATTGCACCTCTCCTGCGATGCTGGCGGCGCTCGACGCGCTGCCCGCCGGCATCGTCATGGCACCGATCGACGCTGGCGCGTACATCCTTGCCGGAACCCGACAGGCAGTGATCGCGGCGCCCTATCACCGCAACGGGGCGGGCAACCGCGCGGCCTACGCCTTCTATCTCGGCGAACCGGGCATGGCAGAGGCCATCGCCCGCCAGTGGAAAGTCACCCATGCGCTCGCCTGCGCCGCGATGCCCGGTCCGGCACGGGCGACACCGCTGCCCGGGTGGGTGGCGGTGCGGACGCTGCCCGACGGCGGCATTATCTACGCACGCCGCTTGTCGCGATAGGCGGCGCAGCGATAAGGGCCTCCCATGCAGGGAGACCGTCTTCACTGGTGGCAGACCCGATCGTTCGTGGCGCTGCTGGCGCTCGCGTCGACGATCCCGCTGCTATGGCCGGAGATTCCGCCGCTGGTCGATCTGCCGGGCCATCTTGGTCGCTATCGCGTGCAGCTGGCGATCGATTCGGTCCCGCACCTGCGCGCCTGGTATGACTTTCGCTGGTCGCTGATCGGCAATCTGGGCATCGACCTGCTGGTCATCCCGCTGGAGCGCCTGTTCGGACTCGAACTCGCGGTCAAGCTGATCGTCATCACCGTCCCGGCACTGACGGTCGCGGGGCTGTTGTGGATTGCGCGCGAGGTGCATGGGCGCGTGCCCGCGACCGCGCTGTTCGCGCTGCCGCTGGCGTACAGCTATCCGTTCCAGTTCGGATTCGCCAACTACGCGCTGTCGATGGCGATCGCGCTGAACCTCTTCGCGCTGTGGCTGCGGCTCGCGCGGCAGGGGCGGTTCGCGTTACGCGCCTGGTTATTCCTACCGCTCTCGTGCCTGTTGTGGCTGTGCCATACGTTTGGCTGGGGCGCGCTGGGCGTGCTCGCCTTTTCCGCCGAGATGATCCGCCAGCATGACCGGTTGAAAGAGGGGCACCACGGCCACTGGCTGGCGAGCTGGGTGCGCGCAGGCGCCGGCTGTCTGCCGCTGGCGGTGCCGATCGCGTTCATGGTGTTCTGGCGCTCGGGCGATCACGTCACCGGGCAGACTGCCGACTGGTTCAACTGGCAGGCCAAGATCAACTGGATCGCGATGATGCTGCGCGACCGTTGGCAGGTCTTCGATCTTGCATCGGTGCTGCTGCTGTTCGTGGTGCTGGTGGTCGGCCTCCGGCATCGCGGGCTGGAATATTCGCGCCATCTCGGCGTGTCGGCGGCGTTCCTGGCGGCGGTATTCCTCGTGCTGCCGCGCATTGTGTTCGGGTCCGCCTATGCCGACATGCGGCTGGCGCCGTTCGTGCTGGCGATCGCGGTGATCGCGATCCGGCCAAGGCCGGGGCTGTCGTGGCGCGGGGCGACGATCTTTGCGGGGCTTGGGCTGCTCTTCTTCGGCGCGCGGCTGGCCGGCACGACGGCGAGCTACTGGCTGTACGATCAGCGCTATGACCGGGCGCTCGCGGCGTTGGATCGCGTTCCCGTCGGCGCGCGGGTGCTGACGATGGTTGGGCGGCGGTGTCAGGACGACTGGGCCTATTCGCGCCTGGAGCACCTTCCGGCCATGCTGCTGGTGCGCCGCCTCGCCTTTGCCAACGATCAATGGTCGATGCCCGGCGCGCAGCAGCTGACCGTCAAGCCGGGGCCGGCGCGCGGCTGGTCGCACGATCCTTCGCAGATCGTGACCGATCGCCAGTGTCGGGGCGAATGGTGGCGACCGATCCGCCGCTCGCTGGCCAGGTTTCCACGGGGCGCGTTCGACTATGTCTGGCTGATCCAGCCGCCGCCCTATGAGCAGGCGCTGGTGCGCGGGCTGACGCCGGTGTGGAGCAACGGCGACGACGTGCTGTATCGGGTCGACCCTCGCCAGCCTGTTCAGCCGCGCCGGAACGGGGTCAGCTCGCCCAGATAATCGATCTCCTGCGCCACCGCCGCGCGTTCGCGTGTCAGGAACTCGGCGACGGCGCGGCGAAAGCCCGGGTCGGGCAGATAGTGGGCGGACCAGGTGGGCACGGGGACGTAGCCGCGCGCCAGCTTGTGCTCGCCCTGCGCGCCCGCTTCCACCGTGGCGAGCCCGCGCGCGATCGCGGCATCGATCGCCTGGTAATAGCATAGCTCGAAATGGAGGAACGGCACCTCTTCGGTACACCCCCAATACCGGCCGTACAGCGTGTCGTTGCCGATCAGGTTGAGCGCGGCGGCGATGGGTATGCCGTCGCGCTCGGCTAGGATCAGCAGCACGCGGTCGCCCAGCGCCTCGCCCAGCAATGGGAAGAACGTGCGCGTCAGATAGGGTGTGCCCCACTTCCGGCTGCCCGTATCCTGATAGAAGCACCAGAACGCCGCCCATTCGCGCGGCCCGATCTCGCTGCCCGTCAGGTGGCGGATCGTCAGCCCCGCGACGGCGGCGGCGCGCTCCTTCCTGATCGCCTTGCGCTTGCGGCTGGCGAGCTGGACGAGGAAATCCTCGAAGCTGGTGTAACCGTCATTGCGCCAATGAAACTGCGTTCCCTGCCGGATCAGCCATCCCGCCGCCTCGAACAGCGCCACCTGATCGGGGGCGACGAACGTCGCGTGCGCGGACGACAGGCCATGCTGGTCGGTGACCGCCTCCAGCGCGGCGATTAGCGCAGGCCCGGCGGCCGGGTCACGCAGCAGCAGGCGCGGGCCGGGCACGGGCGAAAAGGGGGCGGCGATCTGCAGCTTCGGGTAGTAATTACCTCCGGCGCGCGTCCATGCATCGGCCCAGCCGTGATCGAAGACATATTCGCCCTGGCTGTGCTGTTTGAGATAGGCGGGAGCGACAGCGGCGGGCTTGCCGTCCGCGCCGTCGACGATCACCGGCACCGGTTGCCAGCCCGACCGCCCGCCGACGCTGCCCGAGGCCTCCAGCGCGGCGAGGAAGGCGTGGCCGATGAAGGGATTGCCCGTACCGGCGCAAGCGTCCCAGTCGGCGGCGGGGACGGTGGACACGCCGGGGGCGAGGCGGGCGGTGACGGCGGTCATTGTTGGGGCATGTAGGGTTTGAAGACCGGTCGCCTACCCTTCTCCTCCCCAGCCATTACGGCGAAGGAGAATTGCCTCAGCTCCGCACCTGGAACACGGCGTCGACCTCCACCGCCGCACCGCGCGGCAGCGTCGGCACGCCGACGGCGGCGCGAGCGTGGCGGCCCTTCTCGCCGAACACATCCTGCATCAGCTCGGACGCGCCGTTGGCGACTTCGGGCTGCTGCGTGAAGCTGCCGGCCGAATTGACGAACACGCCCAGTTTGACGACCCGCTCGACCCGGTCGAGCCCCACGGCTGCGTCGACCTGCGCCAGGAGCATCAGGCCGCATAGCCGCGCGGCCGCCTGGCCACCGGCGATGTCGACCTCTTCGCCCAGCCGCCCGGTTACGACCTGCCCGTCGCGGAAGGGCAGCTGGCCCGAGACGTGGAGCAGCCCGTTGGCGAGCACGGTCGGCACATAGGCCGCGACCGGCGCGGCCGCTTGCGGCAGCTCGATCCCGAGTTCGGTCAGGCGGTCGGCGATGGTCATGCGTGCTCCTTCAGCGTTGGCGCGGGCTGGCCGGCGGCGAAGCGGGCGGCGATCCATGCCTGTGCCTCGCGCCAGTCGTCGATTCGGACATGCGCCTGCGGCGCGGCGGGCATCGCGCCCGCCAACTCGGGTTCGGACACCATATGCAGCCGATGTACCTGCGGCGCATGGCGCGCGACGGAGGCGTGGTGGACGGGCAGGTCATCGACGAACACCGTCACGGGATCACCGAATTCCGCCACCAGCCGCGCGACCGGCTCGCCCTTTCCGCCCTGATTGCATACCACGCGATGATTGATCCCGAACGCGGCGAGTTGCTCAAGCCGTGGTTGCTGGCATTCGTCGTGCAGGTTGGTGAGCACCACGATGTCGGCGATCTCGGCAAGCTCGCCGAGCGCCTCGGCCGCGTGCGGCACCAGCGTCTGGCGGTGCATCTCGCGGGGGAAGAAGTCCCGGAGCAGGCTCCACATCTCTTCGCCTTCCAGTGGCCCCTCGCGGTCGCGGCGGCGCATGGATTGCTGGAAGTCGCCTGCGCCGATCGCAAAGTCGATATCGTGATGCTCGTCCAGCCAGGTGCGGAAATGCTTCACCATGTGGAGCAGCACTTCGTCGCAATCGGTAATCAGCAGCGGCCTCATGCGTCCAGTTCCTGTGCGGCGGCGGCGAGCGCATCGGGTCGAATGCCGATGTCGGCGGCGCAGGCGACCAGATCGGCCTCGTTGGCGAGCAGGAAGTTGAGCGACGCGGCGAGCACCGCCGGGTCGCCGATCCGCGCGCGCAGGTCGGCGGGCTCGATACCCGTCACCGCGAGCAGCCGCTGGGCGCGGTCCTGCTCCGCCAGTGTCCAGATCAGGGCACGTAGCGCCAGGGTCTTGGCGTCGTCGTCGCTGCCGTCTTCGTTTGTGTCGGACTGTCGCATCGCTTAGCGTCGTGCCTTGGAGAACATGGGGGCCGAGTGGCAAAGAAGGTGCTCGTTGTCGAGGACAACGAACTCAATTTGAAACTGTTCAGCGATCTGCTGCGCGCGCACGAGCTGGAGGTGGAGCCGGTGCGTGACGGGCGCGAGGCGGTGGCGCGCACGCGCGAATTCCGTCCCGACCTGATCGTGATGGACATCCAGATGCCTTGGGTCACGGGGTTCGAGCTGATCGTCGAGCTGAAGGCGGATGCGGAGTTGGCCGCGATCCCGATCATGGCGGTGACCGCCTATGCCGGCCGCGACGACGAGGAGCGGATCCGCGCGGCGGGTGCGGCGAGCTATGTGTCGAAGCCGATCAGCCTGGCGCGGTTCATGGAGGCGGTGAACGGGTTGCTGTAGGCTTTCGGCGCCAGCAGTCCCGTCATGCTGAACTGGGTTCAGCATCCATGCGCGACGCGTGCGACACAGTCGAAGTTGGGGAGGAACGGGAGGGCCACGCCGCGGCAAAGCCGCGTCGTCGGTCGTCAGCTTCGCGGACGCCAGCCGTAGCTGGCGTCGAGTCGCGGATTAGCTGCGCTAATCCGCTGTGCCAGCTATTTAATCTTCGCTTCCTTGAAGTCGACGTGCTTGCGCACGACGGGATCGTACTTCTTGAAGCTGAGCTTCTCCGTCTTGGTCCGCGGGTTCTTCTTGGTGACATAGAAGAAGCCGGTGTCGGCGGAGCTGACGAGCTTGATCTTGACGGTAGTCGGCTTGGCCATGAGCCCATATCCTGAAAATGCAAGCGAGCGGCCGGCAAGACGCCGCCGCTCGGAACAGCCGGGGCGCATGGCGGAACGGCTCGGCTAAGTCAATAAGGCCAGCCTTAACCGGCCGGTAATCGCTTTGGGCGCAGCCTTCGTCGATAGCGGTGGAGGGCGGCATGGGACGGGCAGCGAACCTGGACGCGGTGCGGATGGAGCTGACGGCGCGGATCGCCGCGATCGACGTGCGCGCGCCCTATCTGCGCAACGGCGAGATGGCGGTGGCGGTCGACGAGATCCGCCACATCGCGCACCACGCCGGGCTCAACCCGACCGTGACGGTGGCGCATTTCATCGAGGCGGCGCTGGCGCGCGGTGAGGGCCGCAACGGGCGCGGCCCGCTGGTCCATGGCTGGCTCGCCATGCTGCGCGACGCGGTGAGCGCCGAGCGGCAGGACGTCGCGGCGTGCGACACCTTCGCGGCGGCGTGCTCGGTGCGACTCGCAGCCTAGCGGGATGGACGCCCTCATGGCCGCGCTGGTCGCGGCCGCGCTGGCACAGGTCGGCGACAAACCCGCGCATCTCGCCGCGATCCTCGCCGATCGGTACAAGGCGCCCGGCGTGGTCATCACGGCGGCGCTGCTGGCGCTGGCGGGTGCGAGCGGCATCGCGGCGGCGGGTGGCGCACTCATCGCACCGCAGCTGACACCCGAAGCGCGCCAGCTGCTGCTGGCGCTGGCGTTGCTGCTCCAGGGCGCGGGCGCGCTCTGGCCGACCAAGCCGCCCGAGCGGCTGACGGGGTGGCGGCTCGGCGCGTTCGTCACGTCGCTGCTGGGCCTGTTCATCCTGCTGTTCGGCGACGGCGTCATGTTCGTCGTCGTGGCGCTGGCCGCGCGCAGCGACGCGGCGGCCTTCGCGGCGGTCG